>JBOFWM010000063.1:0-108003 GCA_051653625.1 Lachnospiraceae bacterium
CTGATGAAAATAAAAATGAAGTAATTGGTGCAACGGTAGAAGTAATAAAAGATTCAACATTTACTGTTTCATTTACTCAAATACCAGAAATACCAACAACACCAGGAACGCCAACAACACCAGGAACGCCAACAACACCGGGAACTACAACAACTACAACTACAACAACTACAACAGCAACAACGACTACTATTCTAGATGAAGAAGTAGCTCTAGCGGGAGCGCCAGTAGCACCAGTAGCACCAGTAGCACCAGCAACACCAGAAGTTATTATTCAAGACGAAGAGATTCCATTAGCAGCAACGCCAGAGGAGGATCCTGAGTTATCTTTAACACCAGAAATAACAATTGAAGAAGAAGAAGTACCATTAGCAGCAGCGCCAATAAAAGCTGCATGGGCAGTATTAAACTTACTTTTAGCAATAGGAACAACACTTGCAAGTATTCTTTTACTTATTACTTATTTTGGTAAAAAGAAAAAAGAAGATGAAACTATAAAGAAAAAAGGAAACGTTAGATTTGTAAGTCTAATTCCAGCAGTTGGATCAATAGTAGCATTTATTCTTACAGAGAATATGGCAAATCCAATGGTATTTATAGATCAATGGACCATTTTAATGGTATGTATTGCATTGGTTCAAGTAGTGGTATGTTTATATGTAAAGAAAGTAAAAAAAGAAAAAGAAGAAATCGTTAACGCTTAAATAAAAATTTAACAAAAAAGAAGGTGATGCTTTTTATAGCACACCTTCTTTTTTTCAGATTTTATGGATATATTTATTAGGGAAGATAAAACAATTGTATTTAAACTGTTTTTATGATATAACAAATTATAAACTTATAAAGAGGGTATAGGATGAAAAAGACGAAGATTCAAAATATTGCAAATGCGCTACTTGGTGTAATTTTATTGTGTATTATTGTAATGGCTTTTGTACGTTATTCTCAAAAAATACAGGTTAATATTGATCAATATGCTACAACAACATTAAATGAATTTGCAGTATTACAAAAAAATGCTATTTATTCAAAATTAACGTCAAATATGAATTTGTTGAAGAATATTTCTGCTTTATTAGAATCAGAAGATAATACATTTACAGAAGCAGTAGACATTTTGCAGAATTCTAAGATAAATCATGAATTTTATCAACTTGCTCTTTTTGATAAAGATGGAATGGTTGCAACTACAGATAATAGTGAAATAGAAATTTCTTTTGAAGATATTTCATATCAGTTTAATACTCATGAATCAACATTCTATAATCCAATACAATCTAGAATAGATGGTGATTTTATTTTGACAATGTCGTATCCAGTTTACGATAAAGAGCATCAACAAGTTCAATATGTGCTTGTTGGACTTAATACCTTAGAGGTTTTACAATCTTATATTGAAAATACATTTGATGAAAATGGAAATATTGGAGTGCTTAACAGTAATGGAGAACTTATTTTTTCAAATCAGTTAACACAAAAAGATGTGTCTATTCGTCAAAATTATTTGAACTATTTTTTTGCAAGAGTAAATACAACATTTACGGAGGAACAACTTTACTCTGAAATAGAAATGAATCGTAGTGGAGTTTTTATGTATAAATATGGAGCAAATGAAATATTTTTTCAATATATTCCATTAGAAATTAATGATTGGTTTCTTGTTCTTCATGTTAATAAAAATAGTTTAGCCTCACGTGTAAATTTAGGTACAACTGATGCACTCTTATTTTTAGTTATTTTTGGAGTTTGTATATTTATTTTGGCAGGATATATTTATATTGTAAATAATCGTGTTAAAAAAGAATTATATGATTTAGCATTTTATGATAAATTAACAAAGCTTCCAAATGGTGAAAACTTTCGAATAGAAAGCAATCGTATTCTTGAAAAAAATACAGGAACATTATTTTTTTGTATTGTATTTGATATCTGTAATTTTAAACTTATAAATGATCGTTTTGGATCAGCAGCAGGAGATAAAGTATTATGCAGTATTGCTGATATTTTAAAAAAAACAATAGATTCTTTTCCAACTGGTATGGCAACGTTAGCAAAATTGCACTCAGATACATTTGTTATTTTAATGCCAACAAGTACGGAAGGAGGACACGTAACTCATATTTTTTCTTTAATTGAACAAATTCGTACTGCAACAGATTTTATAGGGGATTATAAGCTTGATTTATCGCTTGGAAGATATTTTACACAACCAGATGATGCTGCTTCGACAGTATTAGAACGAGCGTTAACGGCACATTCTCATGCGAAAAGAGTTGCTCCAAATCAATTTGTGAATTTTGATAATGTATTTATTCGTAGTTTACATACTCGTGCTGATATTTTAAATTCATTTGATGATGCGATTGCAAATGATGAATTTCATATATATTTTCAACCACAATTTTCGGCAACTACAAAAAAAATTCAAGGAGCAGAAATTCTTGTGCGATGGATTAAAGATGGTGCAATAAAATATACACCAGATTGTTTTGTTCCAGTGTTAGAAGAAGCAGGTCGTATTTCGGCATTAGATAGCTATTTACGTGAAAAACTTTGTATTACGATTCGAAAATGGTTAAATGCAAAATTGCAATTACCACATTTTTCAGTTAATGTTTCTCGAATAGAATTAAAGCAACCAAATTTTATACCAGATTTACAAAAACTATTAGACAAATATGATATTTCACCTTCTATGATACATATAGAAGTAACAGAAACTGCGTATATTGGAAATCATGAATATTTAGTGAATAAAATAATAGCGCTCCAAGAATGTGGATTTATGGTAGAAATGGACGATTTTGGTAGTGGATACTCATCCTTAAATGTTTTAAAAGATATTCCAATAGACATTATAAAATTAGATATGAAATTTATAGAAGATAGTGCAAATGCAACTCGCAGTGGAAATATCTTGAGTTCTGTTGTCCGTATGGCACAAGGAATTCATTTGATTACTATTGCAGAAGGTGTAGAAACAAAAGAACAAGTTGATTATTTAGAAAGTATAGGATGTGATTATTTACAAGGTTACTACTTTGCAAAACCAATGTCAGCAGATGATTTTATAGAGATGTTGCAGAACCATCATATTTCAGCGGAATTACATTCATTAGAAAATCTATCTCCAAATGCATCAGTTGATTTTTGGGATATAAAAACACAAGAAAATTTGGTGTTTAATAGTTTTGTAGGGTGTGCTTTAATTGTTGAATACTGTAATGATTCTTTGATTGTGCTACGAGCAAATGAAAAGATTTATGAAGTGTTAGGTGTTACAAAAGAACAATTTTCACCGTTTAATCAAAATATATTTGATAAGATATCGCCTGATTACTTGAGTCGATTTAAAGAGAATGTGTTACAAATTATAGAGACAAAGGGAGAAATTTCCGGGGAAATTTGTGGGTATCCATTGGGAGAAGAAGTTGGAGTATTGCGTTGGCAAAGTTATACAATACAATATTTATCACAAGCGGGTAATCGTCATATCTTCTTTTTTCATCTTAGTGATATTACAAAACAAAAAGAGTTAGAACAAAAGTTACAACTCTTAGATATGGATGAAAAATAAAAAATCACCAACATCTACTAAGCAGATGTTGGTGATTTTTTCTTATAATTTACAACTTTATTGCGCCCTGTATTTTTAGCATTATATAATGCTAAATCTGCTAGTTCTAATAAATTTTCAATATGTACGTCTTTAAAATCAGAGTAATTAACATAACCTATGCTTACTGTGCATTTATGCTTCATTTTCATGGTTTCTACATTAGAGCGTATGGTTTCTGTTATTTCTTTGTGCTTTAAATCATAATCCCATAAAAAAGCTACAAATTCTTCGCCACCATATCGAAAAAATTTAATATTAAATTGCTTTTCTAGTTCAAGCAATGTACGTCCAAAGGAAGAAAGAAATCTATCCCCCATACTATGACCATGAGTGTCGTTATATCTTTTAAAATGGTCAATATCCATCATTATAATACTGCTAGGTGCATCTACTTGTTGATGATTAATGTCCATAAATAACTCATATAGTTTTCGTCTATTTTTTAATCCAGTTAAAATGTCTGTTTCACGCTCATATTTTAATTGTTGTTCTAATTTGAAATAACTTATTTTGATTCCTTGAATAGCATAACCGATAAAAAGACCAACGATAATAAATGCAATAGAATTTATCAAATCCATTATAAGTAAATGATGATCTTTTAAGAAAAAAGAGAAGATGGTATGCGTGAGAAAAGCAATTAATTCAAAAACCAACTTGTTCATCAACTTGTCAATATAAATAATAGGTAGAATACAAAATATGCCAAGAAGTATTGTAGTTCTATCATGTGGATAAACATATACACTAAGCATAATTCCAAAAAGAACAGCTATAGACATTATGTAATATAAACCAATCAGAGGTTTTTTGATAAATACATTTTTTTTATATAAAATAATTAATAATAAAAGTGGTATTTGAGTGAAAGCATAATTTGTAATTCCTAAAAATGAATTATGTGTAACAAGTGTTGTAAGTATTGTAAAAGGTAAAATAACAGAAAAAATAAAAATAAAACAAGTTAGCATTTTTTGATTGCTTATATCAATATTTTGCTGAGTTTGATTTATATTGTTTTTCTCATTTTCTAGTAAACAATTAATTTTATCGATAGTTTTTTTTATAAACATTATTCTATTTCCTTTTGCTTTGTAATTGTATTATGTCGATGGATGGGATAATGATGTGTTATATTTAATCACTTGATTGCGTCCATTGTTTTTAGCAGAATATAATGCGATATCGGCTAATTTAATAGCATTTTCAATATTAAGGATATTAAATTCTGTATAATCAACATAACCAATACTAACAGTACGTTTATGTTCTATAATTAGAGATTCGACAGTATGTCTTATTACTTCGGCAATTTTAAGTTGTTCATCTTTGAGATGATCCCAAAGAAATGCTGCTATTTCTTCACCACCATATCGATAAAATTTTATATTGAATTTACGTTCTAATTCTAGCATAGCATTACCAAAGCAAGAAAGAAATTCATCTCCAACAAAATGACCGTACGTGTCATTGTATTCTTTGAAATTATCAATATCAATCATAATGGCACAACTTGGTTTGTCAATAATATGTTCTTCTATTTCAACAAATAATTCAAATAATTTTCTTTTGTTTTTTAATCCAGTTAAGATGTCTGTTTCGCGCTCGAAGATTAATTGTGTTTCAAGTTCGTAAAAATTTAATTTTGTCTCTTGTGTAACATATCCAATAAAAACACCTATAACAATAAATGCAAGAGTATTTGCTGCGTCAATAAAAAGAAAAGAAGAATCCTTAAAAAAGAATGCCAAGATAACATGTGTAATATATCCTAAAAAAATAAAACATAATTTTCGTTTTAGATAGTCAATGTATAGTAATGGTAAAATACAAAAAACACCAAGTAAAATAGTGGTTCTATTATGAGGCGAAATATAAATACTTAGTATTATTCCAAAAAAAATAGCGATGCTCATTACAATATATAGACCAATCAGAGGATGTTTATTAAAATATCCTTTTTTATATAAAACTATTAAAAAGATTAAGATAAGTTGAGTGATGACATAATTAAATATTCCATCTGAAGTACTTGGACCAATAATCGAACCCAAAATTGTCAAAGGTAATACAATTGCAAAAATCATAAGAAAATAGCATAACATATTTTTGTTATATAAGTTAACATTTTGTTCATGTTTTTTTATGATAAAATATTCCCTATCAAAAAAAGAAGTAATTTTTTTGTATAACGACATAATTTTTCCTCTCAAAGTTTAAAAGATTATGTTAGAAATAATTAACATGATAGTAAGATAATATTCTATCATATAATAATACAAAAATATAGTAAAAATGCTATAAATTTGCATTGACAATTTGCAATTTTTTTATATAATTTAAAGTAATGTCCGACTGGTCGGTCGGAAAAAGAAAAGAAGAAAAGAGAATAAATATGATTTCAAAATTTAGTGTAAAAAAACCATATACAATCTTAGTTGGTGTAGTGATGATTATTATTTTAGGTATTGTTTCATTTATGAGAATGACTACAGATTTACTTCCTAATATTAATCTTCCTTATGTTATTGTGATGACTACATATGTTGGTGCAAGTCCTGAAACAGTAGAATCAGTAGTGACTCAACCCATTGAATCATCTATGGCAACGGTTAGTAATATTGAAGGATTGAATTCTGTTTCAAATGAAAATTATTCCATGGTAATCATGGAATTTTCACAAAATGCAAACATGGATTCTGTATCATTAGAAATCAGAGAAAATCTTGATCAATTAAAATCAATATGGGATGATGCGGTGGGAAATCCAGTAATCATGAAGATTAATCCAGATATGATGCCTGTAATGGTTGCCGCAGTAGGGGTAGAAGGTATGACAAATGCTCAAATAAGTGAGTATGCAACAAGTTATATTATCCCGGAATTAGAAAGCATTGAGGGGGTTGCTAGTGCTACTGCTAGTGGATTAATTGAAGAAAGTGTCCATGTTTTAATAAGACAAGATAAAATTGATGCTATTAATTTAAATGTGTTTGGCTCTATCGATAGAGAAATAGATGAATCCCTTAAAGAACTTCAAGATGGTAAAAAAGAAATTGCAGAGGGCTGGGATGAAATTAATAATAATATAGCAGAGCTTGCAGAATCTAGACAAAAAATTACAGAGGGATTACAAGAAATTACTGATGGAAAAGCAGATTTAGCTAGTGGAAAAGCAGAATTAGAATCTCAAAAAACAAATGCAATTGATCAAATTGCATCTGGATCAACAAAATTAATTGATGCAAAATCTCAAATCGTTTCTGGAAAAACTCTTTTATCTGCAAATATTATGCAAATGGAACAAGGTTTAGCACAAGCAGAAGAAGGGAAATCTGGATTAGAGCTTGCACTTGGTGGATTGGATCAGATGGCAACTGCAATAAATATGATAATAAGTAATAATACAGGTGATTTTGCGGTACAGGCACGAGCAAACATACTAGATCCAAGTATCCGCACTACACTTACTCAATTAGGAGTGACACATACAGATGATACAACATTAGCAGAGTTGACAGCTACAATTCACATTGTAAAAGCAGGATATGAAAGTCAACGTGGAGAGTTGAATGTAACAATAGAAGGGTTAGTGGAATCACTTGCACAGCTGAAAGCGCAATATGCAGAGCTTGAAATTCAAGAAAAGCAAGTAGATGAGGCATTAACAGAACTTACAAAGGGTCAACTTGAAGCAGCATCAGGATTTGGTAGTGGAGAAGCTCAACTTGCATTTGGAGAAACACAATTAGAAAGTGCGAAAACACAATTAGAAAGTGCAGAAGAGCAAATTGAAAGTGGAGAAGAGCAAATTAATACTGCAAAAGATCAGTTGCGTGATGCAGAAGCACAAATTAAAGATGCAGAAGAACAAATAGAAGAAGCAAGAGAAGATGCTTATATGAATGCAAATATGACAGGTGTTCTTACTGTAGAGATGGTTAGTTCCTTGCTAATGGCACAAAACTTTTCTATGCCAAGTGGATATGTAACAGAAGATGGAGTGGATTATTTAATTCGTGTAGGGAATAAGCCAGAAACGGTAGAAGAATTATTAACATTGCCGCTTCTTAATTTAAATATGGATGGTGTAGACATCATTACACTTGCTGATGTTGCAGATGTATTTATGACGGATAACGCAGATGAAGTGTATACAAATGTAAATGGTAATCCTGGAGTTATGATTAGTATTCAAAAACAAACTGGATATTCGACAGGAGACGTATCGGATAAGCTAGCTGATCGTTTTAAAGAATTAGAAAGAAAGAATAGTGACTTATCTTTAATTGCGTTAATGGATCAAGGAATTTATATAGATTTAGTTATGAATTCTATTTTAAATAACATAGTTTTTGGTGGAGTATTAGCAATTCTTGTTTTATTATTGTTTTTAAAAGATATACGACCAACCTTAGTAATAGCATTTTCTATTCCAGTTAGTTTAGTTGCTGCTATAGTTTGTATGTATTTCAGCGGTGTAACTTTAAATATTATTTCATTATCAGGTCTAGCGTTAGGAATAGGTATGCTTGTGGATAATTCTATTGTTGTAATTGAAAATATTTATCGATTGCGACATGAGGGACATTCTATGAGAGACGCTGCTATTATGGGTTCTAAGGAAGTGGCAGGAGCAATTATTGCTTCAACACTCACTACGGTTTGTGTTTTTCTGCCAATTGTTTTTACAGAAGGGCTAACAAGGCAATTATTTGTTGATATGGGATTAACCATTGCATTTTCTTTAGGAGCTAGTTTAGTAATAGCATTAACGGTTGTTCCGGCCATGGCTTCTGTATTGTTAACTACAACGAAAGAACAAAAAGCGACTAAATTAGGCGATAGGATTATGAATGGTTATGAAAAAGCATTAAGAGTTGTGCTGTCTTTTAAACCAATTATACTAATAGCGGTTGTAGTGCTTTTTATAAGTAGCATTTTTGCTGCATTGTCAAATGGTACGGCATTTATGTCAGATATGGATAGTAATCAATTTTCTATGACAATAACAACACCGGATGGGTCTACTTTAAAGGAGACTGGTGATATAACAGATGAAATTGTTGATCGAGTAATGCAATTGCCAGATATTGTAGATGCGGGAGCAATGACAGGTGGTTCTTCCACTATGATGGGAATGGGTTCAAGTGATAGTACGACAGTGACTACAATTTATCTAACAACATTGGAGGAAAAAAGTAAAACAAATGAAGAATTAGCAAACGATATTAGAGACTTATTAGCAGACATAGAAGCTATTGAACTTGAAATTACAACATCTTCAATGGATATGTCTATGTTAACAGGAAATGGTGTGAGTATAGAAGTGCGAGGGAGAGAAATAGATACCTTGCAAACCATTGCAATGGATATTGCAAAAATTATTGAAAAAGTAGAAGGAACAGTAGAAGTATCTAACGGATTAGAAGATGCGACACAAGAAGTAAGAGTAATTATTGATCACAATAAAGCAATTGATAAAGGTCTTACAGTAGCGCAGGTCTTTTCTCAAAT
This sequence comes from Lachnospiraceae bacterium, assembly GCA_051653625.1. GTDB lineage: Bacteria > Bacillota > Clostridia > Lachnospirales > Lachnospiraceae > SFDP01. The sequence continues at coordinate 9,137 of JBOFWM010000063.1, forward strand.
TGCATCGAAGTTAGCAGATCCATCTACTGCAACAACTCTTGATACAGGAATTCGTGATTATGATGTATTTGTATTAAATGAAAAGGACCTTGCATTATCACGAGAAACAGTACAAGATATAGAGATTGAGTACACGGATAAAGAGGGAAAAAAAGCAAAAGTGCTATTAAAAGAACTAGCGAGTTTTGAGATAAGCCAAGGTGTTGATGCTGTGAATCGAGTAGATCAAACGAGATATATTGCAGTTTCTGCTGGGATTGCAGAAGGATATAATGTAGGTATTGTATCAGAAAAGGTTACTCAAGCTATTGCGGAATATGAAATGCCAGAAGGATACACCTTAGTATTTAGTGGTGAAAATGAAATGATTATGGATGCAATGGAGCAAGTAGCTCTTATGATGATATTAGCTCTTGCATTTATGTATTTGATTATGGTTGCTCAATTTCAATCACTTTTATCGCCATTTATCATTATGTTTACCATTCCACTTGCATTTACTGGAGGATTTTTAGGACTTTATCTATCTGGAAGTGAGGTAAGCGTTATTGCTATGATTGGATTTGTTATGCTTGCTGGTATTATTGTAAATAATGGAATTGTATTAGTAGATTATATCAATCATTTAAGAGAACATGGTATGGAAAAAAGAGAAGCGATTGTTCTTGCGAGTAAAACAAGACTACGTCCTGTATTTATGACTGCACTTACTACTGTTTTGGCATTATCTACTATGGTATTTAGTTCTGATATGGGATCTGAAATGGGAAAACCAATGGCAATTGTGACTATTGGAGGATTAGTATATGGAACATTATTAACCTTATTTATAATTCCTACAATTTATGAAATCTTTAATCGTAAAAAATATTTGGAGCAAGGGAATGGCTAATAGAAAGTGAAAAGAGTAGATATGAATAAAGAAAATAAAAATGAAAAAGTATTAGCTTTGTATGGTGCTGTTGCAGAATTTGTTATGGAAAATGCCGATTTAAAAAAGATAACAGTTGCCGATATTACGAATAGAGCTGGAATTGGAAAAGGTACTGCATATGAGTATTTTAAAAGTAAGGATGACATCATAATAGAAGCAATTCTTTATTTCGAGCAAAAAGCATTATTTGAAACAAAAGAGGAACTGGAAAAAATAGAAACATTCCGTGAAAAAATAATGTATTTATTTACCCTTATGGAAAAAGAAAGAGTAGAAAAAGAATGCTTTTTAAAGTGTGTGCATATTGCGATTGGAGATGGAGAGATTGCAGATAAGATTCGAAAAAGATTATCGGATAAAGACGTGGAAATGACTCCTTTATATTTTGTGGATTATCTAATACAATGTGGAATAAAAGAGGGAATGATATCAAATAAATATCCCTATGAATATTTGATTGCAACACTTAGTTCGAGACTTGGAATTTTTTTAGTAAGTTGCGGCTATAAAGGAAACCAAATAATAATGAACCATGATGAATTAAAAGAGCAATTATATGAAGGTATTATAAGAGAATTGAGAGAATAAAAAAGATAGGCATATTATGTAGGTTAAATCAAATACATAGTATGCCTTTTTGATTCACACGATCTTTACTTAATGCTTATCTTAATTTTACCTAAAAGGGTAGTATATAAAAGAACGAATCTATATAATATATCATATACAAAATAAAAAGGAGGCAAAGTTTATGCCATCAACTTATGCGCATTATAGAATGGGGAAATTTGTTTACAAGGAAATGGATGAAAAGAAAAAGGCAATTATTAATCAATATTTTGATTTGTATATGATTGGACTTCATGGTCCGGACCTTTTATTTTATTATAATCCATTTACTAGAAATAAAGTTAATGCAATGGGAAATGAACTGCATGAAAAGTCAGGATATGATTTCTTTGCACATGCAAAAGAAGTAATACAGGATGAAAAAGAGAAAGCACCATATCTTGCGTACATCTACGGAGTAATCAATCATTTTTCGCTTGATGTTTTTTGCCATGGTTATGTAGAAGAAAAAATGAAACAAAGTAATATATCACATGATGAAATTGAAGTAGAGTTTGATCGGTTTTTACTTGTAAAAGATGGAATAGATCCTGTTAGTCAAAAGCTAACGACTCACATTAAAGTAGATAAAAAAAATGCAGCAATAATAAAATCTTTTTATAGGGGATTAACAGAAAAAGAAGTGCTAAAAGCATTAAGAGAAATGATTTTTTATACAAATTTATTTGTTGCACCAGGTATAGTAAAAAGAAACCTTCTTTTCTTTGGCTTAAAATTAGTTGGTCAATATAAAAAAAGAAAAGGTATGATAATGAATCGTATTCCAAATCCAAAATGTATAGATAGTTGCAATACCTTATTCTCTTATTATCTTGATGCGCAAACAAAAACAGTAGATTTGATAGAAGAATTTGATGCATTTTTGGAATATGAAACGAGTATGAGTGAATTGTTTGATAAAAACTTTAGTTCAATTACAGTTAGAAAGCGGAGTGAATGCATATGTTGAAATTAAATAGGGAAGAAAAAAATTGGATTTTATATGATGTTGGAAACTCTGCATTTATTTTAATGGTATCTACAATCATACCGATATTTTTTAATTATTTAGCAGAAGCAGAAGGTATATCAAGTGTAAATTACTTGGCATATTGGGGGTATGCAGCATCAGCTACAACGGCAATAGTTGTTTTGATAGGACCGTTATTAGGAAGTGTGGCAGATAATAGGGGTTTCAAAAAAATGTTACTTTTAGTAAGTGTTGTATTGGGGATTTTAGGATGTATCGTAATGGGATTTGCAAAGAGTTGGATTATCTTTCTTATTATTTTTGTGATTACAAAAGTTGGATATTCCACTAGTCTTATTTTTTATGATTCTATGCTAGGGGATATTACAAAAGAAGAACGCATGGATCATATTTCGGCATGTGGGTATGCATGGGGATATGTAGGGAGTTGTATACCGTTTGTAATAATTTTATGTTTTATGTTAGGATATCAAGCAATAGGAATAACATTTGAGCAAGCAATGATTGTTTCTATGTTTATCACAGGCATATGGTGGGGCGGAATGAGTTTGCCACTCCTTAAGAACTACAAACAGAAATTTTATATTACAAAAAGTGAAAATCCATTTAAAAAAAGTATGTTTCGTATGTTTCATACTATAAAAAATGTGAAAAAACAAAAGAAAATTTTTCTTTTTTTACTTGCTTATTTTTTCTATATTGATGGAGTCTATACCATAATAGATATGGCTACAGCATATGGGTCGGCGCTAGGGCTAGATAGTACTGGATTATTACTTGCGCTTTTGTTAACGCAAATAGTTGCTTTTCCATTTGCACTTTTGTTTGGAAGGTTGGCGCAAAAATATAAAACAGAACATTTAATTCTTTTGTGTATCGTATCTTACACAGGGATTGCAATTTTTGCAATTTTCCTTCACCATCAATGGCAATTTTGGGTATTAGCAATATGGGTAGGAATGTTTCAAGGAGGTATACAAGCATTATCAAGATCATACTATACAAAGATCATTCCAAAAGAGCAATCAGGAGAATATTTTGGATTACTTGATATATGTGGAAAAGGAGCATCTTTTCTTGGGACATTAGTAGTAAGTATAACTACACAAGCGACAGGAAATCTAAATATGGGTGTTTCTACACTTACTATTTTATTTATTATTGGTATTGTTTTATTTATAAGAGCAACCAAAATACAAAAATTTTAAAAAGGAATAAAAACAATTATGAAGTATTACTTAGCGCCACTAGAAGGAATTACAACTTATATATTTAGAAATGCATATTATAAGTATTATGGAGAAATGGATAAATATTTTACACCTTTTATCTCACCAAATCAAAATAGAGCAATGAGTACAAAGGAAAGAAATGATATTCTTCCAGAACATAATAAAGGGCTGACGATTGTCCCACAAGTTTTAACGAATAAATCAAAAGAATTTTTAACAGTTGAAAAAGAATTAAGAGAATATGGGTATCAAGAATTAAATATCAATCTTGGGTGTCCATCTAAAACAGTTGTTACAAAATACAAAGGAGCAGGTTTTTTAGATGTTCCAAAGAAATTAGAAGAGTTTTTAGAAGAAATTTTTGCTCATACAAATTGTGAGATTTCTGTTAAAACAAGAATTGGAATATCAGAGGAAGAGGAATGGGAGTATCTTCTACGTATTTATGAAAAATTTCCAATTAAAGAGTTGATTATTCATCCACGATTGCAGATGGATTATTATAAAAACAAACCACGAATGACATGCTTTGAACAAGCCTTAAGAGTTCATCAAATTCCGATTTCCTATAATGGGGATCTTTTGACAAAAGAACAATGTTTAGAGATTCAAAAAAAATATTCAACAGTAGATCGTGTTATGATTGGTCGTGGAATTTTAAAAAATCCACAATTGTTATTAGAGCAAGAAAAGAAATTTGATATAAATACATTTACTTTATTTCATAATGAAATTTTAAATGAATATGAAGAGCTTATGAAAGAAGATCGAAATACGTTATTTAAAGTAAAGGAATTATGGACATATTGGGAATGTCTTTTTCCATCAAAAGAAAAATTAATAAAAAAAATAAGGAAAAGTCAATCATTGAAAGAATATCGACAGCTCTATCATGAATTAAGTTCTACAAAATAGAGCTAGGTTCAAATTTATTAAAAAAGCAACAATCTGTATCATTAGAAATGGAAGATTGTTTTTTATCCATTGCTTCTATAATAGATGCAATTTTTTTTCGAGCCATCCATTCTTTCATGATAGAATCTTCTAAAATTTTATTTGTTGTATTACAAGCAACCTGTAATTCGCAAAAATCAATTTTTTTACAAGACCATTGCTTTACAGCTTCTTGCAAAAGTTCGCCATGAGCATTCAAAAGATGGGACATTGCCATTTGATCCAATGCAATTGATTCTAGCAAATCGATAAATAATTCATCTGTATTAGGGCGATAGGTACCCTCTGGAATTTTAGGCATTCCCATAGTGATTACTCCATTTCAAACAATCTCTTTCTTATTATGTAGTATATGTTGGAAATTTATTATTATTACAGAAAAAATACAGGCACTTACTTTTAAAATATACATATTATATTTGTATAATAAGTAATAAGGAGGAATGCACAATATGTCAATGCCAAATATTCCTGATTTATCCCCTAATATTCAAATAGACCGTACAGATGCAATTAATATTTTATTAACATCAATCGGTCTTGAAGAATTATCTCTATCTCATATTGTAAATGCGGAAGCAGAAAAAATACAATATGCACTTGGTACATTACAAGTTGGAGAAGATGAAAATGGAAAACCAATTTATAGTGAATCATTATCACCAGAAGAAGTGTTGAAAATGAATCAATCAGCAGGCAAGGTTTTAAGAGATGTTATTAAAAACCAAATGTTGTTAGGTATGAAACTTGAAGAAGTTGTAGAAATTAACGAACCAGTTGTTACAACTGAGCCAGTAACACCAATAGCATAATATAGAAAAATTGGTCACTAAATATAGTGATCAATTTTTTTGCAAATTTTTATCATTGATTTCTTTGTTATAGATATATAGAGTATGATTTGGTATAATCAAAAAATAAAATAAGAAGGTAAAAGGAGAGATCATGGATATTCAAGTGGGAAATATAGTACGGTTAAAAAAACAACATCCTTGTGGAAGTAAGGAGTGGCTTGTAATAAGAAGTGGTGCAGATTTTCGATTACAATGTTTAGGATGTGAACATCAAATCATGATAAGTAGAAGAAATCTTGAAAAAAACGTTAAAGAAATAAGAGAAAAAGCTTGAAATATGAAATGAATTATGGTAACATAACTATTCGTGATATAAAAAATAATATCCTTGCTCCAAAAGAGGGGCCAGAGACCAAAAGGAGGTAACAAAAGCATGAACAAATATGAATTAGTCGTTGTTATTAATGCGAAAATCGAAGATGAAGAAAGAGTGGCTACTTTAGAAAAAGTAAAAGCACTTGTAGAAAGATTCGGTGGACAAATTACAAACATTGATGAATGGGGTAAGAAAAGATTAGCTTACGAAATTCAAAAAATGAAAGACGGGTTTTACTACTTTATTCAATTTGATGGCGCAAGTACTGTACCAGGCGAAATTGAAAGCAGAATTCGAATTACTGACAACGTTTTAAGATATTTATGCGTGAAACAAGAAGCGTAAAGGTATACCTTCCGGTGTACCGGAAAGAGAGTAGAGTATGAATAAAGTAATTCTAATGGGACGTTTAACAAGAGACCCTGAAGTAAGATATTCTGGGGGCGAAAATGCAATGGCAGTCGCTCGCTATACCATAGCAGTAGATCGCAGATTTAATCGTAACAATACAGAAGAAGCGAATGCAGATTTTATTTCATGTGTTGCATTTGGTAAGACAGGGGAATTTGCAGAAAAATATCTTCGTAAAGGAACTAAAATTGCGGTAACAGGACGTATCCAAACTGGTAGTTATACTAATAAGGATGGCGTGAAAGTATATACAACAGATGTAGTTGTGGAAGAGCACGAATTTGCAGAAAGCAAAGGTGGCGCTGGAAACGACGGTGGATTCCAACGAGGTGGATATGAAAGTCAAGCACCTGCAAGTTCAAGTGATGGCTTCATGAATATTCCGGATGGAATTGAAGAAGAGTTACCATTTAATTAATTAAAACTGGGGAATTCAAGATAAAATATAGATAGGAGGCAATACTATGGCTTTTAATAAAAGTGATAAATCAGATTATCCGATGAAAAGAAAAGGTGCTATGCGCAGAAGAAAAAAAGTTTGTGTTTTCTGTGGAAAAGACAACGCGATTGATTATAAAGATACAAACAAATTAAAAAGATATGTATCTGAAAGAGGAAAAATTCTTCCTAGAAGAATCACAGGAAACTGTGCAAAACATCAACGTGCTCTTACAGTTGCAATCAAAAGAGCAAGACACGTTGCACTTATGCCTTATTCAATGGACTAAGATTTTTAAAATACAGACCAATAGTTAGAAATAGCTGTTGGTCTTTTTTTATTGCTAAAAAAATATCAATATTATTTATATGGAATAAGAATAACTTTCATGATATAATAGTTTTGGCACTTTGCATGATAAAATAATTATGTACAAGTCCTTAGAGTTTTGGGAAGAAGAGGAAATATTAGTTTAATGAAAAACCAAGTGAAATTAAAAGGGGTGTTAAGAACATATCTTTATTCATCCATAAATTTAGGATATTTATTGATATTCATAAACATAGCAGGTTATATGATTGATGTTAAAACTTCGATTATTTTAACTTTATTTTTAATATTGTATTTTTCGATTATTGGATATTTATTGCTTAATACAAAGCCGTACATTATCAATGAATTAGTAAGTTTTGCAACAGAATATGGACAAATACAAAGGAAACTTTTGAAGGAGTTAGAATTGCCATATTTGATTTTGGATGAAAAAGGGAAAATTGTATGGTTAAATAAAGCGTTTGAACGTGAAATTAATATTTCAAGAGGATATTCAAAATCAATTTCTTCTATTTTTCCGGAATTGATTCGTGAAAAATTACCAATTGATATTGAGGAAACGGAGCTTGAAATTTCATTTAATGAAAAAGAATATACTGCAAAACTTAAGAAAATTTCTTTAAAGGAAATGGTGAATCGAAGTGATATTCTTCGAGCAAAGGAATACGATGGATTTTTGATTGCAATGTATTTGTTTGATGAGACAGCATTAAAAATAGCATTAAAGGAAAATGATAATCAGTCTCTTGCTGTAGGACTTATTTATCTTGATAATTATGAGGAAGCATTAGAAAGTGTAGAAGAAGTAAGACGTTCGCTATTAACGGCTTTGATTGATCGTAAGGTGAGCAAGTATGTTGCAAGTTTTGATGGTATTTTAAAAAAGATTGAAAAAGATAAATACTTTGTCATTTTTAGAAAAGAAGCAGTAATTAAATTACAAGGAAATAGATTTGACTTATTAGAAGAAGTAAAAACAGTAAATATTGGAAATGAAATGGCTGTGACCATAAGTATAGGTATTGGATTAAATGGATTATCTTATGCACAAAACTATGAATTTGCAAGGACATCTATCGGATTAGCTTTAGGAAGAGGTGGAGATCAAGCGGTTGTTAAAATACCGGATTCAATACAATATTATGGTGGTAAAAGTCAACAAGTTGAAAAGAATACAAGAGTAAAAGCAAGAGTAAAAGCGCATGCTTTAAGAGAAATCATTACTAGTAAAGATAAAGTACTGATTATGGGGCATCGAATTGCTGATGTAGATAGTTTTGGGGCAGCGGTTGGATTGTATCGAATTGCTAAAACATTAGATCGACAAGCGCATATAGTGGTAAATGATTTTACAACATCCGTGAAACCTTTAACGGAATTGTTTAGAAATAATAGTGAATATGAAGAAGATATGATAATTAATAGCCAAGAAGCGCTTGAAATTGCGGAACAAAATGTAGCATTAATTATTGTGGATGTAAATAAACCAAGTATAACAGAATGTCCAGAGTTATTAAAGATTTGCAAATCAATCGTTGTGTTTGATCATCATAGACAAGGGACAGAAACAATTGATAATGCAGTTCTTTCTTATGTTGAAGCATACGCTTCATCAACATGCGAAATGGTTTCGGAGATATTACAATATATTAGTGATAATGTGAAGATTCGAGGAGAAGAAGCAGATTGTCTATATTCTGGAATTATGATAGATACAAGTAATTTTACAGTAAAGACTGGTGTTCGAACATTTGAGGCAGCGGCATTTTTAAGAAGATGTGGTTCTGATGTTACTAGAGTAAGAAAATTATTTAGAGAAGAAGCTACAGAATATAAAGCGAAAGCAGATGCTGTAAGTCAAGCGCAAATTTATAGAGGAAATTATGCAATTTCAATCTGTGATAGTACGGAGCTAGAAAGTCCGACTGTTGTATGTGCGCAAGCAGCAAATGAACTACTTAATATTCGAACGGTAAAAGCAAGCTTTGTACTTACGATGTATCATGATATTGTGTATGTAAGTGCAAGATCGATTGATGAAATTAATGTTCAAGTGATTATGGAACGATTAGGTGGTGGAGGCCATTTAAATGTTGCTGGTTGTCAAATGGAAGGTATTACATTAGATGAAGCCATTGACAAAATAGAAGAAGTATTAGATCAAATTCAGCAAGAAGAAGGAATTTCTTAAAAATAAATATATTTAGAAAAAGGCGGTTAGGACTATGAAAATTATATTATTACAAGATGATAAAAAATTAGGAAAAAAGGGTGATATTATAAATGCAAACGATGGATTTGCTAGAAATTATATCTTGCCAAAGAAAATTGGATTGGAAGCGACACCTAAAAATCTTAACGATTTAAAACTACAACATGCAAATGAAGAAAGAGTTGCAAAAGAGCAACATGATGCAGCAATTGCTTTTGGTAAAGAGCTTGAAGAAAAAGAAGTTATTGTTAAAATAAAAGCAGGAGAAGGTGGAAAAACATTTGGGTCAGTTTCTACAAAAGAAATTGCAACAGCTTTTAAAGAACAATTTGATATAACAATTGATAAAAAGAAAATTCAACTAGCAGATAACATTAAAAACTTTGGTATTTATGAAATAAAAGTGAAATTACATCCTAAGGTAGTAGCAACTTTAAAAGTACGTGTTGCTGAGGAAGGAAAATAGTTTAGTATGGCAGTACTTGATGAAACATTAATTAAGAAAGTATTACCTCATAGTATAGAGGCGGAGCAATCAGTTATTGGATCTATGCTTATGGATAAAGAAGTAATTGTGGTTGTTTCGGAATTAATTACGGGTGATGATTTTTATAGTAAACAATATCAAATTCTTTTTGAAACTATGGTGGAATTAAATAATGAAGGAAAGCCGGTGGATCCGGTTACACTTCAGGATCGATTAAAAGAAAAAGATGTACCACCTCAAATTAGTGATTTAGAATTTATGCGAGAAATTTTAACATCTAGATTTACTTCTGCTAATGTACGTGCTTATGCCAATATTGTTTCAGAAAAAGCGACATTAAGAAGATTAATTCGTCTAAATGAGGAGATTGCTAACACTTGTTATTTAGGGAAAGAGAATTTAGAATATATTTTAGCAGATACAGAAAAAAGAGTATTTGATATTGTTCAAAGAAAAAGTACACAGGAATTTGTTCCAATTAGAAAAATTGTAATGAATGCACTTGATAAAATAGAAGAAGCAGGGAAAACTTCTGGTAGTGTAACAGGGATTGCAACAGGGTTTTTGGACTTAGATTATAAAACATCGGGTATGCAACCAGCGGACTTGGTTTTAATAGCTGCAAGACCTTCTATGGGAAAGACTGCATTTGTGTTAAATATTGCTCAAAATGTTGCATTTCGATTAAATGAAACGGTAGCAATTTTTAGTTTGGAAATGTCAAAAGAACAACTTGTAAATCGTATGTTTTCACTTGAATCTAGAGTGGATGCACAACATTTGAGAAGCGGTAAATTAAGTGATCTTGAGTGGGAAAAATTAATTGAAAGTGCTGGTGTTATTGGGCAATCGAATTTAATTATTGATGACACGCCAGGGATAAGTATTTCGGAATTAAGATCAAAGTGTAGAAAGTTCAAATTAGAACAAAATCTTAGTATGATTATCATTGATTATTTACAATTAATGTCTGGAAGTGGAAAAAATGAATCGAGACAACAAGAAATATCTGATATTTCAAGATCTTTAAAATCGATAGCAAGAGAGCTTAAGGTCCCTGTATTGGCATTATCTCAGTTAAGTCGTGCGGTGGAGACTAGACCGGATCACAGACCGATTATGTCAGATTTACGTGAATCAGGAGCGATAGAACAGGATGCCGATGTTGTAATGTTTATCTATCGTGATGATTATTATGACAAAGACTCCGAGAAAAAAGGAATTGCAGAAATAATTATTGCAAAACAAAGAAATGGTCCAATTGGTACAGTTGATCTTGTGTGGTTGCCAGAATATACAAAGTTTGCTAATTTACAAAGATAAATAAATATTCATACAAAAGAGAATGAGCATATAGGCTTATTCTCTTTTTTTATAAAAGTAGGAGGGAATAAAAATGGAAAAAGAAAAAAACACAATTTCAGAAACTGCAAAATTAGTAGGAGTAGAAAATCATGTATTACGATATTGGGAGGAAGAACTTGAGCTAGATATTTATAGAAATGAAGTTGGTCATAGATTTTATACATTAAAAGATATAAACACCTTTAAAAAAATTAAAAATTGGAAAGAAAAAGGACTACAATTAAAAGCGATAAAAGGAATGTTGGGTATACATAAGAATGAAAATATTGTTTCAATTTATCCATATGAAAGAAATGAACATGAAGTAAGTACAGAAGATATAAAAATACAAAGACTTCAAAGTATATTAAAAAATATGATGCAAGAGGCCGTTTCAGATGCATTGATTGATTTTAGTGAAGAATTGACAAAAGAAATAAAAGAAGAAATACGATATGAATTTGAAAGAAAAGAGCTAATGGATCGAGAAATAATGAAAATACAAAATGAAAGGTTGGAAAAACATTTTCAAGAACTTGATACAAGGTTGAGAGAAGTGAGTGGAAAAAAAAGAAAAAAGCATTCAATATTTTGAATGCTTTTCCTTTTTATTAACCTTCTGAAATTGCGCCTACAGGACAAGCTCCTGCGCATGATCCACAGTCGATGCATGTGTCAGCACTGATTTCAAATTGAGAATCTCCTTGGCTGATTGCGTTAACTGGACATTGAGATTCACATGCTCCACAACTTACGCATGAGTCACTAATTACATATGCCATTGTTATGACCTCCTTTTAAAAAAATACATTTCTACATTATCTAGTGTAATACAATTTTTTAGTTTGTACAACAAAAAATTGAAAAAAATAGATACAAATTGAAATTAACTTTCTAAGCGTCGTGCCTTTATTCCGTTTAAAATCATTTGTTTCTTTTCTGGTATAAGTTCTTTGTCCATTGCTGGAAGATCTGCTAATTTATATTTGATACCTAAGCTATCATATTTAGGTTTCCCCATAGTATGGTATGGTAATACATCTAAAACTTTAATATTTTTAAACTCGCCGATTGCATATCCTAATTTATATAAATCGTCATCATTATCGGTAAGACCTGGAACAACAACATGACGAATCCACATAGGAATATTTTTTTCGTTTAAATAAGATGCAAATGCAAGAATTGGATCGTTTGGTTGTGCTGTTAATTCTTTATGCTTAATTGGATCGATATGTTTAATATCAAGCATAATTAGATCAGTTAAAGAGAGAAGTTTGTTTAATTTTTCCATCCATTCACTATCTTCTGGATAAAAACAAATTCCAGAAGTATCAATACATGTATGAATATTCTCTTTTTTTGCAAGCATAAACAATTCAATTAAAAAATCAACTTGTAATAATGGTTCACCGCCAGTAACAGTAATACCACCACCGTTGTAAAAGCCAATATTACGCATATACTGCTCGATAATATAGGAAGGCTCTAAAAGTGTGCCACCATCTAAATTCCAAGTATCTGGGTTATGACAATAAGCACAACGCATAGGGCAGCCTTGTGTAAAGACTACATATCGCACGCCAGGGCCATCTACTGTGCCAAAACTTTCTAAAGAGTGAATTTTTCCTTTCATACTTAGTTCTCCTTTCTTAATTATGAAAAAAACCACACCGCAGGGTGTGGTTTTCTTTTGTAGTTACTATACCGCTGAATGGAAAGTACGTGAAATTACATCTGCTTGTTGTTCTGGTGTTAATTTGATGAAATTAACAGCATATCCTGAAACACGGATAGTTAATTGAGGATAATTTTCTGGGTGTGCTTTTGCATCTTCTAACATTTCTCTATTTAAAACATTAACGTTAAGATGATGTCCACCTTTTTCTGAATATCCATCTAATAAAGACACTAAATTATCGATTTGAGCGTTACTTGTTGACATAGTATTTTCTCCTTTTCTTATTTGTTTTGTGTATAGTCATCAAGACCTTGTTGTAAAGTAGGAACACTGCATGCTAAAGGAGTACGAGAACAATCGGTACAACCCATAGTATGAACTTCTTTAGTAGTATTGGTCGATTCATTTACGTTGACATTTACATGTCCTATGCCTTTTTCCATACCAGAATCAAGCATTGCAACTAAATCATCAATCATTTGTTTTTCATTCATAATCATGCTCCTTTCCTAATTATATTAGTTGTTTAAATCTAGTTCTAAATCACCAACAAATACTTGGTCTTCTTTTCCAAGAGCACCTGGAATGATAGTAAATGTATTAGAGATACCATCTTGTGAATCGTTAAATGGAAGTTTTGATACAGATGATAATGAAGCAACAGCTCCTTTTGTATCACGTCCATGCATTGGGTTAGCACCTGGAGCAAAAGGTTGACCCATTTTACGTCCATCAGGTGTAGAACCTGTAGCTTTTCCATAAACAACGTTTGAAGTAATTGTTAATACAGACATTGTTGGGAAACCATTTCTATAAGTATGGTGTCTTCTGATCATAGTCATGAATTTAGAAACTAATTCTTTTGCAATCATATCTACACGATCATCATCATTACCATATTTAGGGAATTCGCCAGTTGTTTCGAAATCAACAATGATTCCGTCTTCGTCTCTGATTGGTTTTACAGTTGCATATTTGATTGCTGATAATGAATCGGCAACAACTGAAAGACCAGCGATACCTGTTGCAAAATAACGAAGAACATCTCTATCATGTAAAGCCATTTGAGCTCTTTCATAAGAGTATTTATCATGCATGTAGTGAATTACATTTAATGTATTAACATAAACATCTGCTAACCATTCCATCATATCTTCAAATGCAGTAACAACTGTAGCATAATCTAATACATCACCTTCATATTTACGATATCTTGGACCAACTTGTTTTTTAGTTTTTTCATCGATACCACCATTTAAAGAATATAATAAACATTTTGCTAAGTTAGCTCTAGCTCCGAAGAATTGCATTTCTTTACCAACACGCATTGAAGATACACAACAAGCAATTGCATAGTCATCACCATGAGTTACTCTCATTAAATCATCGTTTTCGTATTGAATAGAAGATGTTTGGATTGACATTTTTGCACAATATTTTTTGAAGTTTGCTGGTAACTTAGTTGACCAAAGTACAGTTAAGTTTGGTTCTGGAGCAGGTCCTAAGTTTGTTAAAGTGTGAAGTACACGGAAGCTTGTTTTAGAAACTAAAGGACGTCCGTCGATACCTACACCACCAATAGTTTCAGTAACCCAAACTGGATCTCCTGAGAATAATTGATTGTATTCTGGTGTACGAGCAAATTTAATTAATCTTAATTTCATTACAAAATGATCAATAAATTCTTGAACTTGTTCTTCAGTGAATGTTCCGTTTTGGATATCTCTTTCAGCATAAATATCAAGGAATGTAGAAGTACGTCCTAAAGACATAGCAGCTCCATTTTGTTCTTTAACTGCAGCTAAATAACCAAAGTATGTTGCTTGAATTGCTTCTTGAACATTAGTTGCTGGTTTAGAAATGTCACATCCGTAAGACGCAGCCATTTGTTTCATCATTTTAAGAGCAACAATTTGTTCTGAAATTTCTTCACGAAGACGCATAACATCATCAGTCATAACACGTCCTGTAGAATCTTTTTGTTCTAATTTGTCTTCGATAAGTCTATCAATACCATATAAAGCGATACGTCTGTAATCACCAATAATACGTCCACGTCCGTAAGCATCTGGAAGACCTGTGATAATATGAGAAGAACGACAAGCTCTCATATCAGCATTGTATGCATCAAAACATCCAGCATTATGAGTTTTTCTGTGTGTAGAGAAAAATTCACTAATTTCAGGATCTACTGTATATCCGTTATCTTCACATGCTTTTTCTGCCATACGAATACCACCATATGGTTGCATAGAACGTTTAAAAGGCTTGTCTGTTTGAAATCCTACAATTGTTTCTTTTGATTTATCAAGATATCCTGGTCCGTGTGAAGTAATAGTAGAAACAACTTTAGTATCCATATCAAGGACACCGCCTGCTTCTCTTTCCTTCTTTGATAAATCCATAACTTGGGCCCATAAATCTGTTGTGTTTTGTGTAGGTCCTGCTAAGAAAGAATCATCACCTTCATAAGGTGTATAATTTTTTTGAATAAAATCTCTAACATTGATTTCACTTTCCCATTTGCCGCCTACAAAATTTGTCCACTCTGGTTTCATTTTGAAAATGCCTCCTATAATTTGATTGTTAAATTTTTGTTAATCTTCTAGAGTTCATTATATCTTTGATTGTTCATGACGTCAAGATAATGGAATGTACTTTTTTTGGTACAAATTTAAGGTGTTGCATTAAGAAAAAGAACATATTATACTTATTAAATATTATAATGGAGAATGGAGGAAGAAAATGACAGTATCTAAAGAAACAACAATAGGTGAAGTGTTACGTCAAAAACCATCGGCAGCAGCTGTATTGATTGGAGTGGGAATGCATTGTGTGGGTTGTCCATCAGCACAATCAGAAACAATTGAAGAAGCTGCAATGGTCCATGGAATGGATGTTGAAGAATTGATGAATAAAATTTTAGAAGCATAAAAAAATCCAGATTGTTTATTAGCAATCTGGATTTTTTTAAATTTTGTTTAAATTTTGAAGCGCATTATCTTTTATTAAAACATCATAATATTCTTCAAAAAATGCTTCTGATGCAGTAGTATTTTTTTCTAGGTGTCCATATTCTGACAAGGTGTTACAAATTTTATTGAATTCAGAAGGTGTGTGGTGAGATTTTGATACAATAAGCCAGTATTTACCAGTTTTAATATTTTTGTATAAAGAGTTAATTCCATCATAATAAGAGGATAGAATATGACTAACTCTTGTAATATGATCAATGGAAGTAAAAGAAAAATAACGAATAATTTCAAAATCCGCTAAAGTGTCCTCGGTAGAAAGTTCGTCTTTATTATCCAATTCTTCTGTTTGAGAAATTATATCTTCTTTCGCCTCTAATGTATTGTTTTTGGTAGATACTTTTTTAAATAAATCTAAAATATCATCTGCACCTGTTAAAGAAGATTCTACAATTGCATCATCTGATTGAGTGTGAACAGATGGCGCAAACTTAGAAAAACGAGTGTCTAGTTCTTCTGGATCTTCAACTTTTGTAATAATAAGAACAATACAATCGCTATTTAAAGGGATTGCTTCAATCATAAGAGGAATATCCTCTGCTTCAAATCCAAATTTTTGATTTGCTTGTTGCATCATATCACGAAATAAATCTTTTGCTTTTTCGGTTCCATATGCTAATTCGCTTAATTTTAGCTCTCTATCAGCTAAGTCTGCTT
The DNA here is from genome assembly GCA_051653625.1 of Lachnospiraceae bacterium. Taxonomy (GTDB): domain Bacteria; phylum Bacillota; class Clostridia; order Lachnospirales; family Lachnospiraceae; genus SFDP01. Next base: position 25,623 of record JBOFWM010000063.1, read on the forward strand.
TCGTTAAGGTACATTTAATTTGGTGGTCATTTACTTTTTCTATTTTCATATTTTTCAGGCCTTTCTAACACTACATCTTTACCAAATAGTATAGGACACCATAATACATTCTTATGTGAACAGTTAAAAAACTATACACTTTTATCAAAGTGTAAAAATATTTTATACACTATCATATGCTAAGTCAAGACTATTGGAAGTTGTTTTTAAAAAATTTATAAAAATTTGATATTTACTTGCTTTTTAAAAGGAAATTCGCTATAATATTTTACAGAAGTTGTATCAGATAGTCTGTATCAAAAGGAGGCTAGCGGTTTACAATTAGTATTTACATATTTATTCATTTTTAATATAGGTAATTATAAGAAATAGTTACTTATTATCTTTGCCTTTCATAAGGCAGTCTTAAAAGCATACGTGCAATTCGAATTTATTTTCCAAGACAATTTATATTACAATTCAAACAAAGCAAAAAGAGTATTAAGGATCAAAATCGATACACGTCTGATTCAATTCTTCTAATTACAATCATCAAAACAAAGAATAAAACATATTTCAACTAAAAGTTATATCACGAATTCTTTTGGTCTTGTTGAAATAGGAAGGAGGTTCATTCATGAATGAAAGAGGCCGCCGTCTTCAAAAACAATTAAAACATGCTGATGAAGAACAAGTAAAGATATTCTATAATAATAAACCATCTTGCTATGAAGAAGTTAGCAAAATTAATTGGGTTAATGAAGAGATGGAATATGTACCTGAATTTATCGTATGTGAAGATGGGCAGGTGAAAGAAATATATTTTAAGGATAGTAGTACTGAGTATTAAAAGTAGACAAATCTATATTTTAATTTATTCCCCGTATATTTGAACGATGTATAAGTTGTATTATAAAGGGTTTATCTGTTGTACAGCTTATACTATCGTTTTAACTTGTAATAAAAGGAAATAAATGTTTGTTGTAAAAATTTAATGACGAAAGAATGATAGTTTGCTATAATAAAGCAAAATTTATTTGCTTGAAGGGAGTATTTACACAAATGAAAAGACTTATACCATTTTTTTGTGCTATCATTTTAATAATCATAATAGGGGTAGTCAGTCTTTTAAGTGGCGTGTTTGATCGTTTTTCATATTCTGATGTAAAAAGAGATTTGCTTTCTTATTTCAACATTCAGGGTGATGAAGTTGCGCTTATAATAGAAAATGAAATAAGAGAAGAAAAAGCATATACAATTGATGAAGTACACTATTTAAAATACAATGACATAAAAACAATGTTTAATGATCGATTCTTTTATGATTTTAATGAAGGGCTTTTGCTTTATACAACGCCAACACAAATTATAAAAACAACAATTGGAGATACCATTTATACAGTGGATCAAGAGTTGGTAGAAGAAGACTATGTCATTACAAGAATAATAAATGAAGAATTATATGTAGCGATTGATTATGTAAATAAATACACTAATTTTACATATGAAGTATTTGCGAATCCGACTAGAATTCAAATAAAAACAAATGCAAAAGAAATAGTTGTAGCAAATATAAAAAAAGATACGCAAGTGCGTTATCAAGGTGGAATAAAAAGTGATATTTTACGTGAATTAGTAATAGGTGAAGAAGTTATTGTTTTAGAAGAGTTAGAAAATTGGTCAAAAATAATAACAAATGATGCATTAATTGGATATGTAGAGAATAAAAGGCTTGAAAATAAAGAAACTAAACAGGAAGAGGAAATCAATGTCTATGTAATGCCTGAATATTCAGACAATACAAGAGATTACACTATAAATTTAGGTTGGCATCAAGTAATGTCGGTAGGAGCAAATGCAACAATTCATGAAAGGATTAAAGATACAAAATCCATGAATGTTATTTCTCCAACATGGTATTCTTTGAATGATAATAATGGGAATTTCACAAGTTTAGCTAGTCAAGATTATGTTCGTGCTGCACATGAGAATGGATTAGAGGTATGGGCATTAATTGATAATTTTAATGCAAATGTTAGTACTTGTGAAGTTTTAACTTATACTAGTAAAAGAGAACGCTTGATAAAAGGGGTTATTGAAGAAACATTAAAATATGGAATAGATGGAATTAACTTAGATTTTGAAGAAGTTTCGTATGATGCAGGAGAAGCATATGTTCAATTTATAAGAGAACTATCGATTCAATGTAGATTAAATAATATCGTACTGTCTATAGATAATTATGTTCCAAGAGAGTCCACAACTCACTATAATAGAAAAGAACAAGGAATTGTAGCTGATTATGTTATTATTATGGGATATGATGAACACTGGGGTGGTGGCGGTGTTGCAGGCTCTGTAGCATCTATTAAGTTTGTAGAAGATGGAATACAAAGAACGATAAATGAGGTTCCAAGCCGTAAAGTAATTAATGCCGTTCCTTTTTATACAAGAGTATGGAAAACAGAAGGAAATACTGTGACAAGTGAAGCGGTTGGCATGGAAGTAGCAAGTAGTTTTATTGAACGTAATGCGGTAGAAGTTTTTTGGGATGAAGAAACGTGTCAAAATTATGGGGAGATTCAAATCGATAATATTTTCTATCAAGTATGGTTAGAGGATGAAAAATCAATTGAAACAAAACTTACTATTATGAAAAAATATGATTTAGGTGGAGTTGCTGCGTGGAAACTTGGATTTGAAACACCGACTATTTGGAATGTTATAGCAGCATATGTAAACAACTAAAAGAAAGACTGATGTTGAAAAACATTAGTCTTTTTTAGGTGGAATCGCTATTTAAATATTGCATTATACCAAGATGAATGGCCCATGCCATAGATTCTTGATATTCTTTTTCAACCAAAAGAGAAGCTTCTTTTGTATTCGATAAAAATCCACATTCAACAATCACCATAGATACACTTGTGTTTTTTAATAAATAGTAACTCGTATCTCCTTTTGGTAGACGAATTTTACTTTGATTAGTAGTAGATACAATTTGATTTTGTATTAGAGTTGCAAGTGTATTTCCACTGGAACTATTGGAATGATAAAAAGTTTGTGCACCTATGATTGATTCGTCGGGATAACTATTTTGATGAATGCTTATTACAAGATCGGGTTGTACTTCTTCTATAATTGCAACACGATTCCTTAAATCTTGAATTTTTTTATTTGTTGCAGAAGCGGAATAAAGACCGGCATCCGTTGTACGTGTCATAACAACTTGAACATCTTGTGTTAACAGAAGCGATTCTAGGCGCTTTGCAATTGCTAAATTAATATCTTTTTCTTTTGAACCATTTACACCGACTTTTCCGGGGTCATCGCCTCCATGTCCTGCATCAATTACTACAATTGGTAATTCCTTTGAAAGAGAATAAGAGTTTATGGAAAAGTTATTTGTAAATTTACTTACTTGTTTTGAAAGTAATATCATAGAAAACAAAAATAGTAAAGTCATAAAAGTATTGAGAAGCTTATGGTTATATTTCATATGGGAACCTATTCTAATGGTGTTATTTATAGGATATGATATATTCTTTTTATTCATACCTGTTAAATCTATTTGTAAAAGAGAAATAAATAGTTTATGATATAAAAAAGTGGAAAAGAAAGAGGATGATAGGTTTGAAGTGGACGAAAATTAGAATTAAAACAATTACAGAAGCAGAAGATATTATTATTAGTAGTTTATATGATTTGGGATTAGAAGGGGCACAAATAGAAGATAATATTCCTCTTAGTCCTTTAGAAAAAGAGCAAATGTTCGTTGATATTTTACCAGAAACAAAGGAAGATGATGGGATTGCTTATCTTAATTTTTTTGTGGAAGAGGAAAATACAAACCATATTGAAGAGTTAATTGGAGCTGTAAAAGAGGAACTAGAAAATATTAGAACATTTATGGAAATTGGAGAGGGAACAGTAGAAGTAAGTTTAACAGATGATGTGGATTGGATTAATAATTGGAAAGAATTTTTTCATCAATTCTACATTGATGATATTCTAGTTATTCCTTCATGGGAAAAAATAGAAGAAAAAAAAGAAGATCAACTTGTACTGCATATTGATCCAGGAACAGCATTTGGAACGGGAATGCATGAAACAACACAATTATGTATTAAATCATTACGAAAATATATTGGATCTACCACAAATGTATTAGATGTAGGAACGGGAAGTGGAATTTTATCCATTTTATCTATTCTTTTTGGTGCGGAAAAATGTATTGGTACAGATCTTGATATATGTACAATTGATGCTGTAAAAGAGAATATGATAAATAATGGAATCAAAGAGGAACAGTTTGAATTAAAAATAGGAAATATTATTGATGATATACAGTTACAACAAACGTTACAATTAGAACAATTTGGTGTTGTAGTTGCAAATATTTTAGCAGAGGTGTTAGTTCCGCTTACAAAAAGTATTGCACCGCTTTTGAAAAAAGATACTATTTATATTACCTCAGGAATTATTGATGATAAAGAAGCGTTGGTAAAAGAATGTATGATTGAAAATGGATTTACTATTTTAGAAGTAAATTATCAAGGAGAATGGGTAAGTATTACAGCGAAAAAATAAGAAGGGATGAAAAGAATGCATCATTTTTTTATTGAGCAACATCAAATTTTAGAAACTACAATTAATATTAAGGGAAGTGATGTAAATCATATTAAGAATGTTCTGCGTATGAAGCAAGGGGAACACGTATCTTTAAGTGATATAGAGAGTGGAAAAGAGTATACGTGTGCTATTTTACAATTTTTAGAGGAAGAAATCGAATGTGAAATTATAGCGGTAACAGAGAGTGAAACAGAATTAAATACGAAAATATATTTATTTCAAGGACTTCCTAAAAGTGATAAAATGGAACTTATTATTCAAAAAGCAGTTGAACTTGGAGTGTATGAAATTATCCCGGTAGCGACAAAAAGATGTGTCGTAAAACTAGACGAAAAAAAAGCGAAAAATAAAATTGCAAGATGGCAAGAAATTTCAAAAGCGGCAGCAAAACAAAGTAAACGCAGTATTGTTCCAAAGATTCAACATGTAATGACTTTAAAAGAAGCGTTGGAATATGCAAAGAATATAGAACTAAAAGTGATTCCTTATGAAGATCATATTGGTTTTTTGGAAACGAAAACGATGTTTCAGACGATAAACGAAAAAGAGAGTATTGCTGTTTATATTGGACCAGAAGGTGGATTCGACATAACAGAAATAGAGCTTGCAAAAGAATATTCTACGCTTCCTATATCACTTGGAAAAAGAATTTTAAGAACAGAAACAGCTGGTTTTACAATTTTGTCTTGGATTATGTATCATTTAGAGGGATAAGAAGTACGAAACAAGCAGTTCTTTCATAAAATAAGGTAAAGATAATAATGAGTTTAGAATGGAGAAGTGAAATGGAAGTTTATTTAGACAATTCCGCGACTACAAAGTGTTTTGATAGTGTGATAGAACTTATGTCTGATATCATGAGAAATCATTATGGAAACCCAGCAAGTATGCATAAAATGGGAATTGATGCAGAAGACTATATTCGATATGCAAAGCAGGTTATTTCAAAAAATCTCAAAGTGGAAGAAAAAGAAATCGTATTTACTTCTGGAGGAACGGAATCGGATAATCTTGCAATTATTGGAACAGCTTTTGCAAATGAACGAGCAGGAAAGCATATTATTACGACAAAAATTGAACACCCTGCAGTATTAGATGTAATGACATACTTAGAGACAAAAGGATTTGAAGTAACATATTTATCCGTGGATGAATATGGATGTATTTTTTTAGAGGAATTGAAAGAATCTCTTAGAGAAGATACAATTTTAGTTTCAATCATGCATACAAATAATGAAATTGGTGCAACACAACCATTGACGCAAATTGGAAAAATAATTAAAGAATATAATGAAAAAATTGCATTTCATGTGGATGCTGTTCAAGGATATGGAAAATGTTATATTTTTCCAAAACGAGTGGGAATTGACTTGCTATCAGTAAGTGGACATAAGTTACATGGTCCAAAAGGTGTTGGATTTTTATATATTAATTCAAAAATAAAAATTAGTCCACTTTTTCATGGTGGTGGTCAACAAATGGGGATTCGATCTGGTACAGAAAATGTTCCATCTATTGCAGGAATGGCAAAGGCAATTGAAGAATGTTATAAAAATTTAAAAGATGATGTTGAAAGAATGTATTCGCTAAGAAACCATTTTATTAAAGGGTTGCTTTTAATTGAACATGTTAAAATAAATTGTATGGAAGAATCTTTTAGTGCTCCACATATTATAAGTGCATCTGTTTTTGGAATAAAAAGTGAGGTGTTGCTGCATGCATTAGAAGAAAAAGGGATTTATGTATCAGCAGGAAGTGCATGTGCAGCAAAAAAACATAAAACATCAGGCACATTACTTGCAATAGGAGCAGATAAAGAGATGTTAGATTCTACCATACGTTTTAGTATATCTACCTTTACTACAAAAGAAGAAATTGACTATACATTAGAAAGCTTATATGATATAATCCCTATGCTTCGTAAATACACACGGCACTAAAAAGGAGAAGTAAAATGTTTACTGCATTTTTGATAAAATACGCTGAAATTGGCGTAAAAGGAAAAAATAGATATATATTTGAGGATGCACTTGTGCAACAAATAAAATATGCATTAAAAAGATGCGAAGGAGAGTTTAAGCTTAGAAAAACGCAAGGTCGTATTTATGTAGATGCAATTACGGAATTTGATTTTGATGAAACCGTTGAGTGTTTAAAAACAGTATTTGGTATTTCAGGAATCTGCCCAGTTGTTTATGTGGAAGATGAAGGTGTTGAAAAATTATGCGATACAGTAGCCAAATATATAGATGATGTATATAAAGATAAAAATAAGACATTTAAAGTGTCTGCTAGAAGAGCACGAAAAAATTATCCGTTAGATACTATGGAGATTAATGCTAAAATGGGAGGCGTTATTTTAGATGCTTATCCAGAAATGAAAGTAGATGTTCATAATCCAGATATTACTTTAAATATAGAGATTAGAGAAAAAATATATATTTATTCTGTTGTTATAAAAGGACCTGGTGGAATGCCAGTTGGAACAAATGGAAAAGCAATGTTATTGTTATCTGGCGGAATTGATTCTCCAGTTGCAGGCTATTTGATTAGTAAGCGAGGGGTGAAAATAGATGCAGTTTATTTTCATGCTCCACCGTATACAAGCGAGAGAGCAAAACAAAAAGTAGTTGATTTGGCAAGATATGTCTCAAAATATAGTGGACCAATTTACTTGCATGTTATTAATTTTACGGATATTCAATTGGCAATTTATGAAAAATGTCCTCATGAAGAATTAACAATTATTATGAGAAGATATATGATGAAAATTGCAGAGCATATTGCAAATGAAACACAATGTCTTGGACTGATAACAGGTGAAAGTATTGGGCAAGTGGCAAGTCAAACCATGCATTCATTGGCATGTACAGATGATGCGGTAACAATTCCAGTATACAGACCTTGTATTGGAATGGACAAACAAGAAATTGTTGATATTTCAGAAACGATTAATACGTTTGAAACTTCTATATTACCATATGAAGATTGCTGCACTATTTTTGTTGCAAAACATCCTGTAACAAAACCAAATTTAGAATATATTAAGCGACATGAAAAGAATTTAGAAGGTGTAATTGAAGACTTGTGCGAAAAGGCATTGTCTACAAAAGAAACGATTATTGTTAAAGCAGAGTAAAATAAAAAAGCAAGACATATGTCTTGCTTTTAAAGCACTGCAACCTACAAAATATAACTTATTGTGATATAATGTATGGTTTAAGAATCTCTAATACAGTATCTGCATCGTCTTCAGCATGAATGTTTAAGTCGATAGGTTTAGATAAGTCTAAACTAAAAATACCCATTATAGATTTTGCGTCGATCACATATCTACCTGATACAAGATCGAAGTCGTAGTCGAATTTTGTAATATCGTTTACAAATGATTTTACTTTGTCGATTGAGTTTAAAGAAATTTGTACTGTCTTCATTAAAAATTACCTCCTTAATATTTTCATACCCTATGTATATATAGTAAAGGTGTTGAATAAAAAAGTCAATGATAAAAGGATAGAAATTTAGAAAGGATTATTATGTATAATGTATCACTGCACAACTTAGGGTGCAAAGTAAATGCTTATGAAATAGAGGTTATGCAACAAAACCTACAAGAAAATGGATACAAAATTGTGCCATTTGCCCCGGGGGCAGATATTTATATTATAAATACATGTACTGTTACAAATATTGCAGACCGAAAAAGCAGACAAATGCTGCATAAAGCAAAAAAAATGAATCCAGAATCCATTGTTGTAGCAGTGGGTTGTTATGTACAAACTGGGAAAGAAGAAATTGAGCTTGATGATTGTATTGATTTAGCAATTGGAAATAATAGGAAGAAAGATTTAGTAGCAATCATAGAAGAATACTTATCTTCGGAAAATAGAAAAGATAAAATGTTGTCAAATTCAACTATACTTGATATTAATGATAAAGAAGTTATTGAGTATGAAGAAATGACATTAAAGCAATCAGGAGAACATACGAGAGCGCATGTTAAAATTCAAGATGGATGTAATCAATTTTGTTCGTATTGCATTATTCCATTTGCTAGAGGGAGAGTAAGAAGTAGAAAATCAGAAGATATCATTCGTGAAGTAAAGGGACTTGTAGCATCTGGATATAAAGAAATTATAATTACGGGTATTCATATTAGTTCTTATGGAATAGATTTTGTTTCACAAAATAGTGAAGATTATTTGACCTGTGAAAAAGACGAAAAGTTTCTTGCGCACAAAAACAAATATTTAATAAATGTAATAAAAAATATTCATGATATAGAAGGATTAGAACGCATTAGAATTGGATCATTAGAACCACGTATTATTACTCGTGAATTTATAGAAGAACTTCATAGCTTAGAAAAATTGTGTCCTCATTTTCATTTATCCTTACAAAGTGGTTGTGATGATACACTAAAAAGAATGAATCGTCATTATACAATAAAAGAATATAAAGAGAAAATTCAGTTGATACGAGAAATCTATAAGAAACCGGCTATTACAACAGATATTATTGTAGGGTTTCCAGGAGAAACACAAGAGGAATTTTTGACAAGTTATGAAAATATTAAAGAAATTTCTTTTGCTGAAACACATGTATTTAAATATTCAAAACGAGAAGGCACAAAAGCTGCTCAAATGAAAGAGCAAGTCAATGACACAGAAAAAACGCTACGAAGTAAGGCTCTTATCGAATTGAATGAAGTAAAATCACTTGAATATAAAGAATCATTTGTAGGACAAACTGTAATTGCCCTAATAGAAGAAGAAAAAGAAATACTTGGAGAAAAATACAAGGTAGGATATACGGATGCATATTTGAAAATTGCTACAAAAAATGAAGAAATATCAATAAATAAAATGTACAAAGGAATTGTGAAAAGTATCTTAAATAACTTGTATTTAGAATTAGAATAAAAGTATTCATTGAAATTTAAGTGGAAATAAGGTAATATAAAAAAAACACGTAAAATGATTTGAAGGGAGCTGTTTTATAGATGCAAGATTTAGAAAACACACAATTTTTTAAAGTAGAAGTAGAGCAAGAAACAGGAGTACAAGTTGTACTTGCTACTGTTTTTGATGCAATGACAGAAAAAGGCTATAATCCAGTAAACCAAATTGTTGGATATATTATGTCAGGGGATCCGACATATATTACAAGTCATAAAAATGCAAGAAGTCTTATCATGAAAATAGAGAGAGATGAATTAGTAGAAGAACTTCTTAATTCTTATATTAAGAAAAATGGTTGGGTATAGAGAGGAACGAAATATGCGAATAATGGGATTAGATTTTGGTGCAAAAACGGTAGGAGTTTCAATTAGTGATGCTCTTCTTATTACAGCACAAGGAAAAGAAATTATTCGTAGAAAAGAAGAAAATAAGTTGCGAAAAACTTTGGCAAGAATCGAAGAATTAATTTTAGAATATGACGTAGAAGAGATTGTATTAGGATATCCTCTTAATATGGATGATAGTATTGGGGAACGTGCAATTAAAACAATAGAATTTCAAGAAAAACTAGAACGAAGAACTGGTCTTACTGTTCATTTATGGGATGAAAGACTGACTACCGTTGCAGCGGATGATGTAATGATAGAGGCAGGTTTACGAAGAGAAGAACGAAAAGAATATGTGGATATGATTGCAGCGTCTTTCATATTGCAAGGATATCTTGATTTTAAAAAAAATAAAAATTCTTAAGATGTGCTATAGAATGTAAATGAATGAGAATAAAGGGTTAGGTAAAAAATAAATATGGAAAAGATTACGTTTTGCCCAGATGGTGAAGAACCAGTGGATTTTTTTGTGTTAGAACAAACAAAAATTGCGGGTATTAATTATATATTAGTGACAGATGTTGAAGAAGGCGATGGAGAGGCATTAATCTTAAAAGATTTGTCGCAAGAAGAAGAAATGGAAAGTATTTATGCAATTGTTTCTGATGAAAGAGAGTTAGATGTTGTTGCGGAGATTTTTGAGGACCTATTAGAAGATGTTGCTTTTACGAGGGAATAAAATAAAAATAAAAGATAGAATGTAATGACTTCTAGGCAAAAGAAGTCTTATTGTCGTGCATGAAGTACGTCTTAATAAATATTATATTAAAATAAAAAGAAAAAATGGAGGAATTTTGATTGAAGAAAAAAATGGAACTAAATACGACAGAAAAGCTTAAGATAATACCACTTGGTGGACTTGAGCAAATTGGTATGAATATTACTGTCTTTGAATATCAAGATAGTATTATTATTGTGGATTGTGGGCTTAGCTTTCCAGCGGACGATATGTTGGGAATTGACCTTGTCATTCCAGATATTACCTATTTGCAAGAAAATGCAAGTAAAGTAAAAGGGTTTGTAATTACACATGGACATGAAGATCACATTGGTGCACTTCCTTATGTTCTTAAGCAATTAAATATACCAATTTATGCTACAAGATTAACTATGGGGATTATTGAAAATAAATTAAAGGAACATAACTTAACAAGTCATACAAAAAGAAAAGTTGTAAAATTTGGACAGTCAATAAATTTAGGATGTTTTAGAATAGAATTTATTAAAACAAATCATAGTATTGTTGATGCTGCAGCTCTTGCGATTTATTCACCAGCAGGTGTTGTTGTTCATACAGGAGATTTTAAAGTAGATTATACACCAGTATTTGGAGATTCTATAGATTTACAAAGATTTGCAGAATTAGGGAAAAAAGGTGTACTTGCACTCATGTGTGATAGCACAAACGCGGAAAGACCGGGATTTACACAGTCGGAAAAAAGTCTTGCAAAAATATTTGATACGATATTTGCGGATCACGTGCAGAGAAGAATCATTATAGCGACATTTGCTTCAAATGTGGATAGAGTACAACAAATTATAAATTCAGCATACAAATTTGGAAGAAAAGTTGTAGTTGAAGGTAGAAGTATGGTTAATATTATTGATATTGCATCTACATTAGGTTGTTTGAATATTCCAGATAATACGTTGATTAATGTAGAACAGTTGAAAAACTATCCGGAGGAAAAAACGGTAATTATTACGACAGGTAGTCAAGGGGAAAGTATGGCTGCTTTAAGTAGAATGGCTGGAAATATTCATAGAAAAATTTCTGTTGGACCAAAAGATACAATCATTTTTTCTTCAAGCCCGATTCCAGGAAATGAAAAAGCTGTAACAAAAGTAATTAATGAATTATCAAGAAAAGGTGCAGAAGTTATTTTTCAAGATGCGCATGTTTCTGGACATGCTTGTCAAGAGGAAATCAAATTGATGTATACTTTAATGAGACCAAAATATGCAATTCCTGTTCATGGGGAATATAAACATTTAAAAGCACATGCAAAATTAGTTTCAGATTTAGGACTGGAAAAGGAAAACATTTTTATCTTATCTTCAGGTGATGTATTAGAGTTGAATCAAGAGTCGGCAGCAGTAAATGGCAAAGTAACAGTTGGGGATATTCTTGTAGATGGATTAGGAGTGGGCGATGTTGGGAATATTGTATTAAGAGATCGTCAACACTTAGCAGAGGATGGAATTATGATTGTTGTGCTTGCACTTGAAAAACATAGTGGAAGTTTGATTTCAGGTCCTGATATTGTATCGCGTGGTTTTGTATATGTGCGAGAATCCGATGAACTTATGGATGAGGCTCGATTATTAATGGCTAGTACTGTTGAAGGGTGCTTGGAAAAAGGAATTACCGATTGGGGAAAAATAAAAGGAGCAATCAAAGATTCTTTGAGTAATTTTGTATGGAAAAAAACAAAGAGAAGACCAATGATTCTACCAATTATTTTAGATATTTAAAGAAAGGCTGAAAAATGGGAAATGTGAAAGAGATAACACAGACCTTTATAAATTCTTTTAAAGAAACAGAAGAATATCAAAATTATAAAATATCAAAAGAGCAAGTATTGAAAATTCCGGGATTAATGGACGATATAATTGAATATAAAGAAAAGAGTTATGAACTTCAAAATCTTGAAGATGAAGATTTATTTGATAAAATAGATGCTTTTGAAAAAAAATACGAAGAGTTTTGTCAAATTTCAGTAGTTAGTGATTATTTAGCAGCAGAGATCATTATATGCAAATGTTTACAAGATGTAAGTGTTTCTATTTCTGAAACAATTGATTTGGATGCTGATTTTGTTGCTCATATGAGGAAGAAAGGTTAAATGTTCGATGAAAGAAAATAATATTGTGGTATCTATATTTGCAACTGCATTTAAAATTGTTATGGCGATTATTATTGTGATGTTAGTTTTTACATGGTCAAGAGATGCCTATGATTTTGGGAGACGTGTATTTGCAGAAGAACCAGTAAATGTTGGAACTGGAAGAACGATAAGTGTTACAATTGCAGATGGTTACTCATCAAAAGAAATTGGTGAATTACTAGAGTATAATGGCTTAATTCGTGATGCGAACGTATTCTTTTTTCAAGAATTTTTATCACAATATAAAGGACAATTAAAACCAGGAACATATGAATTATCAACATCAATGACAATAGAAGAAATGATGAAAATCATGTCTGAAGGATAGAATAGGAAGTACATTTCATGATAGTAAATGATAGAATGATTGAATATATTAATTCTTTAGAGACAGGAAACCCTGAATATTTAAACGAATTAGAAGCATATGCAATAGAAACTTTTGTTCCTATTATTCGAAAAGAAATGCAAAGTTTTATAAAGTTGCTTTTAAGTATAAATAAACCAAAAAAAATTTTGGAAGTAGGTACTGCAATAGGGTTTTCTACTCTTCTTATGAGTGAATATAGTGATAAAGATTGTCAAATAACAACGATTGAAAACTATGAAGTGAGAATTCCTATTGCAAAAGAGAATATAAAAAAAGCAGGAAAAGAAGATTGCATCACTTTAATTGCTGGAGATGCAATTGAGATCTTGCCAACATTGACAGATACGTATGATTTCATTTTTATGGATGCCGCAAAAGGACAGTATATTCGATTTCTCCCTTTATTAATGCCGTTATTAAAGGAAGGTGGAATGCTTGTATCAGATAATGTATTGCAAGATGGTGATATTGTAGAATCGCGTTTTGCAGTAACAAGAAGAAATCGTACGATTCATAGTAGAATGAGGGAATATTTGTATGAACTGAAGCATCATCCTATGTTGACAACATCTATTTTGCCTATTGGAGATGGTGTGACAGTTAGTGTAAAAAAGAAAGGTTAGTTTAATGAGAGATACAGAATTGTTAATACCAGCGAGTAATTTGGAGGTATTAAAGACTGCAGTTATTTTTGGAGCGGATGCCGTTTACATTGGTGGAGAGGCGTTTGGACTTCGTGCAAAAGCCAAAAATTTTTCAAAAGAAGATATGGTGGAGGGGATTCAATTTGCTCATGCGCATAATGTAAGAGTATTTATCACTGCAAATATTTTAGCACATAATGGAGATTTAGAGGGTGCAAGAGAATATTTTACAGAATTGAATAAGATAAAGCCAGATGCACTAATTGTTGCAGATCCTGGGATGTTTACACTTGCAAAAGAAATTTGTAAAGAGATTGAGATTCATATTTCAACACAAGCCAATAATACAAACTATATGACATATCAATTTTGGAATAAAATGGGTGCAAAAAGAGTCGTGAGTGCAAGAGAATTGTCTCTAGAAGAAATTAAAGAGATAAGACAACATATTCCAGACGATATGGAAATTGAAAGTTTTATTCATGGTGCAATGTGTATTTCTTATTCAGGGAGATGTTTGCTAAGTAGTTATTTTACAGGTCGTGATGCAAATCAAGGATCTTGTACACATCCATGTAGATGGAAATATTCACTTGTGGAAGAAAGTCGTCCAGGAGAATATATGCCAGTTTATGAAAATGAAAGAGGTACGTATATTTTCAATTCGAAAGATCTTTGTATGATAGAATATATACCGGAAATTTTAGATGCTGGAATCGACAGTCTTAAAATAGAAGGTAGAATGAAAACAGCATTATATGTTGCAACAGTAGCAAGGACTTACCGAAAAGCAATTGATGATTTCAAAAAATCAGAAGAATTATATCGAAGCAATATGGAATGGTATAAGGAAGAAATTGCAAAATGTACCTATCGTAAATTTACAACAGGATTTTTCTTTGGAAAAACGGATGAAACAACACAAATTTATGATAATAATACATACATTAATGAATTTATCTATTTAGGAACCGTAAAAGAAATAGACGATCGAGGATTAGTAGAAATTGAGCAAAAAAATAAGTTCTCGAAAAATGATGTAATAGAAATCATGAAACCGAATGGGGATAATATTAAAACGACAGTACTGAATATTTTTGATGAAGATGGAAAAGAAATGGAGTCGGCACCTCATCCAAAGCAGAAGTTGTTTGTAGATTTATCTGTAAAACCAGAAGTTTATGATATTCTAAGATGTGAGAATGTTAGAACAACGAAATGTGATGATTGTAAAAAATAAACAAAAAATATTGCAAATATTTTATATATTTTTTTGAAAAAAGTATTGCTTTTTGATGAAAAGTAAGGTATCTTAATAGAGAAAATGGTTACACAAAGTTGCCAAATAGAGATTAACAGTGAACAATGGCGTTCTGACCTTAGGTTAGAGCGCCTTTTTTTAGTTAGTAATCATAATTAAAAAGATAAAAGATAAGAAGAGGAGTAGGAAATGAGCGAATTATTAAATGTAGAAGAAATTTTTGGAGAAAATGTATTTACGTTAGGTAAAATGAAAGAACGTTTACCAAAAAAAGTTTTTAATGAAGTAAAACGTGTTATGGATCAAGGGGGAGAATTATCTCTTGCGACTGCAGATATCGTTGCAAAAGCTATGAAAGATTGGGCGGTAGAAAAAGGTGCAACACATTATACACATTGGTTTCAACCTTTAACAGGTATTACAGCGGAAAAACATGATTCATTTGTTGCTCATCCAGATGAAGATGGAAAAATGTTAATGGAATTTTCTGGAAAAGAATTAATAAAAGGAGAACCAGATGCTTCAAGTTTTCCATCAGGTGGACTTCGTGCTACATTTGAAGCTAGAGGATATACTGCTTGGGATATTACATCGCCTGCATTTATTAAAACAGCAGCAACAGGACCGATTTTATGTATTCCAACAGCGTTTTGTTCTTATACTGGAGAATCTTTAGATAAAAAAACACCGCTTCTTCGTTCGATGGAAGCAATTAGCGAACAAGCACTTAGAATCGTTCGTGTTTTTGGAAATTCAGAAGCTACAAAAATCACAGCTTCAGTTGGACCTGAACAAGAATATTTCTTAGTAGATCAAAAGAAAGCATTACAACGTAAAGACTTAATTTTTGCAGGACGTACATTGTTTGGTGCATCTGCTCCAAAAGGACAAGAATTAGAAGATCACTACTTCGGAGTTATTCGTGAACGTATTGGTTCATATATGAAAGATTTAAATGAAGAGTTATGGAAATTAGGGGTAACTGCAAAAACACAACATAATGAAGTGGCACCAGCGCAACATGAATTAGCACCAATTTATGAAACAGCAAATATTGCAGTAGACCATAATCAAATCATTATGGAAACAATGAAAAGAGTTGCTCTTAACCATGGAATGAGATGTTTACTACATGAAAAGCCATTTGCAAGAGTAAACGGATCTGGAAAACATAACAACTGGTCTATTACAACTGATAATGGTGTAAATCTACTTGAGCCAGGTGAAACACCAAATGAAAACGTTCAATTCTTATTAGTGTTAGCTTGTATTATGAAAGCAGTTGATACACATGCAGATTTACTACGTCAAAGTGCATCAAATGTAGGAAATGACCATAGACTTGGAGCAAATGAAGCACCACCTGCAATTATTTCTATGTTCCTTGGAGAACAATTAGAAGACGTTGTAAGACAATTAGTTGAAACAGGTGCGGCTGCAACATGTATCGAAGGAGAAGTAATGCAAACGGGTGTTTCTACAATGCAACACTTCAAAAAAGATGCATCAGATAGAAATAGAACTTCGCCATTTGCATTTACAGGTAATAAATTTGAATTCCGTATGGTAGGAAGCCAAGACTCTATAGCTAGCCCAAATACAACATTAAATGCAATTGTAGCAGAAGCGTTTTGTGAAGCAGCAGATGTATTAGAAAAAGCAGATGATGTAGATAAATGTGCTCATGATTTAATTAAAGAATATATGACAAAACATCAAAGAATTATTTTTAATGGAAATGGATATTCAGAAGAATGGGTAGAAGAAGCAGCAAGAAGAGGTTTACCAAATATTGCATCTATGGTAGAAGCGGTAGAAACATTAACAACTGAAAAATCTATTAAATTATTTGAAAAATTTGGAATCTTTACAGAAGCAGAACTTGTTTCAAGAGAAGAAATTTTATATGAAACATATGCAAAAACAATCAATATTGAAGCATTAACAATGATTGATATGGCATCAAAAGAAATTATTCCAGCAGTTGTTAAATATACAAAAATGTTGGCAGATGCTGTTGTGGCTGTTAAAGCAGCTGGTGCAGATGCAAGTATTCAATTAGAATTATTAAATAAAACAAATGAAAAACTATTAGAAGTAAAATCTGCACTTGAAACATTAGAAAAAGTAGAAGAAGAAGCAACAAAAATTGAAGAAATTAAAGAATTAGCATTCTTCTATAAAGATGAAGTTATGACTGCAATGGAGAAATTAAGAGAACCAGCAGACGAACTTGAAATGATCGTAGATAGAACTGTTTGGCCATTCCCTACATACGACGAATTAATTTTTGAAGTATAATATTTAAAAATATGGAATCTAGATATAAATAGTGAACTTTAAACTATTTATATCTAGATTTTTTTGTTATAATCTTTATAACGTTGCAAAGATGGAGAAACTGTTATAAAATGTAACTCTAAATTGAAAGGGAAAAGAGAATAGGAATAAAATGTATAGTTATAAAAGTCGAGTGAGGTTTAGTGAAACCAATCATAAAGGAAAACTATTTATAGAATCAATTGTCGATTACTTTCAAGATTGTTCAACTTTTCAATCAGAAGATGTGGGTGTAGGCATTTCTTATTTGAATACATTTTCGGGAGCGTGGATTTTATCTTCATGGCAAATTATTATAAATAGATTGCCCCAATTAGGAGAATATATAGAAGTAGGAACAATTCCATACGATATTAAAGGATTTTTAGGGTCGCGTAATTACATTATGAAAGATGAAGATGGACAAGTATTGGCATGTGCAAATTCTTTATGGGTTTTGATGGATATGTCAAAAAATATTCCTATAAAAGCATCTTGGGAAATTATTAGTGCATATGAATTAGAAGAAAAATTGCAGATGGAATATGCACCAAGAAAAATTATTGTTCCAAATGAGGGAGAGATACAAGAAATAATCCAAGTAAAGTCATATCATTTAGATTGCAATGGGCATGTTAATAACGGACAGTATATTCGAATTGGTATGGAATATATGGAAAATACAGAATGCATTAGACAGATAAGAGTAGAGTACAAAATGCAGGCAAAATTAAATGATTATATAGTACCTGTTATTTATAAAGATGAAAATAAAGTAGTAATATCGTTATGTAATGAAGAAAAGAAGGAATATGCCATAATAGAATTTTTGTTAGTACCTACAAAGTAGGTGGATAGGAGTAAATATGTTTTATTTAGGAGAACATCAAGAGTTAGAAATAGTAAAAGAGGTAGAGTTTGGAGTATATTTAAAAGATCCAGAAATGAGTTCGGATGAAGAGAGAGTATTATTACCAAAAAAACAAGTGCCAGAAGGAAAAGAAATCGGAGATTTATTAACTGTTTTTTTGTATAAAGATTCAAAAGATCGTTTGATTGCAACAACAAACCAACCTTTGTTATTAATGGATGAAGTAAAACCATTAAAAGTTGCACAAGTTGGTAAATTAGGAGCTTTCTTAAATTGGGGACTTGAAAAGGATTTGTTTTTACCATTTAAAGAACAAACGATGTCATTACAAGAGGGAGATACTTGTTTAGTTGCATTATATATTGATAAGAGCAAACGTCTCTGTGCCACAATGAAAATATATCATTATTTAGATTTAGATAGTGAGTATGAAAAAGATGATATTGTTGAAGGTACGGTTTATGAAATTAGTGAAGAATTTGGAGCGTTTGTTGCAGTTGATAACAAATATTCTGCTTTAATTCCAAGAAAAGAATTTTTTGGAACAGTAAAAGTGGGAGATATTATTTCTGCACGTGTTAGTGGTGTGAAAGAAGATGGGAAGTTAGACTTATCGATTAGAGAAAAAGGGTTAGCACAAATAGAAAAAGATGCCTTAAAAGTGATTGAGGTAATTGAAAGTTTTGATGGTGCTTTACCATTTAATGATAAAGCAAATCCAGAAGTGATTAGACGTGAAATGCAAATGAGTAAGAATGAATTTAAAAAAGCAGTTGGAAATTTATTGAAGAAAGGACTCATTGAAATTACAGAAAGTTCTATACGTTTGATATAAAAAAAGAAAGGCAAATAATAGTATGAATGCAAAAAAAACAAATGTCCTTTTTTTGACCATTATTTTATATCATATAGTTGCAGTGATTTTGTTATCGATCTTTACTATTTTTATGAATATTTCAATAGTTGGAAGTTTATTATTTAGCCAAAGTATTTTAATTATTCCAACATATATTGTTTGGTATCTTTTGAAAGAAAAGGGAAGTTTGAAACAAGAAATTAGCATAAAAAAAATAAAACCAAGTACAATTATCTTGACTATTTTTTATACATGGGCATTAATGCCACTCATTACATTGATAAATGCCATTAGTATGTTATTTGTAGAAAATACAGTCATAAATATGAGTGGTGAAATATTTCAGATGCCGTTTGCGTTATCATTTTTTATGATAGGAATATTTGGACCGATTATTGAAGAAGTGGTTTTTCGTGGTTTTATTTTTAAAGGATATCGAAGAAGTGGAAATGCAATGGGTGCCATTCTTCTATCAGCTCTTTTATTTGGATTGATGCATATGAATATTAATCAAGCAATGTATGCATTTGTAATCGGAATAGCACTTGCATTTTTAGTGGAAGTTACAGGTAGTATTTTTCCTGCAATTATTATGCATATGGTAATTAATTGCCAATCTGTTATTTCTATGTATCTAACGGAATTTTTTAATCCAGGTGTTTTAGAAGAGACAAGTGTGATTACACAAGGGATAGAAGCATTTTATATTCAAAGTGCTATAGTATCTTATTTTATTATATCATTATTCACAACTACAATTGCTTGGATTATACTGAAAAAAATAGGAAGAAATGAAGGATTTGTAATACAAAGAGATAGGTTGCTAGAGGCGAATTATCAAGAAAAAAGAGTTACAATGCCGTTGGTAATTGCTGTTATAATTTGTATTTTTTATATGGTATTCACTATATAAGAAAAACGGGTAAGCATGATACTTACCCGTTTTTCTTATACGATTACATCGATGTTAGAGCCTATGTTAGGATTTACGGAACGAGAAAGAGCAGCACCTTCTAACATTTTCACCATATTTTGTCCTTGTACGTCATTCGTATCAAGCATTTTTCCTAAAACAGCATATCCTACATTTGATAAAGCAGAATTTGTTGCAAGTGATGTGGATAAAGCAGCAATATTCATATTCCATTCCCTCCGTTCTATAAAATAAAGATGATAAATAAAGTCTATCAAATAATTATGTTTACGACAAGATGTATATCAAATAAAATGATAAAACTTAAGATTGATAGAATTGAAAAGAAAGAATAAGTTTGATATAATGAAAATTAATACTTTCTAAGATAAATAGGAAAGCGAGAACCAATATGAAAGTGAATCTACTAGGAATAACTTTTGAAGATTTTAATGTCAAAGAAGGATTAAGAAAAGCAAATATTTATTTGAAAAGTGGTGCATTAAACACAATTGCATATGTATCCGTAAAAAAACTAATGCAAGCCTCAAAAGATGAGGAAGAATCTAAGCGGTGGGAAGTTATAGATCTTATAGTCTGTGAAGATAAAGAAGTGCTAGAAGCACTAAATATAACAGCAAGAAATCGAAGTAAAGAAGTAGAAGAAAATGAATTTTTGACTGAATTTTTGAAAAGGATTGTAAGAAATCAAAGCACAGTCTTTTTGCTTTCGAAAGATCAGGTAGAGGCACAACGTGTTGAGAATGAATTAAGAAAATTACAAAGTGGAATTAAAATTGTAAAAAATTGTAGTATTGATGAATATTCTATTAATTTGGATGGGCTAATTAACGATATGAACAGTTTGACACCAAATGTGATATTATCATCATTAGAAATGAATGAAACATTAAAGCTTATGGAAACTTATAGAGGATTATTGAGTGCTGAAGTTTGGATGGCTTTGCCAAATGAAATTACAAAAAATAGAAAAAATGCTGCAATTTTTAAATTTATAAAAAGCATATACATAAAATTGTTTATTCGAAAAGTAAATAGTTTTCATGATGAAGAGTCTAAGTAAAAATAGACTCTTTTAGTTATGATTGCTAAAAAGATGTTTTTTTCTATAGATTTTTTTGTAATTATCAATTAAACTGTAAAATAGCATTAGGACGAATAACGAAGGTTAGTCCGAGAAAGGTATGGTTACTATTATGATCTCAAATCAGATTTTACAAAATACAATTGAAGGAATTAAAGCAATTGGTAGGGTGGAATTATGTGTGGTTGATACGGATGGCAAGATTGTTGCTACTACAACTTCAGAATTAGAAGGGTGTACTACATCAGCTACTGCATTTGCAATTTCACCAGCAGATAGTCAGGAAGTTTCTGGTAATCAATATTTTAAAATATATGATGAACAACAAATTGAATATATATTAGTGGCAAGTGGTCCAGGTGATGGTGTTTATATGATTGGAAAAATGGCATCATTTCAAATCCAAAATTTATTAGTCGCCTATAAAGAACGTTTTGATAAAGATAACTTTATCAAAAATCTATTGTTGGATAATTTGTTATTGGTAGATATTTATAGTAGAGCCAAAAAATTACATATTCAACCAGAAGAAAAACGTGTTACAATTATTATTGAGGGACATGTTGGAAAAGATAGCAATATTTTAGAATTGATGCGTGGACAATTTGGAACAAATAATAAAGACTTTATCACTGCAGTAGATGAACATAATGTGATTGTTGTAAAAGAATTAGGCGACAATGATACAAATAATGAAATTGATAAGATTATAAAGAGTTACCAAGTGTTTTTAGCAAAAGAGGGAATCAAAGATGTTCATTTTGCATATGGAACAATTGTAAAAGAAATTAAAGAGGTAAGTAGATCCTTTAAAGAAGCGAAAATGGCACTTGATGTAGGAAGAATTTTCTTTACAGAACGAAATATTATTGCATACAGTGAATTAGGAATTGGTCGTTTGATTTATCAATTACCAATTCCGTTATGTAAAATGTTTATTCGAGAGATTTTTGGGGGGAAAAGTCCAGATGACTTTGATGAAGAAACATTAACTACTATAATGAAATTTTTTGAAAATAGTTTAAATGTTTCAGAAACATCACGTCAATTATTTATACACAGAAATACATTGGTGTATAGATTAGATAAACTACAAAAAACAACTGGTCTTGATTTAAGAGTGTTTGAAGATGCAATTACCTTTAAAATTGCTTTAATGGTAGTGAAATATATGAGATACATGGAAAGTTTTGAATACTAGGAGAAAAATCGTGGCAATTAGAAAAAAGAAGAAAGAAACAAAAATACCAGAAGAAAATATTATAGTGTTGAAAGGTGTTACAAAAGCATATTCAACTGGAGCACCAGCACTAAATGGAGTTGACCTTACCATTCGATCAGGAGAATTTGTATTTATTGTAGGTGATAGTGGTTCGGGTAAATCAACATTAATTAAATTATTATTAAGAGAATTGACTCCTACTGCTGGGAAAATATTTGTAAATGGGGAAGATGTAGAGGCTTTAAAAAGACGACATGTTCCCAAATTTAGAAGAAATATGGGAGTTGTTTTTCAAGATTTCCGATTATTAAAAGATCGAAATGTATATGATAATGTCGCATTTGCGCAACGAATTACACAAGTACCAACAAGAGAAATTAGAAAAAATGTACCTTCTATTTTAGCAGTAGTAGGTCTTGCAGGAAAATATAAAGCCAAACCCAAACAACTTTCAGGTGGGGAACAACAAAGAGTTGCATTAGCGAGAGCCTTAATTAATCGTCCACCAATTTTATTAGCTGATGAACCAACAGGAAATTTAGATCCAAAGAATTCTTGGGAAATTATGAAGTTATTAGATCAAATTAATAAAAAAGGTACCACTGTTTTAGTAGTGACTCACAATAGAGAAATTGTAAATGAAATGCAAAAAAGAGTTATTACAATGAAAAAAGGTGTTATTGTCAGTGATGAAGAAAAAGGTGGTTATATAGATGAAGATTAGTGCATTTTTTTATACATTAAAACAAGGAGTAGCAAATATATTTCGTAATTTTTGGTTTTCGTTAGCTTCAGTTGCGACAATAAGTGCATGTTTATTATTATTTGGAGTGTTTTATGCAATTATTGCAAACTTTCAAAGTATTGTAAAATCAGCGGAACAAGGTGTAAGCGTTACAGTATTTTTTGATGAAGAGTTAGAGGAAGCAAAAATAAAAGAGATTGGTGAAATGATTTTAAGAAGAGCAGAAGTTTCTAAAATTGTTTTTGTTTCAGAGGATGAGGCATGGGAGAGTTTTAGAGTAGATTATCTTGGAGAATATGCAGATGGTTTCACAGAGAATCCGCTTGCAGGATCTTCTCATTATGAAATATATCTTTCGGATATTTCATTACAAGCTAATCTTGTGCAATATTTAGAATCCGTTGAGGGAGTAAGAGATGTGAATCGTTCAGAAGTAACCGCTTCAACATTAAGTGGGATTAATATGTTGATTGCGTATGTATCGATTGGTATCATAGGAATTCTTTTAGCGGTATCCGTATTTTTGATTAGCAATACAGTTATGATTGGTATTTCAGTGCGAAAAGAAGAAATTAATATTATGAAGTATATCGGTGCTACAGATTTTTTTGTTAGAGCGCCATTTGTAATAGAAGGTATGGTTATTGGAGTAATTGGATCTTGTATTCCTTTGGCTATTATTTATTTTTTGTATAATAATATTATCCAATATATTTTAGAACGTTTTTCTGTATTAACATCACTACTTAACTTTTTACCGGTTGGTGAAGTTTTTACACTACTTACTCCAGTTTCGCTAGCAATAGGGCTAGGAATTGGATTTTGGGGAAGTTTTTCAACAGTAAGAAAACATTTACGTGTATAATGTAAGTTTTATATTATACTTTTGCGAAAAAGAAAAGGATACTTAATAAAATGAAAAAATTATATCAAATTCTTATTCTTGCAATCTTTTTTTTGTTTTTTGCGTTTCAACCATCTGGAATAACTGTACAAGCTACACAAAGTTTAGATGATAGTATTGAACAAAAAAAAGAAGAAATTAAAAAGGCAGAAGAAGAGAAAAAGAATCTTCAACAGGGACTTACCAATGTTAAAGAAATGCTTGAAAATCTTGAATCAACGAAGTCTAATTTAGAAAACTATGTTGTAAAATTGGATGGACAATTAACAACAGTGGAACAAAAAATTAATGAATTATTTGTTATGATTGAGGAAAAAGAGCAAGAAATCAAAAAAACAACAAAAGAATTAGAAGAAGCAGAACAGTTAGAAAAAGAGCAGTATGAAGCGATGAAAACACGTATCCGATTTATGTATGAAAAGGGAGATACTTTTTATTTAGAACTTCTTTTTTCGTCTACAAGTTTTGGTGAAATGTTAAATAAAGCAGAATACATAGAAGCATTATCTGCTTATGATCGTACTATGCTTGATGCTTATCAAAAAAATCGTGAATACATTGAAGTTTGTAAAGAAGAGCTAGAGTTAGAAGAGGAACTTTTAAAAGATGCAAAAGCTGCTGTAGAAAAAGAGCAAGCAAATTTATCTTCCTTAATTTCAGCAAAGGAAGGTGAAATTACAAAGTATGAGGGAGATATTTCTACTCAAGCACAAGCCATTAAAGAATATGAAGAAGAAATTAAAGCACAAAATGCGGTAATTGCAGCGTTAGAAGCCGAAAGAAAGCGTCTTGAAGCAGAGAATGAAAGTAAATTCGATTATGATGGTGGTATGTTTGCGTGGCCAGCACCTTCTTATACAAGAATTTCTGACGATTATGGGAATAGAATACATCCAATTTTAAATGTACAACAATTTCATAATGGAGTGGATATGGCAGCGCCAAGTGGAACACCGATTTTGTCAGCATACGATGGGGAAGTAGTTGCTGCAACATATAATGCAACAATGGGAAATTATGTTATGATTAATCATGGTGGAGGACTTTACACCATTTATATGCATGCATCAGCGCTTTACACTTCAGAAGGTGCAAAAGTTGCAAGAGGTGATAAAATAGCAGCAGTTGGTACAACAGGTAGATCTACAGGAAATCATTTACATTTTAGCGTAAGATTAAATGGTAGTTATGTTAGTCCTTGGAATTATTTGAATAAACCATAAATAAGAAACATATAGTAAAATTAAGAATAAATATAATTTATATGCCCTAGGAAAAGGAAAAAATATGGAATCTGAAAATAGAAAGTCATACCGTAGAGGTTTTTTAGGAGGAGTACTTCTTGCAATTTTAATTGTAATGCTTTACTCACTTGGTAGTAAGGTTTACTCAGTATATGTAAAACCATATGTTAGTTTAAGTTCTTCAACAAACGTTGGAGAAAAAGAAATACTTTTAGATACGCAAACAAGTACAAAGATCGAAGTGATTGAAGGTGCAATTCAACAGTATTTTTTAAATGATATTTCGCTGAAAAATCTAGAGGACGGAATATATTCAGGTATATTAGATGCATTAGAAGATCCATATTCAGAATATTATACTGCAGAAGAATTAATTAGTATTCAAGAAAAGACGGAAGGTATTTATTACGGAATTGGTGCTTACATTGGAATTGATGAAAAAACAAATTTATCTGTTTTAAGTGGAATTATTGAAAATACCCCTGCACAAGAAGCAGGATTGCAAGCAGGAGATGTAATCTATAAGGTAGATGGAGTATCTACAGAAGGAAAAGATACAACAGAAGTTGTAGCTCTTATTAAAGGGGAAGAAGGGAGCAAAGTTCTTTTGACGATTATAAGACAAGGGGAAGCTGCTTATCTTGAAATTGAAGTTGAAAGAAGAAAAATCGAAACACCGACTGTTGAATATAAAATGTTAGAAGACAATATTGGATACATTCGAATTTTAGAATTTGATGATATTACACTCGATCAATTTACAGAAGCATTAGCTGTTTGCGAGGGATCTGGAATGACAGGACTAATTCTTGATTTAAGAAATAATCCTGGAGGCAATCTAACAACAGTATGTGAGATTGCAAGAATGTTGCTACCGAAAGGCCTTATTGTATATACTGAAAATAAATATGGAGAGCGAGAAGAATATAGTGGTGATGGAACGAGAGAAATTCAAATTCCATTAGTTGTACTTACGAATGAATATAGCGCTAGTGCATCAGAAATTCTTGCAGGTGCAATTAAAGATTATGAAAAAGGTACCATTTTAGGAACTACTACATATGGAAAAGGAATTGTGCAAAGAATTATAGGATTATCAGATGGTTCTGCTTTAAAATTAACAGTAAGTAAATACTATACTCCTAAGGGAAATGATATTCATGGAATAGGTGTATCTCCCGATGTTGAAGTTAAGTTCGATAGTGAAACATATTTGTTGAATGGAAAAGATAATCAATTAGAAGCAGCAATTTCGCTTTTGAAAAATGAATAAAGATGAGAAAAGCTGAGCAGAATTTCTGTTCAGCTTTTTTTAAAAAAGAAATGTTGTTTGTAATATAAAAAAGAATTATAATGGTAATAAATATAAGGAATAAATGGAGCACACTATATGATAAAAAAAATCTTAATTACAATACTAACAATTATTAGTCTTTTTATAGCAATGATGTTTTATGGGATTTTCAATCCTGATTTTGCTTTAGAGATAGCAACTAAATTATTTCCGGATAGATATAATACAACTTCTATTGATGTAGAGGAAGAAATAAGTTCTGAAATACAAGAAGAACAATCAGAAGAAATAGAAACACAAATAGAGATTCCAAAACAGAGCGAAGAAAGTATCGTGAAACAAAGTGAAGTTACACAAGTTTTTGATGAGATAGAAACTCCGTTAAAAAGTATATCTGGAAAAAATGGTTATATATCCATAACAGAACAATCAAATCAAGTATCAGATAAAGAAAATGAAGAAATACAAAAGACTAAAGATTATGGTGAGACAGGATCAAGTCTTACATTTGATACAGAGATGTATCCATATTATGGTATGTTATCAGAAGCTGGACAAACATTATATAAACAGATTTATTCTAATGCTAATATTTTGAAAAAAACATTTAATCCTATTGTTGATGTGGATAAAGATCATGTTAAAAATGTTTTTATGGCAGTATTTAATGATCACCCAGAATTATTTTGGCTTTATACTTCCTATTCAAGCAAGTATAGTAAGCCTGGAATTTGTATAGAAATAACACTTACATATTATGATTTTGGAAGTGTATTCGAGTCGGAAAAAACAAAATTTAATCAAGTAATTAATACCATTGTTGATGGAGCAAAGACAAAATCAACAGATTTTGAAAAAGAGCAATATGTACATGATGCACTTATTAATCGAATTACATATAATTTACAAGCACCATTGAATCAAAGTGCATATAGTGCAATTGTGAATGGATCAACCGTATGTGCAGGTTATGCAAGAGCATTTCAACTTATTATGCAAAAACTGGAGATACCAACGTATTATTGTACTGGATATGCAGGAGAGAGACATGCATGGAATATTGTGAAGCTTGAAGGAGAATACTATAATGTAGATTTAACATGGGATGATTCCGATCCATTTACGTATGATTATTTCAATAGAACAGACCAAGATTTTATAGATACACATACAAGACAAGATTTATCCGTGAATTTACCAGAAGCAAAAGGTACAAAATATAGAAATTTAGTAGGAAACATTTCAAATGAAATTCTAAAAGAAAAAGTAAGCACAATAGAGGAGTATTATACAAAATGCTTATCTCTTGCACTTGTACAAAAAGAAAAAGATAGTATTTCTTTTGAAGTAATAATTGGTGATAATATTTTAGAAGATGTAAAAAAGGCATATCAAGATAATGCGTATCAAAATGGATATGTGAATAGATTAATGGATGAAATTGAGGCAGATAGTTTATCGGTTAATATAGAAAGTGAAAATTTAGGAAGTGGATACTATAAATTATATCACACTATAAGAAAGTAGAAGAAGGGTTTGATAAGATGGAGTTTAAGTTACATTCTGAATATAAGCCGACAGGTGACCAACCAGAAGCAATTGAGCAACTAGTTGCAGGTTTTAAAAAAGGAAATCAAATGCAAACGTTGTTAGGAGTGACAGGTTCTGGAAAAACATTTACAATGGCAAATGTAATAGAGAAGTTACAAAAACCAACTCTTATCATTGCTCATAATAAAACATTAGCTGGGCAATTGTATGGAGAGTTTAAAGAGTTTTTTCCGGAAAATGCAGTAGAATATTTTGTCTCATATTATGATTACTATCAGCCAGAAGCATATGTTCCTTCTTCAGATACGTATATTGCAAAGGATTCTTCTATTAATGAGGAAATAGATAAATTACGTTTGTCGGCAACTGCATCTTTGTCGGAACGAAAAGATGTGATTGTTGTAGCCAGTGTTTCTTGTATTTATGGAATAGGAAGTCCAGATGATTATAAAAAGATGATTGTATCATTAAGACCAGGTCAGATGAAAGATCGCGATCAAGTTCTTAGAGAAATGGTGCATATTCAATATGCGAGAAATGACATGGACTTATCGCGAGGTTGTTTTCGCGTAAGAGGAGATGTCGTTGAAATTAATCCAGCAGTAGGTGGAGAGATTATTTATCGAGTGGAATTTTTTGGTGATGAAATAGACCGGATTTGTGAAATAGAGCCATTAAGTGGAAAGGTTTTAAAAGAATTAGAACATTTAGCAATTTTTCCGGCGTCTCATTATGTAGTACCAGAAGAGAAAATAAAAAAAGCTTGTATAGAAATTGAAAAAGAAATGTTAGAAAGAGTCCAATACTTTAAGGGAGAAGATAAATTACTTGAAGCCCAAAGGATTAGTGAGCGTACAAACTTTGATATTGAAATGTTGCGAGAAACAGGGTTTTGTTCTGGTATTGAAAATTATTCAAGACATTTGAATGGGCAAAAGGCGGATGTGACTCCAAAATGTCTTATTGACTTTTTTGAAGATGATTTTTTGATTATTATTGATGAATCCCACATTAGTGTACCGCAAATTAGAGGGATGTATGCAGGCGATCGTTCTAGAAAAACAACATTGGTAGAGTATGGATTTCGCTTGCCATCCGCATTAGATAATAGACCATTAAATTTTACAGAATTTGAAGAAAAAATAGATCAAATGCTATTTGTATCAGCAACACCAAATGTTTATGAAAAAGAACATGAATTATTGCGTGCGGAACAAATTATAAGGCCAACTGGATTGCTCGATCCGGAAATCACTGTAAAACCTGTAGAAGGTCAAATTGATGATTTGATTTTTGAGGTAAGAAAAGAAATAAAGAAAAAAAATAAAGTGTTAATTACTACACTAACAAAAAGGATGGCAGAAGATTTAACAGATTACATGAAAGAAGTTGGAATACGTATTAAATATTTACATTCTGATATTGATACATTAGAGCGTGCGCAAATTATTCGTGATATGAGATTAGATGTATTTGATGTGCTTGTAGGAATTAACTTATTAAGAGAAGGATTAGATATTCCAGAAATTACGCTTGTTGCTATTTTAGATGCAGATAAAGAGGGATTTTTGCGCTCAGCAACTTCACTGATTCAAACGGTTGGAAGAGCAGCAAGAAATGCAGATGGTCATGTAATCATGTATGCAGATAAAATTACAGATTCTATGAGGGAAGCTATTAGTGAGACAAATCGTAGAAGAAAAATACAAGAAGAGTATAATATAGAGCATAATATTACACCAACAACAATTAAAAAAGCAGTAAGAGATTTGATTAGTATTTCAAAAGAAATTGCAAAAGAAGAAATGAAGTTTGAAAAAGATCCAGAGTCTATGGATGCAAAGGAACTTGAAAAATTAATTCAAAAAGTTTCGAAAGAAATGTCAAAAGCGGCAGCAGATTTAAATTTCGAAAATGCTGCAATGCTTCGAGATAAGATGATTGAATTAAAAAAACATTTAGAAGAAGTAAAGAATAAGTAGAAAGAAAAGGAAAAAAGATGTCAAAGGAATATATAAAAATTAGAGGGGCCCATGAACATAATTTGAAGGGGATTGATATAGATATACCGAGAAATGAATTTGTTGTTTTAACGGGGCTTTCCGGTTCGGGAAAATCGTCGCTTGCATTTGATACAATTTATGCAGAAGGACAAAGAAGATATATGGAATCAATTTCTTCTTATGCGAGACAATTTTTAGGGCAAATGGAAAAACCAAATGTAGATAAGATTGAAGGATTATCACCAGCAATTTCTATTGATCAAAAATCGACAAATCGAAATCCAAGATCTACGGTAGGTACGGTAACAGAAATATATGATTATTTTCGACTTCTATATGCAAGAATTGGTATTCCACATTGTCCAAAGTGTGGAAAGGAAATAAAAAAGCAAACAGTAGACCAAATGATTGATCAAATTTTAGAGTTGCCAGAAGGTAGTAAAATCCAATTGCTTGCACCAGTTGTAAGGGGAAGAAAAGGAGAGCATACAAAAGTATTTGAACGTGCAAAAAGAAGCGGATATGTACGCGTAAAAATTGATGGAAATCTTTATGATTTATCAGAAGAATTTAAGTTAGATAAGAATATTAAACATAATATTGAAATAGTAGTGGATCGACTCGTTGTAAAACAAGATATACAATCAAGATTAACTGATTCTATTGAAAATGTATTAGAATTAGCGAATGGTTTAATGATGGTTGAGGTTATTGGTGGAGAAATCATTAATTTTAGCCAAAGTTTTTCCTGTCCAGATTGTGAAATTAGTATCGATGAAATTGAACCAAGAAGCTTTTCTTTTAATAATCCTTTCGGTGCTTGTCCTACTTGTTATGGACTTGGATATAAAATGGAGTTTGATGTAGATTTGATGATACCGGATAAATCAAAAAGTATCAATGAAGGAGCCATTGTTGTAATGGGGTGGCAGTCAAGTAGTGACGAAGGTAGTTTTACAAATGCGATTCTAAAAGCATTAGCAAAAGAATATAAGTTCAAATTAGATGTGCCATTTGAAAAATTAACAGAAGAAATACAACATATTCTTTTGTATGGAACAGATGGAAAATCTGTAAAAGTACCATATAAGGGACAACGTGGTGAAGGAATCTATGACATAGTTTTTGAAGGTCTTATCAAAAATGTACAAAAGCGATATAGAGAAACTGCCTCAGAGGGCATGAAACAAGAATATGAAACATTTATGAGAATTACACCTTGTGAAGATTGTCATGGAATGAGGTTGAAAAAAGAATCTCTTGCAGTAACTGTATGTGATAAAAATATTTATGAAGTTACAAATATGTCAATTGCTGTATTAGATGCATTTTTAAAAGAAATGAAATTAACAAGAAATCAAGAAATAATTGGAGATCAAATCTTAAAAGAAATTAGAGCAAGAGTCGGATTTTTAATGGACGTTGGTTTAGATTATTTAGCATTATCAAGAGCAACAGCTAGTTTGTCAGGTGGGGAAGCACAAAGAATTCGTCTTGCCACACAAATCGGTTCTGGATTAGTGGGAGTTTGTTATATTTTAGATGAGCCAAGTATTGGATTACATCAAAAAGATAATGATAAACTATTAAATACGCTTAAAAATCTAAAAGAAATGGGAAATTCTTTGATTGTAGTAGAACATGATGAAGATACTATGATGGCAGCAGATTTTATTGTGGATATTGGACCAGGAGCAGGTTCACATGGTGGAGAAGTAGTTGCAACTGGGACAGCAAAAGAGATCATGGAAAACGAAAAATCTATTACTGGAAAATATTTGAGCGGAAAAATTAAAATACCAGTTCCTGAAAAAAGAAAGAAAAAAACTGGAACATTAAGTATTGTAAAAGCAGCAGAAAATAATTTGAAAAATGTAACAGTAGACATCCCACTTGGAATTATGACGTGTATAACAGGAGTATCAGGATCGGGTAAGAGTTCGTTAATCAATGAGATTTTATACAAAAGCCTTGCAAGAGGATTAAATCGTGCAAGATGTATTCCGGGAAAACATCAAAAAATAAAAGGAATAGAGCAATTAGACAAAGTAATTGCTATTGATCAATCACCAATTGGAAGAACACCAAGATCAAACCCTGCAACATATACTGGAGTTTTTGATATGATACGTGATTTGTTTGCAGCGACTCAAGATGCAAAAACAAAAGGTTATAAGAAAGGGCGTTTTAGTTTCAATGTAAAAGGTGGTAGATGTGAGGCATGTAGTGGAGATGGAATTATTAAAATTGAAATGCATTTCTTACCAGATGTATATATACCTTGTGAAGTATGTCAAGGAAAACGTTATAATAGAGAAACATTAGAAGTAAAATATAAAGGGAAAACAATTTATGATGTACTTGATATGACAGTAGAAGAAGCAGTTACTTTTTTTGAAAATGTTCCAAGTATTAAACGTAAAATTGATACATTATACGATGTTGGATTATCCTATATTAAATTAGGGCAACCATCTACTACATTATCGGGTGGAGAAGCACAAAGAATTAAATTAGCAACCGAATTAAGTAAAAGAAGTACTGGAAAAACGATTTATATTTTAGATGAACCTACAACAGGGCTTCATTTTGCAGATGTGCATAAACTAGTGGAAATATTACAACGTTTAACAGAAGGCGGAAATACAGTTGTTGTAATTGAGCATAATTTAGAAGTAATTAAAACTGCAGATTGGATCATTGATATGGGACCAGTTGGAGGCGATGGCGGAGGATGCGTTGTTGCAAAGGGAACTCCGGAGGAAGTGGCAAAAGTGGCAGAGTCATTTACAGGACAATATATTAATAAAATCATTTTTTCTTAAGTTTTTGTGAAATCCCTTTTAAAATCAATTTGTTTCAGTTATAATGATTCAGTGTGTATAAATGAAAACATATGTCTATACTTTTATAAGTATTATTGAAATATATTGAAACCGGGAAAGGGGCAAAAAAATGCAATATACAGATATTGGAATTGATTTAGGAACCGCAAGTATATTAGTTTACATTAGAGGAAAAGGTGTTGTTCTAAAAGAACCTTCTGTTGTAGCTTTTGATAGAGATACAAATAAAATTAAAGCCATAGGAGAAGATGCAAGGCTTATGCTTGGTAGAACACCAGGAAATATTGTGGCTGTTAGACCACTTCGTCAAGGGGTTATTTCTGACTATACAGTGACAGAAAAAATGATGAAATACTTTATTCAAAAGGCACTTGGGAAAAAAATATTAAGAAAACCAAGAATTGCAGTTTGTGTTCCTAGTGGTGTAACAGAAGTTGAAAAAAAAGCAGTAGAAGATGCAACATTACAAGCAGGAGCAAGAGAAGTATCTATTATTGAAGAACCAATTGCAGCTGCAATTGGAGCAGGAATTGATATTTCTAAGCCATGTGGAAATATGATTGTAGATATTGGCGGCGGAACATCCGATGTTGCAGTTATTTCACTAGGAGGTACCGTTGTAAGTGCTTCTATTAAAGTTGCTGGAGATGATTTTGATGAAGCAATTGTGCGTTATATGAGAAAGAAACATAATCTTTTAATTGGAGAACGAACAGCAGAAGATATAAAAATAAAGATAGGTTCTGCATATAAAAGACCAGAACCAGATTTTATGGATGTTAGAGGTCGAAATTTAGTAACAGGATTGCCAAAGACGATAACTGTTTCTTCAGAAGAAACAGAAGATGCATTAAAAGAAATTACAGCTCAAATTGTAGAAGCAATTCATAGTGTACTTGAAAGAACACCACCAGAATTAGCGGCTGATATTGCAGATCGTGGTATTGTATTAACCGGTGGCGGTAGCTTATTGCGTGGATTAGAAGAGTTGATTTTTGAAAAAACAGGAATTAATACAATAACAGCAGAAGATCCAATGACTGCAGTGGCAATTGGAACAGGGAAATATGTAGAGTTTTTAGCAGGATATAGAGAAGACTAAAGAGGAGGGGCCATGGTTAAAGGCTTATATACAGCATATACGGGACTTATTAATGAACAAAATAGAATGGATGTTGTGAGTAATAATTTAGCGAATGCTACCACAACTGGGTTTAAAAAAGAAGGAACTACAAGTCAAGCGTTTGATGAAGTGCTTGCTTATAAAATAAAAGACACATCAGAACTTGGAAATATGACAAAAAAGTTAGGTTCAGTATCGCTCGGTGTTAAAATTGGTGAAAATTATACAGATTTTAGCCAAGGTTCTTTAAAAACAACAAACAACGCATTAGATTTATCTTTATCAAGCGATGGTTTTTTTGCTGTGGAAGTTACAAATAAAGCAGGTGATACATCTACTATGTATACGAGAGATGGTGCATTTTTATTAAATAAAGATGGAAATCTTGTAACTAAAGATGGTGGATATGTATTAGATAAATCGGGAAATAGAATTCAACTTAATCCATTGAAAGAAGTAAGTATTACAGAAGAAGGTGGCATTTATCAGGAAGAAAAATTAGTGGCAACCATTCAAGTAGCAGCATTTGAAGATAATAATTATTTGGAAAAATATGGAGAAAATTATTATAAAACAGTAGATGGTGCTACATTAACAGAATCTAATGCACAAGTGTTATCTGGATATTTAGAGACTTCTAATGTACAGGTTGTAAATGAAATGGTGGATTTAATTGCCATATCTAGAGCGTATGAAACAAGTCAAAAGGTAGTACAAGCATATGATGACTCGTTAGATATTACAGTAAATCAATTAGGACGAATATAAGCAGACATAATATAAGTTAGAGAGGGGAATTTTATGGTACGTTCACTTTGGACTGGTGCGACAGGAATGAATGCACAACAAACAAATTTAGATACAATTGCTAATAATCTTGCAAATGTAAATACCGTTGGATATAAATCGGAGACTGCAGAATTTAAGACATTGTTGTATCAAAATCTGCAAGCAAAAACCACACTAGCTAATGGAGAAGAAAAACCAACAAGTGCACAAGTAGGACTTGGAACACGACTATCTTCTATTACTTCCGTTTTTTCACAAGGAAGTTTAACAGCATCGGATAGTGATACTGCTTTTGCGATTTCAGGAGATGGATTTTTTGGAGTACGTAATACAGATGGCACTATTAATTATACACGTAATGGAAATTTTCTTTTTACAACAGCTTCAAATGGTGGAATGATGCTTTCAACAACAGATGGATTACCAGTTGTTAATTCAACGGGACAGCCAATTATTCTTACAGGGACTTATAACGCAAGTAAAATTACAGTTTCAACAGATGGAAAGTTATATTATCCAGATGCGAATAATAATCCACAAGAAATAGGAATGCAAATAGGAATATATCAGTTTACCAATCCATCTGGATTAGAAAAATTAGGAAGTACGCTGTATGCTGCTACAGATGCAAGTGGTGCAGCAATTAATGAAGCAACAAATGCAAATGTGAATAAAAGTAGTCTTGTACAAGGGTATTTAGAAGCTTCGAACGTACAGGTAGCGGATGAAATGGTAAATTTAATTGTTGCGCAAAGAGCATATGAAATGAATTCAAAAATAATTACAACAACTGATGAAATGATGCAACAAGCAAATCAATTAAAACGATAGTACATAATGGAGGAAAAAATAATGGATATTAGTTCATTATATACAGATTATATTTCTCAAACAGCAAATAATACAACTGCAAATCAACTATCAAGTACAGAAAATAAAGACTATTCTGAAGCAACAGATGATGAGTTATTAGATGTCTGTAAACAGTTTGAATCTTATTTTTTAGAGCAAATGTTTAAGCAAATGGAAAAAACGATTATTCGTGATGAAGAATCTAGTGATTCTAACTCTACCTTAGTTGACTATTTTAAAAGTAATGCACTTGTAGAATTATCGGAGCAGTCAACGGAAACAAATGGATTAGGGATTGCGCAAATGCTTTATGAGCAGATGAAACGTAATTATAATTTGTAAAAATGGGCTGTCTATGACAGCTCTTTTCTTTTGTAAGAAGTAAAGAGGGTTTTAAGTGGAAGAAATAAAAGGATACGTAGATCATATTGTGTTTCGCAATAGTGAAAATGGATACACAGTATTTGTATTAAATGATGGAAAATATGAAATGACATGTGTAGGAACGCTTCGTACGATCGAAGAGGGAGAAACCATGTCTCTTCGTGGTACAATCATTGAACACCCTGTCTATGGAGAACAATTAAAAGTAGAGGAATATAATATTATTCCACCGAGTGATGCAATTAGCATGGAACGTTATTTGGGTAGTGGAGCAATAAAAGGGATAGGGCCAGCATTAGCGAAACGAATTGTTGGAAAATTTAAAGAGGATACGTTTCGTATTATTGAACAAGAGCCAGAACGCCTTGTGGAAATCAAAGGTATTAGCGAAAAAAAAGCAATTGAAATCAGTAGTCAAATGGAAGAAAAAAAAGAAATAAGGGAAGCTATGATTTTTTTGCAACAATATGGAATATCAAATACACTTGCTATTAAAATATATGAAAAATATGGAATTAGAATGTATCAGATTATGAAAGAAAATCCATATTTACTTGCAGACGATATTGTTGGAGTTGGATTTAAAATAGCGGATGAGATTGCAAGTAAAATTGGGATTAAGACAGATTCGGATTATAGAATTCGAAGTGGAATATTTCATACAATATTGCTTGCAACAACACAAGGACATGTCTATTTACCGAAAGAAATTCTGTTAAAAAAATCTTCAGAATTATTAGAAATTGAAGAAAAAGTTCTTGAAATTCAGCTAAATAATTTGGTTATGGAAAAAAAGTTGGTTATAAAAAATGAAGAAACAGCAACCATATGTTATGCAGCCTCTTTATACTATTGTGAATTAAATTGTGCAAAAATGTTACATGATTTAAATGTTACAATGGAGTTTTTTCAAACAGATTTAAAAAAAATAAAAGACCTGACAATTGATAATGAATATGTTTTAGATGAACTTCAAATAAAAGCAGTTCAAGAAGCAATTACTAATGGAGTGTTTATTTTGTCGGGAGGTCCAGGAACTGGAAAAACAACAACAATAAATACGATGATACGTTTCTTTGAAAAAGAAGGTTTGGATATTCTTTTAGCAGCGCCTACAGGTAGGGCAGCAAAAAGAATGACAGAAACTACAGGTTTTGAGGCGAAAACAATTCATAGATTATTAGAACTGAATGGGAATGTTTCAGAAGATGGAAGAAAAGCAGTATTTGAAAAAAATGAAGAATCACCATTAGAGGCGGATGTAATTATTATAGATGAAATGTCTATGGTAGATATTCATCTATTTCAAGCACTATTAAAAGCAGTTCAAATTGGGACTAGATTAATTTTAGTTGGTGATATGAATCAATTGCCTTCAGTAGGTCCAGGTCAAGTTTTAGCAGATATTATTAAAAGTGAATCATTCAATGTGGTACAGCTGAAAAAAATATATAGACAGGAAGAGAAAAGTCATATTATTATCAACGCTCATAAGATTAACGAGGGAAAAGAAATTCTATTAGATAATAATAGTCTGGATTTTTTCTTTTTAGAAAGAAATGATCCAAACGTTATTTATAAGCATATGATACAGTTGATTAAAGAAAAGCTTCCAAGTTATGTAAATGCGGATATGTTAGATATACAAGTTCTTACCCCAATGAGAAAGGGGAGTCTTGGAGTAGAATGTTTAAATAAAATTCTGCAAAAATATTTAAATCCTGCTGAAAAATCAAAAGCAGAATATGAGTATGGAGATAAATTATTTCGAGTTGGTGATAAAGTAATGCAAACAAAAAACAATTATCAGATAGAGTGGGAAATATTAAGTAAATATAATATTCCAATTGATAAAGGTATGGGAGTTTTCAATGGAGACGTTGGTAAAATCATAGAAATTAATGAAAAACAACAAATTGTGGTTATTTTATTTGATGATCAAAGGCAAGTAAATTATTCTTTTTCAAATTTAGAGGAAATAGAGCTTGCATATGCGATAACGATTCATAAATCACAAGGAAGTGAATATCCAGCGATCATTTTACCTATATTATCGGGGCCTAGACAATTGTTAAGTCGTAATCTTTTATATACAGGTATTACAAGAGCTAAAAATTGTGTAACACTTATGGGTTCAAAAGAAACTATTTATGGAATGATTTCTAATGTG
The DNA here is from genome assembly GCA_051653625.1 of Lachnospiraceae bacterium. Taxonomy (GTDB): domain Bacteria; phylum Bacillota; class Clostridia; order Lachnospirales; family Lachnospiraceae; genus SFDP01. The sequence goes on from JBOFWM010000063.1 coordinate 63,935, forward strand.
AATGAGAAATCTCGTTATACAGGATTAAGTGCTCGAATACGTGAAATGGAAAAATAGAGAAAAGGAGATTTACATATTAAGAAAATTATTAAAAATATATTAGATATGATATATCCAAGAAGATGTAGTATATGTGATGATATTTTAGAATATGGAAAAAAGGACATATGTAATGATTGTAAGAAAAAAATAAAATATATTAAAGAACCATATTGTATAAAGTGTGGGAAATCATTAAAAAGTGAAACGGAATACTGTTATGATTGTATGAGAAAATTTCATTACTTTAATGCAGGAAGAGCAATATTTGAGTGGAGTAGTATAAAAAACTCTATTTATAAATTTAAATATCATAACAGACAAGAATATGTTCATTTTTATGGAAAATCAGTTGTTAAAGTTTGCGGGAAACATATTAAACAGTGGAATCCAGATGCAATAATAGCAGTTCCTATACATAAAAAAAGGCATAAAAAAAGAGGATTTAATCAAGCGCAACTTTTAGCGAACGAAATAGGGAAATATACCAATATTCCTGTTTATAAAAATTTTGTTATACGACAAAGAAATACGAAGCCGTTAAAAAACATGGACCCAGTAAAAAGGCAAAATAATTTGAAAAAAGCTTTTAAAATAGTGCCAAATGATGTAAAATTAAATACGATTCTAGTAATAGATGATATTTATACAACAGGATCTACTATTGATGCAATTGCTAAAGAATGTAAATTATATGGGATAAAAGAAGTTTATTTTATCACATTAGCAATTGGAGAAGGATTATAAAATTTTAAAGAGAGAAAGGTGTGAAAATTATGAATATAAAAACATGTAAAGGTTGTAGAAAATTATTTAATTATGTTGTTGGACCTTATTATTGCCCAGCATGTAAAGATGCGTTAGAAAAAAAATATAATGAAGTGAAAACATATATTCGTGAAAACGCAAATGCGGATATAAATCGTATTGCTGAGGAATGTGAGGTAGATAAAGCACAAATACATCAATGGATACGTGAAGAGAGATTAATGCTTTCTGACAATTCGTCAATTACTTTAGAATGTGAACTTTGTGGTGGAGAAATACGTACAGGGCGTTTTTGTAATAGTTGTAAAGAAAAACTAGCTGGTGGATTAAGTAACGCAATTGAAAAACCAAAGCAAATTAAGCCAGATGAAAAAAGAAATCAATCAAGAATGAGATTTTTAGAGCGCAAATAAAAAGGAAAGGGATATCACTATATTATGATTGATATAGATAAGATCCGTTTGATGACAAAAATGGCAGTTTATGAATCAAATGAGGGAAAGAAAAATAAACATATAAATAGCTACTTTCGAAGTGATTACATAGGACTTGAACTTCTAAAAAGCTTTATGTTTATTACCATTGGATTTGGGATATTTTTATTTTTATATGTGATTTATGATGTGGAATTTTTTATGAATGAAATATATAAAATGAGTATTATGGAATTCATGAAATCTATTCTTGCGATTTATTTGATTGTAATTGTATTTTTTTCTATAATTACATATTTTATTTCTTTATATAATTACAGAAAATCTAGGCAAGAAATAAAAAACTTTTATTCACATTTGAATAAAATTTCAACATTCTACGAAGATAGATAAAATTGAAGGGAAAGATAAATGAGTAGTTTATTAGAATTAAAAGAATATATCAAAAATTTTTGTGGAAAGTATGAAATATATTTAATATCTATTTTGAAATTTATAATAGCAATTATCGTTTTAACAACAATTAATAGTAATTTAGGATATATGACAAGAATTGATAAAATTACAATTGTACTCATAATTTCTTTGATTTGTGCATTTATGCCATTTAATTTTATGGGTGTGATATCTGCAGTAGTTGTATTATTACATTTATATGAGTTATCGTTGGAAATTGCGGTGATAGGTGTGGCAGTATTTTTTCTGGTTTTTATTTTTTGTTGCCGTACTGTTCCTAAAGATATCTTAGTTGTTTTATTAATGCCAATATTATTTTTAATAGGGATACCGTATCTCATGCCACTTGTACTTGGCTTAATGTTGAGTCCGCTTTCTATCGTATCTATGATTGCAGGAGTTATGATTTACTTTTTTCTTAATACTGTAATTAGTAGTACAACAATATTGACTTCGGTTGAGTCATTAGAAGCTACGGAAAAAATAAAATTAGTTTTAGATGGAATCATAAATAATAATACATTATATATCATTGTAGTTGCATTTTCGATTACACTTCTTCTTGTTTATTTTATAAGGAGATCTTCTATCATGTATTCATGGCCAATAGCAATAGCAATAGGAACAACGATAGATGTTGTGATTTTATTAATAGGAGAATTTGTTTTTGATATTAATATCTCTATGATGTCCCTTGTTTTAGGTGGGGCAATATCAGGAGCTATAGGAATTATTATTTCTTTTGCTATGCAAAACTTAGATTATAAAAGAACAGAAAATGTACAGTTTGAAGATGATGAATATTATTATTATGTTAAGGCAATACCAAAAATAACAGTTTCCACAAAAAAGAACAGTGTAAAAAGAATTCAACCACAGAAAAAAGTAGTTAGAAATAATAGTTCAAATCAAAACATTTCGAATAGAACGATTAAAACATCAAATGGAATTAAGAAAGAGTTTGTAGCCACTAAAAATAAAGAATAGTAAAGACAGGACATTTTGAGAATGGAACAGATTAGAAATTTCGCAGAAAATAATTTAGCAAATCTTCATATACCTACTATTCAATTGACTGACATTTTAGAAATTATTATTATTTCTTTTATGGTCTATTCAATTATGGTCTTTATAAAAAATACACGTGCATGGTCTTTGCTAAAAGGAATAATCTTTATTATGGTTTTTCTTTTGGTTGCAGCTTTATTTGAAATGAATACAATTATTTGGATAGCTACTAACGCATTTAGCTTAGCTATCACAGCACTTATTGTTGTATTGCAACCAGAACTAAGAAAAGCACTTGAGACATTAGGAACAAAAAATATTATTTCAACATTTTTTAGTTTTGATGGTAATAGAAGCATGGAAGGATTATTTTCAGATCATACTATTCAAGAGATCACAAAGGCATGTGTAGAAATGAGCAAAGTAAAAACTGGTGCTTTAATTGTTGTAAAGCAAAATGATACAATGTCAGAGTTTGAGCAAACAGGAATAAAAGTAGATGCTATTGTATCGAGTCAATTATTAATTAATATTTTTGAACATAATACACCGTTACATGATGGAGCAATTATTATTGAAGGAAATAGAATAAAGGCAGCAACTTGTTATTTGCCGTTATCAGATAATATGCATCTTAGCAAAGAACTTGGGACAAGACATAGAGCAGGAATAGGAATTACAGAGATTGCAGATTCACTAGTTATTATTGTTTCGGAAGAAAATGGAACGATAAGTGTTGCATATTCGGGTCAATTATTTAGAGGTTTAGGTCCAGAAGACATTGATCGATACTTGAAGAAAATACAAAATAAACCATCCCCTGATAATAAGAGAAAAAATATATTGCATAAGTTTAGAAAGTAGGAGAAAATTTGTATGAAAGAGCGCATAACCCATAATCTTGGGCTTAAAATAATGGCGATTCTATTTGCTGCTTGTCTATGGTTAATTTCCATTAACATTACTGATCCATACCAAAGTAAACAATTTAATGTTACTGTGCAATTGCAAAACGCAAATACAATGACTGCTGCTGGAAAATTTGTTGAAGTAATTAATGAAACAGATGCTATTACAGTAACAGTGCGTGCAAGTAGATCTTTATTAGATTCTTTTACAGTAAATAATATTATAGCAGTAGCAGATATTAATGAGCTCACAGATGAAAATACAATACCAATTACTTTGACTACAAATAGAGCAAATGAAAATAAAATTGAAAGTATTCGCAGTGATCAATCTTTTGTCAGTGTACGAGTAGAAAATATAATGTCATTGCAAAAAAATATTAATATTAATGTGAATAATGAACCAAAGAGTGGATATATTGTTGGGAAAGTTGCAATTGATCAGAATGCACTTAGTATTTCTGGACCAGAATCAGTTGTTAAATTAATAAAAAAGGCAAGTGTTGAATTTAATGTGGATGGATTGACAGAAGATGTTGCCATAACACTACCGATTGTATTATATGATGAAAATGACAATGTGATTAGTGATTCGAGAATAACTACAAGTATAGAAGAAGTTCGCGGAACAGCAACTATTCTTGAAACAAAAACTGTACCTATTAAAATTTCTACTGCAGGCTCTTTAAAAGAAGGATATCTTTTGACAGGAGAGATTGAGCTCTCACCAAGTAGGGTGTTAATAGCAGGGAAGGCAAATACAATAAAAAATATCAATCAATTAGAAATTAGCGAAGCAATCAATTTAAATGATGTAAGTGAAACATTTTCTTTAGATATAGATATTAAAAATTATTTGCCAGAAGGTATTTCATTAGGAAATTCTAGTTTTACTGGAAATATTAATGTTACGGTAAATGTTGAGCAAGAAAAAATAAAAGATGTTGAAATAAATCGTAACAAAATTTCGGTGATTAATTTACCAGAAGGTTTTAATGCAACAATTGAAGATATAGAGTCAGTAACACCTATAAAAATTGTAGGAATTGCTTCAAAATTAGATTCTGTAGTTGCAGAAGAAATTAATGGATATTTAGATATTAATACATTAATTGAACAAGAAAATTTAGAAACATTAATACCAGGTGAATATCAATTAAAAATCAAATTTGAATTACCGGAATATGTTAATGTAGTTGAAGAATATACTGCAAAAGTTGTAATTGAGAGTGTATCATAATAATAAGCAATAAAATGTAAGGAGACAATTTAGAATGGCTAGATTATTTGGAACAGATGGTGTAAGAGGTATTGCAAATGAAGAAATAACTCCAGCACTTGCTATGAAATTAGGGCAAGCAGGAGCATATGTTTTGACAAAGGAGAAAAATCATAAACCAACAATAATGATAGGGTGTGATACGCGTATTTCAGGAGATATGTTGGCAAATGCATTAATGGCAGGAGTGTGTAGTGTAGGTGCAAATGCAGTCTATGTAGGTGTAATACCAACACCAGCAGTTGCATATTTAACAAGAAAATATAAAGTAGATGCAGGTGTTGTAATTTCAGCATCCCATAATCCAGTTGATTCTAATGGAATTAAATTTTTTGATGAGTTTGGATACAAATTGCCAGATGAACTTGAAGATGAAATCGAAGAATTGATATCAAATGATATGAAGAACGTAAATTTTCCTACGGGAGTAGGAGTAGGGAAAGTAAAATATCGTACAGATGCAAGAGAAGAATATATTAATTATGCAATACAATCTGTGCCTGTAGATTTGTCAAATTTGAAAATAGTAGTAGACTGTGCAGAAGGTGCTGCATTTTATACATCCGTTGAAGCAATTAAAGATTTAGGTGCAAATGTTATTGCAATACATAATAATCCAGATGGAACAAATATTAATGCAAACTGCGGTTCAACTCATATGGAAGAGCTACAAGGTAGAGTTTTATATGAAAAAGCAGATATTGGATTAGCGTTTGATGGAGATGCGGATCGTCTTTTAGCTGTTGATGAATGTGGAAATATTGTAGATGGCGATCAAATTATGGCAATTATCGGAAATTATATGAAAGAAAAGGGCACCTTGAAAAATGATACAATTGTTGCTACTATCATGAGCAATCTTGGATTCTTCATAATGGGAAAAGAAAAAAACATTAAAATTGAGCAAACTAAGGTTGGAGATAGATATGTTTTAGAAAAGATGAAAGAAATCGGTGCAAATCTAGGTGGTGAACAATCTGGACATATTATTTTTCTCGATGAAAATACTACAGGAGATGGATTGCTAAGTGCACTTCATATATTAGAGGTAATGGTTAACACAAATAAAAAACTCTCAGAACTAACAGAAGTTATGAAAGTAATGCCACAAGCTTTAGTAAATGCAAAAGTTGCAAATCATAAAAAAGATATTTATATGGAATTTCCAGAAATAGCAAAAAAAATTGATGAATTAAACAAGAAATATAATAATGAAGGTCGTATTTTGATTAGACCATCCGGTACAGAACCAATGGTTCGTGTAATGATTGAAGGAAAAGATAAAGAAATGATTAAAAAGGATGCTAAAGAATTAGCAGAACTTATTAAAGACATCTTGTTTTAGATAGAAAAATAAGAAATATGGAGGAGTAGGACAATGGTAAGTAAAAAAGTTGTTATAAAAAATCCGACTGGGTTACACCTTAGACCAGCTGGAATTTTATGTAAAGAAGCAATGCAATTTAAATCACATATTACATTTGTATTTCGCGAAACAACTGCGAATGCAAAAAGTGTCTTAAGTGTATTAGGTGCATGTATTAAATGTGGTGATGAAATAGAATTTTTTTGTGAAGGAGAAGATGAAGACATTGCATTAGAAACATTGATTCTTGCAATTGAAAATGGTCTTGGAGAATAATTATGTTAAATTATAATAGATATAAAAAAAATCCAGTTGTAGAAAATTTTGATCGTACATGGCCGGATAGAGAAATTGAGAAAGCACCAATTTGGTGTAGTGTAGATTTACGCGATGGAAATCAAGCATTAATAGATCCTATGGTTGTAGAGGAAAAAATTGAAATGTTTGAACATCTTGTTAAACTTGGATTTAAAGAAATTGAAATAGGATTTCCAGCAGCTAGTCAAATTGAGTTTGATTATTTAAGACAATTGGTTGAACGAAATATGATTCCAGATGATGTATGCGTTCAAGTACTTACACAATGTAGAGAAGAATTAATTGAACGTACTTTTGAAGCAATCGAAGGTTGCAAACAAGTTATTGTACATATTTATAATTCAACTTCCACTTTGCAAAGAGAAGTAGTGTTTGGTATGGAAAGAGAAGAAATAATTGAGATTGCCGTTAAGGGAACAAAGATGGTAAAAGAGCGAGCAAAAAATTTTGATGGAGTAATACGATTAGAGTATTCCCCAGAAAGTTTTACAGGAACAGAACTAGATTTTGCATTAGAGATTTGTACAGCTGTTCAAAAAACATGGGAAGCAACAAAAGAAAATCCGATTATTCTTAATTTACCATCTACTGTAGAAATGAATACTCCGAATGTATATGCGGATCAAATTGAATGGATGCATCGTCATTTTGAAAATCGTGAATCTATTATTCTGAGTATCCATCCACATAATGATAGGGGTACTGGGGTAGCATCTGCAGAGTTAGCGATTTTGGCTGGAGCAGATCGAGTAGAAGGAACATTATTTGGCAATGGAGAAAGAACAGGAAATGTAGATATTTTAAACATTGCATATAATATGTTTTCACAAGGAATTAATCCAATGTTACATTTAGAACATGTAAATGAAAGCATTGAACTTTATGAACGTTGTTGTAAAATACCAATTCATCCAAGACATCCATATGCAGGAAAACTTGTCTTTACTGCTTTTTCTGGGTCACATCAAGATGCGATTAATAAAGGTGTTAAAGCAATGAAGGATCGAGAAGGTTCCTACTGGCAAGTACCTTATTTACCAATTGATCCATCTGATATTGGAAGAGAGTATGAACCAATTGTACGTATCAATTCACAATCAGGAAAAGGTGGTGTTGCCTTTGTAATGGATACATATTTTGGTTTTAAATTACCAAAAGGAATGCATAAGGAGTTTGCGAACATTATACAAAGTATTTCAGAGGCAAAAGGCGAAGTTTCTCCTGAAGAAATTATGGAAGCCTTTAGAGTTCATTATTTGAACCAAAAAGAACCAATTCATTTTAAGAAATTAAGAATGGATGATTTGAGTGGTATTGCAACAGCTGAATTTGATACGAGAGTAACAGTACATTATACGTTGCATGGAAAAGAAAAAGTCTTTGAAGCAACAGGAAATGGACCGATTGATGCTGTACAACGTGGATTCTTGGAGTCGTTAGGTCTAGATATTAAAATTTTAGATTATCAAGAACATGCATTACAATCTGGTTCTAATTCTCAAGCAGCAGCATATATTCATGTGCTGGATACGAAGTCAGGACGTACAACTTTTGGTGTAGGAGTGAGTTCTAATATTACAAGAGCTTCTATTCGTGGTATTTTTTCTGCAATTAATCGATTGGAATTGGGAAAAGAATTATAGAGAATTTAATGAAAAAGACGTCAAACTTCTGACGTCTTTTTCGTTATAGAAAAGTTTAAAAGAGTTATTTTGGTCGTGTAATGTGAGGTTTATCAATATGTGTTCGATTGAGTTGTTCAATGAAATAATCATATTGTGTACTTGCATAGCATACAAATAAAATGTCAACAATATTTAATTGAGAAATTCTAGAAGACATGGCGCCACTACGGAAGGTTGATTCGGAAGCGGCAATATATAAATTATAAGTAGCAAGATCCGCAATTGCAGATGAAGCATATCTTGTAATAGCAATACTAGGTGTATTATTGGATTGTAACTCTTTTATACATGTTACCATTTCTTCTGTTTCACCAGAATATGAGAAGATGATTGCTACATCCGTATCTTTAGAATTATAGGCTTGGAGTCTTTGAGAATGATAATCGTCATTAATAATACAAGCTTTATTTAATCTTAAAAATTTCAAATAAAAATCTTTTGCAACACAGAGAGATGCACCAATTCCAAATAGTAAAATGCGATTTGACTTACTTAATAAATCAACACATTTATGAATAGTTTGCGGATCTAAAAGATTTTTTGTATCTTCTAAACATACAATATTTTTATATGTTGTTTTTTCAATAATCTGTTCAATACTATCTTCGCGTGCTATTTCAGCACGCTCTTTTTCTAATGTTTGTTCACGTAATGCAAGTTCATAAATCATAGAACGTCTAAAATCTTTGTATCCTGAAAAACCAATACGTTTACACATACGAATGATAGTAGAAGGAGAAGAAAATGTTTTAGTTGCTAATTGATAAATGGATAAATCCATAATAGATGCAGGAAATTGTAATAAATATTCAATAATTAGTTTTTCTGTCATACTTGCAGTACTTTTGCTTTCTCTTAATCGTATTAATGCACTATGCATAAGATTCTCCTTTTTCATCGTTCTTTGTTTATGATACGAATATGCAATGTATTTGTCAATGATATGAAAACAGAAAAAAGAAATATATATCATAAAGTGTCAGAATTTTCGTTTTATATATGTAAAAAAAACAAAATATAAAACAAAGTTTCATACATATATGAATTCGTTGACACAAAGTGTTAGAAAAATTATCATTAACATATAATTAGAAGGAAGGTGGTGTAAAAATGTTAGATTTACAAAAAATGACAACTGAAACACGTAATCAAAACACATTAAATTTAGATACCATGACACCTTTAGAAGTAATAAGTGCTATGAATAAAGAAGATGCAATTGTTCCTAAAGTAATTGAGGGAATATTACCACAAATTGCAACATTAGTTGAATGGGTAATCGAAGGTTTTTTGAAAGGAGGAAGATTAATTTATATAGGTGCTGGTACAAGTGGGCGCCTTGGTGTATTGGACGCAGCGGAATGTCCGCCAACATTTGGAGTACCTTCAACTATGGTAGTAGGATTGATTGCAGGAGGAGAACGTGCATTTATTCAAGCGGTTGAGGGGGCCGAAGACAATAAAGAGTTGGGAAAACAAGATTTGATTAATATTAAATTGACCCAAAATGATGTTGTAGTTGGAATCGCAGCAAGTGGAAGAACGCCGTATGTATTAGGTGCATTAGAATATGCAAATAATTTAGGGGTACATACAGCAGCAATATCTTGTAATGGAAATAGTGAAGTTGGTAAAAAAGCAGAATTAGCAATTGAAGCAGTTGTTGGACCTGAGGTATTAACGGGATCTACAAGATTAAAAGCAGGTACTGCACAAAAAATGATTTTAAATATGATTTCAACAGCATCTATGGTTGGAATTGGAAAATCATATGAAAATTTAATGATTGATGTAATGTTGACAAATAAAAAACTTCATGTTCGTGCTGAAAATATCGTAATAGAGGCGACAGGAGTTACACGAAAAGAAGCACAAATAGCCCTTGAACAGGCAGAGGGTAGTGCAAAAGTGGCAATTGCAATGTTATTGATATCGTGTGATGCAAAAGAAGCAAGGGAAAAATTAGAGTATGTAAAAGGGCATGTACGTAAGGCACTTAACTAAATGTTAAAAGATAACAATAAAAAATGGGAGGTGTTTTTAATGACAAATCAAGAATTATCATTAAAGATTTTAGAGTATGTAGGTGGAAAAGAAAATGTGATTAGTGCAGCAAATTGCATGACAAGATTACGGTTGAAATTACATGATCGTTCTTTAGTTCAAATGGAGAAATTAAAAAATCAAGAAGAAGTACTTGGAGTAGTAGATGATACTATATTGCAAGTAGTTCTTGGACCAGGAAAAGCAAGAAAAGTATGTGACCTTTTTATTACAAATGCTAATTTGAAACAAATGGATGAAAAGGAATCATCCGATTGGCAAGAAAACAAACAGGCAATAAAAGAGACTCAAACAGATAGTTCACTAAAACGTTGTTTAAGATTAATTGCAAACATTTTTATTCCTATGATCCCAGCAATTATTGCAGCAGGATTATTTAATGGATTAGCAAGTTTGATGGGGCAGGTTTGGCCGACACAAATTGCAGATAAAGTAGGAATTATTTATATTATTAATCAATTATTTAGCTTATTTGGAGCAGCATTTTTAGGTTATTTTGCAATTTACACAGGTATTAATGCTGCGAAACAATTTGGTGCAACACCTGCATTAGGTGGAATGATAGGTGGAATTTCAATTGGAGCACAAATTGTAACTATTTCTACAGCACTAGGTCTCTATAATGCAGAAGTTCCATTAGAATCCATTTTGACTACTGGAAAAGGTGGAATTATAGGAGTTATCATTGGAGTATTTATTTTAGCAAAAGTAGAAACCTTTTTACGAAAAATTGTACCGGATGTACTTGATTTAATTGTAACTCCATTAGTATCGTTAATAATAGTTGGAATAGTATATGTATTTATTTTAATGCCAGTTACAGGGTTTGTATCAGATATTTTAGTGCAAGTATTAGGATTAATTATTAATTCTACAAATCCAGTTATAGCAGTAATTTCAGGATATGTTTTAGCGGCAGTATTTTTGCCTATGGTTTTATTAGGACTGCATCACGGATTAATTCCTATTTATGCAATTCAGTTAGAAGCAATGGGAGGTGTTTCGCTTTTTCCAGTTTTAGCGATGGCAGGAGCTGGTCAAGTGGGCGCAGCAATTGCAATCTATTTTAAAGCGAAAAAAGGAAATAATATACGACTACAAAAAACCATTATTGGTGCGTTGCCAGCTGGTCTGTTAGGCGTAGGAGAACCGTTGATCTATGGTGTAACCTTACCACTTGGAAAACCATTTATTACGGCTGGTTTAGGAGCAGGATTTGGTGGAGCATTTGTCATGTTGATGGGAGTAACAGCAAGTGCTTGGGGACCTTCTGGGCTTGTAGCTATTCCATTGATGCAAACACCAATGTTAATGTTATACTTCTTCTTAGGGTTAGTTATTTCATACATAATGGGATTTATTATTACATGGTTTGGAATCAAAGAGAAGGATGTAAATAATGTTTAAGAAAAATTTAAATTTTTCAGTATACGTATCATCCATTACGCAACAGCAAGAAATGCTGTTGCGTAATGCAAATAAAGATATGATAGTATTTGTTTCATTGCATATCGAAGAAGAGTTTAGCAAGGATTATGTGAAGCAAGTAGAAGAAATGTGTGTGTTTTTGAACAAAAATGGATTTCGAATCATCGCAGATGTTTCTTGCAAAACAAAAGTACAATTTAATGAAGAAAATTTAGTGAATTTGGCTCGTAGATTAAACCTTTGGGCTTTGCGAATGGACTATGGAATATCAGATAAAGAAATGCAGTATATTGCAATGCATATGCCGATTGTATTAAATGCATCCACAATTGATAAAAAAAATGCAAAAAATATGATTCAAAATGGGGCTAATGTATATGCAATGCATAATTTTTATCCACGTCCAGAAACGGGGTTAGATGTAGCATATTTTCTTGAATCTAATAGTATGTTACGTGAATTAGGAATGAAAGTATTCGCATTTATACCAGGAGATTGTCTTCTGAGAGGCCCTTTGTACGAAACATTACCGACATTAGAGCATCATCGAAATATGTCACCATACGTTTGCTGGATGGAGCATAGCATACTTTTTGGTACATCAGATGTATTTGTAGCAGATCCGCTCTTAAGTAAAAAGGAAGAAGAATATATTAAAACATATTTAGAGGAAAAGATTGTTTCTATACCAGTAACTTTAGACAAATCATATCAATATTTATATGGAATGATTTTTACAAATAGAGTAGATTCACCGTCAAATATCATACGATTTGCAGAAAGTCGTGAATATGCAACAAAAGGGAAAGTGATTAATCCTTATAATTGCATTGAGCGTATGAAGGGGAGTATCACAATTGATAATATAGAATATGGAAGATATTCAGGAGAAGTACAAATTGTATGTGATGATTTTGAAGCAAATAGACGTATTAACGTAATAGGAAGTGTAAAAAGTGCGTATTTATCAATACTATCATGTGTTAAGAGAAATGAAAAATTTATGCTTGTTAAATAATCAAAAATAGAAAAAGGTGTTGTTGCTTTAGAAACTGAAGCTTAACACCTTTTTTTTATGAATTATTGTGGATTCTCTTTTTCATTAGTTTTTCGATATTGAGATGGAGTTAAATGATACATTTTTTTGAACGTTCTTGATAAATGATCTGACGATTCATATCCAACTAGTTCAGTTATTTCGCTAATTGTGTGATTCGAATAATCAAGGTAATTTTTTGCATGTTGTAATTTTATTTTTTGTAATAAGGAAGAAAAATTTTGCCCTAAGTTTTTTTTAAACATTTTTGAAATATAAAATTCACTATAATGAAAGACACTCGATAGTATTGTTAAATTTACTGTGGAATAATTATGGCGTACATATTGAATAATTGCAGGAAAATCAGCGCTAAAGGAATCTTGAGTATGTTTATCATATAAATGAATTGTATTTCCAAGATCACGTAATAGGTTTATAAAGAAAATATTCATTAAATTTATAGACATTCGATTACTGAAATCATCATCATATGAAGTTTCATCAAAAATCTGTTGTACAATCTGCTGATAATCAACAGAGTTTTTTACAGTAAAAGTTAAATAATTGTTAGAATTGGAACCAAATAATGAATGTTTGAAAAATGTAGAAAGTACATCATTAGATTGAAGAATTTGCCAAAAAACAGTATTAAAAGTACTTTGTCGAATATTAAAACAAAGTACAATGCTTCCATCATCAGTGTAAATAGAATGCGGAGAATTTGGAGCAATTATAATAAGGGAACCCTCAGTGAAGGGTGTTTTTTCATCTTCAAAAAATTGAAGACATGTACCGGAATATACATAATTTATCTCAAAATAGTCATGGGTATGTAACTTTTCTCTGATAAAAGGAAGATGTATTGTAGTGAATATATCTTTAGATTTAGGAACTATATTATTTTCTGTGACAATATCAGAGGCCCAATGTCTGAGTGCTGCAGAAATATTTACTGGTTGTGTGCAAATATGTTGATAAAATTCAGTGTCACTAAGCAATGTATCCGCACGTCTGAATTTTGGGTGTGAATCAAGATGCGAAACATTCTGCGATACGTATTTAATTATATCAAAAAAAGAAGAATAGTTATTCTTTGTTAAATATTCATTTCGTGCAATTTTTTCAATTTCTTTTAATGGTATAAAATAATCAGACATTTTGGTAATACTCCTTACATTCTTTCATTATAATATAACATATAATGAAAGACAAGAAAAGTCGGATGCAAAACAATTAAAATACTTTGATATTTTACTTAATTATTTCCTAGTTCAATTTTTTTGTTTTCATTTCTCCATTGTCTTGGAGAAATACCATGTACTGTTTTAAATGCTCTGGAAAAATGCAATTGGTTGGAATAGCCAATTGCATTTCCAATATCTCCAATAGATAAATCTGTAGATTTTAATAATTGATCTGCTTTTGAAATACGATATCTAATTAAAAATTCTTGAGGACTTTTTCCTATTGCATCTCTAAAGATTTTTCCAAAGTAACTTCTATTTAAATTACAAAATGTTGCAATATCTTCTACTGTAATATCATTTTGAAAATTTTGTTCTATAAAAGAAAGAGATTCTTTGATGTAAAAATCTCGCATTTTAAAACCAGTCATTATTTTTCTTGAGGCAGAAGATTTTGTTAGTAAATCTAAAAATAAGTAACAATGTCCAATAAGATAGAATGGAGTTTCATCTGAGTGTTTAGCTATGTGAAGCATTGTATTTTTAAGTTCAAGTGAAAGATTTTTATCAAGCGAACGATAAATCGGATTATCAATAGAAAGACCAGAGATAGAAAGTGCCTCTTTAACGCGTAATCCATCAAATTCAATCCATGTATATTCCCAAGGATAATCTTTATCTGCAAAATAAGTTGTAATTTGTTTGGGAGAAATAAGAAAACCTTGCCCACTACGAATAAGGAATTCTCTAGGAATACCATTAGAATCATTTGCTATTAATGTTCCAGTGCCCGAAATTACATAGTGAAATAAATAATGATTTCTTGCATATGGACCATATGAATGTAAAGGGTCACATTGTTGCCACCCATATTGGTATAAACTTAAATCTACAAAAACTTCATTAGGAAAAATGGAAAATAATGACTCGCTCATTTAGGACTCCTTTTTAAAAAATTAATGATTTATTTATAAAGTTATATTCATTTTTTGAATTATATACCAAAATGCTAGGTAACTTCAAGTCATAAGTAGAAAAGTAGCATATTGGTATATTTTAAAGATAAAACATGTATTTTATATAAAATTGGTTTATGATATTATTACTACACATCAAGAAGAGACATGAGTTAAACTTGAAATGAATATTAATTGGCCAATTAATTTCACAAACTTTTTATCCAAATAGGGAGGATTGAAAAAATGAATAAATTTATGAAAAAAGGTATAGCACTTGCAGTTAGTGTAGTAACAGTATTAGGGTTAGTAGGATGTGGATCTGGAGCTTCAACAGATAGCAGCAGCTCGGGAACTTCAAATAGTACTACTGGAACGAATAGTAATGCATTAGAAGTTATGATTTGGGATACAAATCAACAAGCGGGAATTCAAAAAATATGTGATTTATTTACAGAGGAAACAGGAATTCCAGTTGAAGTACAAGTAAGTGATTGGGATAGTTATTGGACATTGTTAGAAGCAGGTGCTTCCGGTGGAGCATTACCAGATGTATTTTGGATGCATTCCAATAATTCACAAATGTATATGAAAAATGATATGCTTTTAAAATTAGATGATTATATTGCAAGTAGCGATAAAATAGATATAACAAATTACATGGAAGAAATTACAGAATTATATACATGGGAAGGTTCTTATTATGCAATTCCAAAAGATTATGACACAATAGCATTATGGTATAATAAGACAATGTTTGATGATGCGGGTCTTTCATATCCAGATGCAACATGGACATGGGATGATATGTATAATGCAGCAGTAGCATTAACAAAAGAAGATGGATCACAATATGGATTTGCATTAAATCCATCAAATGATCAAGATACATATTACAATATGGTTTATTCAATGGGCGGATATATTGTATCTGATGATAAAAAAACATCAGGATATGATGATGAAAATACATTACGTGCTATGAATTATATTGGAAGCCTATTAGAAAATGCAACTCCTAATGCGACAACAATGTCAGAAACAGGTACAGATGTTATGTTTAGTTCGGGTACAGTTGCAATGATTACACAAGGTTCTTGGATGTTAGCAGGATTTATGGATAATGAATATTTAGTGGAAAATGCTGATATTGCTATTCTTCCATATGATGCAGTAACAGGAAATAGAGCATCACTTTGTAATGGTTTAGGATGGAGTGCTTCAGCATCAACAGATAGAGCAGATGATTGTTGGAAATTATTAGAATGGTTAGGATCAGAAAAAATGCAATTAATGCAAGCTGAATTAGGAATTACAATGTCTGCATATAAAGGAACATCAGAAGCATGGGCGAATTCAACAGATGTATTTAATCTTCAAGGATACTTTGACGTAACAGAAGAATCAACAGGTGATGCTAAAAACTTATTAGTATTAAGACCTTATACATATAACTCAACTGTATGGTCAACTGCGGCACAAGAACGTTTAGTTTCAGCATGGAATGCACCATCAACTATGACAGATGTATGTGTTGCTTTTGCAGAAGAAATGAATGGTTATATTGCAGCAGAAAATAATTAACTATAAGGGGTTTATAGTGCAAAGTAAGGTAGAGATTAACTCTACCTTACATTAATAAAGGAGGAGTGAGTGTGGCAATGAAAAAAAGAAATGAAAAGCCATTGGTGACATCCTGGGAAAGAAATCAATTCTATTGGGGATGGATATTTATTTTACCTACTATGTTAGGATTGGTGATTTTAAATATTTATCCTATTTTTTCGACTATTTATCAATCGCTTTGCAAAACTGGAGACTTTGGAAAAGGGAATGTTTTTGTAGGATTTGAGAACTACTCGACAATGTTTAAAGATGTAGAGGTTTGGAGATCTTTATTTAATACTTTTAAATATGCAGTTATAGAAGTTCCGTTTTCAATTGCAATTGCATTAGTATTGGCAGTGTTTTTAAATCGAAAAATGAAAGGTAGAAGCGTATATCGTACGATTTTTTTCCTTCCTATGGTAGTTGCACCAGCAGCAGTAGCGATGGTTTGGAGATGGTTATATAATTCACAATTTGGATTATTAAATAATTTATTTGGAGTAAATGTTGAATGGATTTCAAACCCAAATATCGCATGGATTAGTATTGCAATTATTGGAGTATGGTCAATAATTGGGTACAACATGGTTCTTTTCTTGGCTGGTTTACAAGAAATTCCAAAAGATTATTATGAAGCGGCAAGTATTGATGGAGCATCTGGAATTAAAGCATTTTTTAACATAACAGTTCCTTTGTTATCAAGAACAATTTTCTTTGTACTTATTACAAGAGTAATTGGAGCGTTACAAGTTTTTGACTTGCTATATATGGTAATGAATCGTACAAATCCAGCGTTACCAAAAACACAATCAATTGTTTATTTATTTTATCAATATTCATTTACATATGGAAATAAAGGATATGGATCAACAATTGTTGTACTTTTATTAGTTGTTATTATGATAGTGACAGTACTTCAAATGATTGGACAAAAGAAATGGGTTTATTATAATTAGGAAGGAGAAAATAGATGACAATTGAAGCAAGAGCAAAATTTGAAAGAACGATTATACACATAATATTAATTATTTTCTCTGTTATTATGCTAGTCCCTTTTCTATGGATGGCATTAACTGCATTTAAAACAGTAACAGAGTCTACATCCGTAAATCCATTTTCATTTTTACCAACGAAATGGGTGACAGATGCGTTTAGTACCGTTTGGAACAATATGAATTTTATTCTATTATATAAAAATACAGTATTGCTTATTTTCTGGCGTGTATTTTGTGCATGTATTACAGCCACATTGGCAGGATATGCATTTGGACGTTTGGAATTTAAAGGAAAAAATCTGATGTTTAGCTTATTATTATTTCAGATGATGATTCCATCTCAAATCTTTATCATTCCACAATATGTTATGGTTAGTAGATTAGGATTAACAAATACAATGTTTGCACTTGTATTTCCAGGTCTTGTTACAGCATTTGGAACCTTTTTACTACGTCAGACATATATGGGGTTGCCTGCAGAGCTAGAAGAAGCGGCAAGATTAGATGGATGTAATATTTTACAAATATTTTTACATATCATGATGCCTTTGACAAAATCTTCAATGGTTGCACTTGGAATTTTTACAGCAGTATTTGCATATAAAGATTTAATGTGGCCATTAGTTGTTAATACAAGTGCAAGTAAAATGCCACTATCAGCAGCGCTTGCTACAATGCAAGGTCAATATAGTTCAAATTATCCACAGTTAATGGCAGCTTCGTTGATTGCATGTGTGCCTATGATTGTATTATATTTGATCTTCCAAAAACAATTTATTGAAGGTATTGCAACATCAGGTGGAAAATTATAAAAGAGGTGCTTGTTTGAAGAAAATAGATCATATTTGGACCTATTATAAAATTCCAATCCTTGCCTTTATTATAGCAGTAATACTAATTAGCTACTTTGTTTTTCTAGGGGGAAAAGATAAAGTAGCTGTTATTTTGCATGTGAGTTTTGTGAATTATTATGATGATTTATCAGAAAAATCGGAGTTTTATAAAGGATTTATAGATGCATATCCTGTGGATGAAATGGAACAAAAGGTAGAATTTGATGCATATAATTTTTTTGATTTAGGTAAAAAGTCAGAATATAATAATAGTTATTATCAAAAAATTGTAGCATATTTAGAAGCTGGGACAACGGATGCGATTGTCTGTGAATATGATAATCTAATGGGAATTGCACAAAGTGGACGTCTTATAGATTTACAAGATGAAAGAGTGATTGAGTTATATGAACAGTATAAAGAACATGTAGTTTATATAACTGTAGATGGGATAGAAATTCCTGTAGGAATTGATATTAGTAAAAATGAAGAATTAAGTGGTGAGCGTGGATATGCAAATTCAGTGTATATTGGGATATCATCGAACGTAAAACATATTGAACAAATTAAAAATTTTTTAGAGTATTTGCTCTAAACATGGAGAGAAACAGTGAGTGATAGAATAAATAGATACGAAATTATTAAATTAGAAACTAAAAATACGACATATCAAATAGGAATTGATCAACAAGGCTTTTTGTTACATTTATATTATGGTAAAAAAGTAGCATGTGATATGGACTATTTATTAACCTTTTATGATAGAGGATTTTCGGGGAATCCTTATACAGCAGGTGACGATCGAACATTTTCACTTGATTCTCTTCCGCAAGAATTTCCTTATCAAGGAATTGGAGATTACCGAACAGTTGCATTTAACATGCAAGACGAAAGAGGCGTATATGGATGTAATTTAAGATATAAATCGCATAAGAGAGTAAGTGGGAAATATGGTATTCCGAATCTTCCAGCAGTATATGCTAAAGAGGAGCAAGCAGAAACAGTAGAAATCATATTAGAGGATTTAGATACAGGAATAGAAGTGGCACTACTATATGGTGTACTTTTTGAATGTGATGTAATTACTCGTAGTGTAACGGTAAAAAATATAGGAAAAGAAGCAATAAAGTTAGATAAAATATATAGTGGTGTTCTTGATTTTGTCTGTGGTGATTATGATATTTTACATTTTCATGGAAAACATGGAATGGAACGAATTATGGAAAGATTACCAATAACTTATGGTGTACATAGTTATGGAAGTAAAAGAGGAACATCAAGCCATCAAGAAAATCCATTTATAATACTGGCAGAAGAAGCAACAACAGATGATTATGGAGATTGTTATGGAATGTCGCTATTATATAGCGGAAATTTCAAATGCGAAGTTGAAAAAGACCAAATTGGACAAATTAGAGTAGGAATTGGTCTTAGTGATGAAATGTTTTCTTATACTCTTAATCCAGATGAAGTGTTTTATGCACCAGAAGTGGCATATTCTTATTCAGATGCTGGCTTAAACGAATTATCGCAAAAGTTTCATCATTTAATTCGTCATCATATTTGTAGAGGAAAATATAAAACAGTAAGAAGACCCGTTTTGATAAATAATTGGGAAGCTACTTATTTTGATTTTACAGGTGAGAAAATTGTTGAAATTGCAAAAGAGGCAGCAGGTCTAGGAGTAGAAATGTTGGTTCTTGATGATGGTTGGTTTGGAGCACGTAATAGTGATAATGCAGGATTAGGCGATTGGTTCGTAAATGAAGAAAAAATGAATGGAACTTTATCAAGTGTTGTTGAGAAAGTAAATAATCTTGGCATGAAATTTGGATTATGGATTGAGCCAGAAATGGTAAATGAAGACAGTGAGTTATTTAGAAAACATCCTGATTGGGCATTTACCATTCCAGGACGCAAACCTGTGCGTTCGAGAAATCAATTAGTACTAGACTTTTCTAGAAAAGAAGTAGTAGATTATATATTTGAACAACTTGAGGTTGTTTTAGATGCAGCAAATATTGAATATATAAAAATGGATATGAACCGCAGTATTTGTGATGTTTATTCAGCTGTTTTGGGACAACAAAATCAAGGTGAAATTCTCTACAAATATGTACTTGGTGTATATGATTTCATGGAAAGAATTAACACAAAATATCCTGATTTATTTATTGAAGGATGTAGTGGTGGCGGTGGAAGATTTGATGCGGGAATGTTGTATTATACCCCACAAATATGGTGTAGTGATAATACAGATGCAATTGAACGTATTAAAATTCAACATGGTACATCATTTGGATATCCAATTTCTTCAGTTGGTTCTCATGTTTCTGCTTGTCCAAATCATCAAACTGGAAGAACAGTTCATATGAAAACGAGAGGAGTTGTTGCAATGGCAGGCAGCTTTGGATATGAACTTGATTTGTGTAAAATCACAGAGGAAGAAAAAGAAATTGTAAAAGAACAAATTAAGTCTTATATTAATTATTGGGATATTATTCAAAATGGAACATATTATCGTTGTCATTTACCAGAAAAAGATACAGAGATTGCAGTATGGAATTTTGTTTCAGTTGACAAATCGAAAGCACTGTTAAACGTTGTATCATTAAATACTCAATGCAATGGTCCGGTTTCTTATGCAAAATGTAAAGGATTAGATCCAAATAAGTTGTATAAGAAAGAAGGGTGTGAAACAATCTATAGTGGAGAAGCATTAATGAAAGTAGGAATGCCAGTTCCAAGAATGGAAAATGAATATGAAGCATTGCAAGTATTATTTGTGGAAGCGTAGTGAATAGAGTGTGATAAAAAGAAAGCGTCAATCATAATATTGGTTGGCGTTTTTGTTTTATTTTTTGATTTATGGAAATAATATTCTTGATTTAGAATAAGTATTGCGAAAGAAAAATTTTGATGATACTATGATATAAAAATAAAACGGATAGGGGAAAAAATGATATATTTTTTATTTTTTATAATTTGCTTTATTGCATCTGTAATTGGAGCTATATGTGGTATCGGTGGAGGTGTAATGATTAAGCCGATATTAGATAGCTATGGAATATTTGATGTAACAACAATTAGTTTTTTGTCTGGATGTACTGTTTTAGCGATGGCAACTTATTCCGTAATAAAGAGCAAAATGAAAAAAACACATAAAATAGGCAATCAAACAATATTCTTAGCAGTGGGGGCAACCATTGGAGGTATTATTGGTAAGAATTTGTTCGCAATTGTAAAAAATATGAATTCTGATATAAATAAAGTTGGTGCGATACAATCATTATGTCTTTTTGTTATTACGATAGGTACGCTTATTTATACATTAAACAAAAAAAAGATTCATACAAAAAAAACAAAGAGTTATATAGTATGTATTGTGATTGGATTGTTATTGGGTGGAATTTCATCGTTTTTGGGATTGGGAGGAGGTCCTATTAATTTAATTGTTTTATTTTATTTTTTCTCAATGGATACAAAAGAAGCAGCAGAAAATTCACTATATATTATTTTTTTCTCGCAAATTGCAGCTTTATTATCTACGGTTTTGACAAGTACAGTACCAAATTTTCAAGTTTCGTTATTGATCACTATGGTAATCGGTGGTATTTTGGGAGGAATCGGTGGAAGAAGTGCTAATGGATATTTAAAAAGTGATACGATAGAAAAAATATTTATTGTATTAATGATTTTTATGATTGGAATTAATTTCTATAATTTTATAAAATTCAGCTAATAAAGAGGCGACACTATTATGATTTTTTAGTAATAGGGTTGCCTCTTGTTATATATAATTAAAAATAAAGCAACAGTAAAAGTAGGATAAAAAAAGTCGGAAATAAGCATATAAAAACATTCAAATCTAATTTGTTGTGTGATACATTTAAAACAGTGTTGTATCACTATGTTGAACAATGCATTGTAATTTGAGGATTCAATGTGCAAAATACATAAATATATGTTGTTTACAATAAAATTTGGAAGTTAAAGTAGTAGGTTTATTAAAATAAAAAAAGTCGGAGGAAATAGGAATGAAAAAAATGGAAGCAGATGTAATTGTAGTAGCAGCAGGATTATCAGGTTTAGCGGCAAGTATTGCGGCAGCAGAATCGGGAGCAAGTGTTCTTACCTTTGAAAAATCAAATACTACAGGTGGAGCAGCAAATATGGGAATGGGTCCTTTGGGAATTGGTTCTTCTATTCAAAAACAACATATGGTAAATCTTACACCAGGAGAGGCTTTTAGAAAACATATGTATTTTACTCATTACAGAGTAGATGCAAGAATGGTTAGAGATTACTATTTTAAATCAGGTGATACGATTGATTGGTTAATGGATATGGGAGTAGAATTTGTAGGGGTACAACGCGCGTTTAGTGCTTCGGAAGCAACAAGAGCATATTCAGATGGTGAATTTACATGGCATGTTGTTAAACCAGAAGGTGGTGGCATACCAGGACCACGTGCAGCAACTACAATGACGAAGAAAATGACAGAAAAAGCACAAGAACTAGGCGTGCAAATAATGCTTGAAACACCAGTTACAGAGGTAATTATGGAAGATGGAAAAGTGGTAGGAGTAAAAGCGAAAGGAAAAGATGGAGAAGAAATTATTGCAACTGCATCGGCTGTAATTCTTGCAACAGGAGGATATGGTGATAATCCAGAAATGATTCAAGAAGAAACAGGTTATGTATTTGGGGAAACTATTTTTAATTTTGCAATTCCTGGTATGAAGGGTGATGGAATTAAAATGGCATGGAAATGTGGTGCAGGAAAAGTTCCAGGAAGCATGGAATTAATGTATCAATTACCGGATAATATGAATCACTTTATTTTAGATGGAGCATTTAGACAACCTTGTTTATGGGTAAATAAACTTGGGGAAAGATTTATGCCAGAGGATCAAATTGCAAATACAACCTTTACAGGTAATGCCATTACTGCACAACCAGGAAAAGTTGCATATGTAATATTTGATAGTAAACTATTAAAACGTTATAAAAAGAAAGGTCCAGACATTGTATCTCACGTACATCCACATGATTTGTTTGATCATTTTGATGAAGAATGGGAAAGAGATTTAGCAAATGGATATGAGCCAATCACACAAGCAGATACATTAGAAGAATTAGCACAAAAAGCTGGTATTGATGTTGAAGGATTTTTAAAACAAGTAGAAGAATATAATGAAATGTGTGAAAACAGATACGATGAATTGTTCGAAAAAGATAGACAATACATGCAACCAATCGAAAAAGGACCATTTTATTGCTGTAGACAAAATGTTGGGGCATATGGTTCAGTTGGTGGTGTTTTAATTAATCATAAAACTCAAGTTATGACACAAGATTATAAAGTGATTCCAGGATTATATTGTGTAGGAACAGATGCTTGTAATATTTTTGGTGATAGCTATCCATTTATTTTATCGGGAAATACTATGGGATTTTGTTTAAATAGTGGACGTATTGCAGGTGAGAATGCAACAGAAGGTTTAGATTTGTTTTAATTTATGAAAAGAGGAAGATAAATGTTGATAAAAATAGATGGGAAAGAAATTCAAGTTAAGGAGAATGAAACCATTTTAAATGCTGCTTTAAATGCAGGGATATATATACCACATTTGTGTAGTCATCCAAATTTAGAAGCAAAAGGTGGATGTAAATTATGTTCTGTAGAAATAGAGGGTGTAGAAGAAGCAGTATGTGCTTGTATGGTCAAAGCAGAAGAAGGAATGAATATTCGTATTTATGGTGAAAAAGCAGACTTAATTAGAAAAACTTCTATGGAATTAATTCTTGCAACTCATCCTGCGGATTGTACCGGATGTCCTAAATATGGGAGTTGTGAGTTACAATCTATGTATCAATACCTAGGTGTTAGTGCAGAGCGTTGGAGAAAGAAATCAAGAACAGTTGAAAATGATTCAAGCAATCCATTGATTCAACATTTATTTACTAGATGCATTCGTTGTGGACGATGCATACGTGCATGTAGAGATTTGCGTGGAGTAGAAGTTTTAGATTACATAAATACAAAAGAAGGTGTTCATGCTGGTATTCCAGAAGGAAAAAGCTTAAAAGAAGCAGGATGTAAATTCTGTGGTGCTTGTATTGAAGTATGTCCTACAGGAGCTATTATGGACGCAAGAGAAGCAGGGGAAGAAGAAGTAAACTATTTAGAAGCAGTAGTTCCTTGTAGTACAAATTGTCCAGCAAATATTGATATTCCAAGATTTGTTCGTTATATCAAGCAAGAAGAATTTGAAAAAGCAACTGCAGTAATACGAGAAAAAGTTCCTTTTCCTGAAATTCTTGGAAGTATTTGTGATCATGCTTGTGAAAAAGCATGTAAAAGAAATGCTTTTGAAAATCCTATTTCTATATGTAAATTGAAAAAAGCAGCTTCTGTCTACAGTGATGATGCATGGAAGAAGAATCGAATGCAAAATCCAGCAACTGGTAAAAAGGTTGCAATTGTAGGTGCAGGACCAGCAGGGCTTACAGCTGCTTATTATTTAAGACTAAAAGGACATGATGTTACTGTCTTTGAAGAAAAAGAAGTGGCGGGTGGACAATGTAGATATGGAATTCCTGAATATAGACTTCCAAGAGATACAATACAAAGAGAAGTGGATGATATTTTAGAAGTGGGAGTTGTTTTAAATACTGGAAGAAAAATAGAGTCTGTAAAAGAGTTGCAGGAACAAGGATATGAAAGCATATTACTTGCTACTGGGACACATGAAGGGGTTAAATTAAATATTCCAGGTAGTGAATTAGAAAATGTATATTTAAACACAAAATTCTTAGAAAGTGTGCGTAGTGACAAACCACTTCCTGTTGGAGAAAGAGTAATTATATTAGGTGGTGGAAATGTAGCATATGATTGTGCAAGAACGGCCATTCGTTTGGGTGCAAAAGAAGTTCATATTGCATGTTTAGAATCGCTAGAAAAGATGACTGCATCTATAGAGGAACGTGTTGAGGGAGAACAAGAAGGAATTATACTTCATGATGGAACTTCGTTTTTAAGAATTATTGGCGAAAAACAAGTAGAAGGAATAGAACTACAAAAAGTTGAAAAATTCTACTTTGACGAGGAGAGAAAAGCAGTTCTCGAATTGAAAGAAGGTTCTGAGGAAGTAATTTCTGTTGATACTGTTATTTTTGCAGTAGGTCAAAAACCAAAAGAGGTAGATGGATTCGGGGTAGAATTACTTCGTAATGCTTATATAAAAGTAAATCAAAATGCAGAAACTTCACTTTCGGGAGTATTTGCTTGTGGAGATGTAGTGACAGGAACAAAATCTGTTATATCAGCTATTGCGGAAGGTAGAAAATCGGCACAGGAAATAGATCGATATTTAGGTGGAAATGGAAATATTACTGAAATATTAATAGAAAAAGAACCAGTAGAAACTTGCATTGGAAGAACAAAAGATTTCACAGAATTAAAAAGACAATGTCCAGAACTTATAGATGCTCATATAAGAAAAGACTGTTTTGTAGAAATAGAAAAAACTTTTGATAAAGAATTAGCAAAATATGAAGCATCTCGTTGTTTGCAATGTGATTTAAGATTGACTTTGGAAAAACCAAAATTATGGAATGAATATAGTGAGGAGACTCAATGATGGAAAAATTGAAAAACAAACAAGAGACTCAATGTGTTGTTGATTTATTGCTCCAATCTATACAAGAATGTGAATGTAACACCTGTGGTAAATGTGTGTATGGTTATGAAGGGGTTACGCAACTTAGATTGATTCTTCATGATATTACTCAAAAAAAGGGAAAAAGTTCAGATATAGCATTAGTATATCAATTGGCAGATCTTATGAGAACACAATCAATTTGTGAAATCGGCACAGATCTTGCTAGTGAAATATTATATGTTCAAAAAAATTTTGGAGAAGAATTTGAACAACATATTTCAAAAAAAGTATGTAATGCAGGTGTATGCAGTGGGTATGTTACGTATCATATATTACCAGACAAATGTGTTGGATGTAATGAATGTGTAGATGCATGTGAAGATGATGCAATATTAGGAAAAAATAAGTTTATTCATGTGATTGAACAAGATGAATGTAGTCAATGTGGAAAATGTGTCGAAGCATGTGAATATGATGCAATTGTAAAAGCGGGAAGAGAAAAACCAAGATGTCCGAAAAAGCCAATTCCATGCAAGCGATAATAAAGTAGACTTTCTACAATAAAATAAAGAGAAGAAGTTGGGGGTTAAGTGATATGGTAACATTAACAGAATATGAACGTACATTGCCTTATGTAAAATATTTTGAACAAGAATTGGCAGAAATACCAAAAGAAAAAATGGAAATTGCACAAGGTGCTGCTGCACCAGCAACTCAAGGGCTTCAATTAGAAGATAGAAATAAGTTTTTAAGCGGAACAGATGAAGGAATTCAAAGTGGATTTTGTGTATTAGAAAATGGATTGGGCTTTGTTGCGAATACAACATTTATGCCAAATGTAACAGTAGAAATGTGTGACTGGTGGTTTGGTTGGCATAGTGTTGGAAGCGATTTAAGATATAAACTTTGGGATAAAGAAGATCATTATCAAGCAAGAGCAGATCAACCGGAATATGTATTAAATCCAGAAGTACCAAATCATCAAAAAACATGGGGAATGGTACATCATATTATTGAAGATATTGGAAAAGGACCAGAAGAATTAAAATTATGTTTTAAAAATCCAGAAGAGTTTGGTTATGATGGATCTCTAATTGGCACTAAAAAATGTGAATCATTAGTGTGTGCAGTTGGAATTGGCGATACACCAGCATTTATGACACATAAATTTTATTCTGTAGATGGCGGAGTTATGTTCGAATCAAGATTTTGGATGGGTGTAGGATATAAAGATGGAGAGTTGATAAAGATTATACCAGATGGAATTATGGTTCCAGAGATTGGGCCAAGAATGTTATTTAGTCATAATATTAAAGAGTACACTAATTTAGCTGCGATATTACCGCACATATATGAAGAGCAAAAAGATAATTGGACGGATGATAGAGAATAATTTAAAAGGATGGTCGAAAATATGATTCAAAATATCGCTGTGATTGGAGCAGGAACCATGGGGCATGCTATAGCCGGTTGCTTTGCATTATATGGCTATGATGTGAAAATATATGAAAGTTTTGAAGAAATTAGAAATACATGTTTAGGGAAAATAAAAAAACAATATGAATTTCTATGTGAAGAAGGTGTTATTGACAACAAAAAAATTGAGGAATCTTTAAAGAGGTTACAAGTTTTTGAAGACCTTAAAACTGCAGTTGAAAGTGCTGATTACATAATAGAAGCAATTCCTGAAGTAAAAGATTTAAAGCAAGACTTGTTTAAAAAGTTATTTGAATATTGTAAGCAAGATGCCATTATTGCAAGTAATACTTCAAGCATTTCTTTTAAAGATTTAACAGAACAAATGAAGGAAGAAGAAAAAGCTAGAGTAATGGTTTGTCATTGGTATAATCCAGCGCATTTGATTCCACTTGTTGAATTATCATGTTTTGGAAATATGCCAGAGGAAAAATATGAAGAAGTAGAAAAATTATATCATTCTATTGAAAAGAGACCAGCAAAAGTATTGAAAGACATACCAGGATTGTTAGCAAACAGAATTCAACAAGGAATTGCAAGAGAAGTATTTTCTTTAATGGAAATGGGTGCAGCAGATGCAAAAGATATTGATACTGCATTAAAGTATGGACCAGCGTTTCGATATGCTACAACAGGTCAGTTAGAAGTAGCTGATTTTGGTGGTTTAGATATATGGTGTACAGTAGGGGATAATTTATTAGCGGTTATGGATGCTTCTTTACATGCTAGTGATATGCTTAGAGAAAAAGTAAAAGAGGGCAAACTAGGGTTTAAAACAGGAGAAGGATTTTATTCATACAAAGAAGAAGAAAAAGAAATCATTCAGAAGCAATTTAATAAACGTTTATTAAGTCAGCTTCAAGTAAGCAAAAAATATGAATAGGAGAGTGAATTTATGGTAAAACGCACATTAGAAGAACTTAAAGCATATGATGCACCGGGGCATTTTGGAATGACAGCTATGAGAATTCATGGAAAAGAAGAAACAGGAGCAGAACAATTTTGGGTAGGATTATCAACATTTCTTCCTGGAGGAGGAGCAGAATATGCTTATGAAGATAATCCATTAGAAAAAGTATATTATGTATTAGAAGGTGAGATGACAGTAACGGACAAAGAAGGAAATAAATATGTCATTCATAAAAATGAAAGTCTTTCTTTTGCACCTAATGAAGGACGTCACTTAATTAATGAATCTAATTATCCAGCAACTATGTTGGTAATTATAAATTATCCAAAGTAGGAGGGAGTAGTACGATGGTAAACAAAGAGTTTATGAGTGATTTATTTGATGTTAAAGGAAAAGTAGCTCTAGTGACAGGAGCAACTGGCGCGTTAGGAAGTGCAGTATGTAAGGGATACGGACTTGCAGGCATGAAAGTTATGGTTACAGGGCGTAAAGAAGATACTTGTAAAAAATTATGTGATGAATTAGAAGCTGAGGGGATTGAATGTGGATATTCTACAGGAGATCCAGCGGTAGAAGCTGATGTTGTTAAAATTGTAAATGATACAATTGCAAAATTTGGAGAAATTAATGTATTAGTAACAGCAGCAGGATATAACAAACCAGAACCAATTATTGAACAAAACTTAGAAACTTGGAAACAAATTATGGATTCAGATGTACAAGGAACTTGGTTGTTTTGTAAATATGTTGGTGCACAAATGGTGGAGCAAAATAAAGGTGGAAAAGTTATTCTAGTGTCATCAGCTAGATCAAAAATGGGTATGGCGAATTATACAGGATATTGCACAGCAAAAGGTGGTATTGATTTAATGGCACAATCACTTGCATGTGAATGGACTGCAAAATATAAAATTAATGTTAATACAATTAATCCAACTGTATTTCGTTCAGATTTAACAGAATGGATGTTTGATCCAGAAAGTGCAGTATATCAAAACTTTTTAAAACGATTGCCAGTAGGAAGATTAGGGGAGCCAGAAGATTTCGTTGGACCATGTTTATTCTTAGCATCAAAGGCATCAGATTTTATGACAGGAGCAAATGTAGCTACCGATGGTGGTTATTGGGCAAATTAATAATTAGAAATTTAACTTTAGGAGGATTTAAAAAATGGGAAAAAAAGTATTCGTTGATTTAACACATCCGTTCAGTGCGGACATTCCACGTTGGCCTTATTTTGATAAGCCAGTAATTGATAGTAAACATGGATTAGCAAAAGGTGGCGTATTAACACAATATGTTGGATGTACTATGCATACAGGAACACATTGTGATGCACCAAGACACGTAATGGAAAAAGAATTTGATGGAAAAAGAGCTCGTTATACACATCAAATGGCAGTTGATGCATATACAGGTGATGCAGTATGTCTAGAAATCGAAGTTGAAAAATGGGGATTAATTACAGACAAACATTTAGAAGATGCATGTAAACGCGCAAATATTAAACCAGAAGAATTAGAAGGTATGATTGTTTGTTTAAATACAGGAATGCATCGTGAATTTGATGATAGTAAAGACTATTATCACTATTCTTGTGGAACAGGAATTGATGCAGGAAAATGGTTTGTAAAACATAAAGTAAAATGTGTTGCAATGGATATGCAAGCATTAGATCATCCTTTACATACAGCTATGGGTAATAATGGTATGACAAGAATGAACCTTTTAGGTGCATCTGGAAAAACAATTGTTGAAGAATATATTGAACAATTTGGTGAAGAAGCATATGCAGAATTTGATAAAGAAGTATATATCAAAGTTCATGGAAAAGAAGCTTATGACAAAAAATTTGGTGAGTTAGAAGCAATTGGATGTTGGGGTACATGGGAACCTTGCCATAAAGAGCTTTTAGGACATGGAATTGTTGGCGTAGAAAACTTAGGAGGAGATTTAGATAAAGTTTCAGGAAAACGTTTTAGATTTTATTGTTTCCCACTTCGTTGGTATTTAGGAGATGGATCAATGGCACGTTGTGTTGCAGAAATTGATGAAGATGATATGAATGATGTTCCAGATAGAACATATACATACGGAGGATTTTAAGAATGGGAGATTTAAGTAATAAGGTTATCTTAACTGTTGCAACTACAGGTGCTTGGCCAACAAAAGAAATCACACCTTATGTACCAATTACTCCTAGTGAAATTGCAAATGATGTATATGATTGCTGGAAAGCAGGTGCGTCTGTTGCTCATATTCATGTAAGAGATGATGAAGCAAAAGCATCTATGGATTTTAATAAGTTCGAAGAAACTGTGAATTTAATTCGTGCAAAAAAAGATTGTGATGTTGTAATTAATCTTACAACTTCAGGTGGAATTGGATTAGATGATGAAGTTCGAATGAAACCATTTGTTGAGTTAAAACCAGAATTAGCTTCATATGATTGTGGCTCAATGAATTGGCAAAATAATTGTGTATTTGAAAATAGTCCAGCTTTTCTTGAAAAACTAGGAAAGAGAATGCAAGAAGTAGGGGTTAAACCTGAAATTGAAATTTTTGATGTTGGAATGATTTATAATGCATTATATTACTTGAAACAAGGAGTTTTAAAAGCTCCTCTACATTTTCAATTTGTTCTTGGTGCAGCTGGTGGTATGCCTGCAACTGTTGAAAACTTAGTATATTTGAAAAATCTTCTACCAGAAGGATGTACATGGAGTGCATTAGGAATTGGAAAAGGACATATTCCAATTATGTATGCAGCACTTGCATTAGGTGGTAATATTCGAGTTGGATTAGAGGACAATATCATGTATAATAAGGGAGAATTAGCTACAAGCAATGCACAACTTGTAGCACGTGCAAAACGCGTAATAGAGGAATTTGGTAAGGAAGTTGCGACACCAGAAGAAGCACGTAAAATATTAAGTCTTTAATCGATAAGAGAAGGTATAGGAGGAAGTGAATGTATGAAACAAGTTACTGCAACAGAGGCGGTTCAATCTATCAATGATGGGGCAGTTTTAATGATAGGTGGATTTATGTCAAATGGCACTCCAGAGATACTAATTGACGCCATTCTTCAAAAAGGTGTAACGAATCTTACTGTAATTGCAAATGATGGAGGAATTCCTGACACAGGAATAGGTCGTTTAATTAAAAAAGGTGTGGTGAGCAAATTAATTGCTTCGCACATTGGATTAAATCCTCTAGTTGCAGAACTGATGAATGCAGGAAAACTAGAGGTCCAACTTGTTCCACAAGGAACATTAGTAGAGAGAATAAGAGCAGGAGGTGCCGGATTAGGTGGGGTATTAACTCAAACAGGTCTTGGAACGGAAGTTCAAGAGGGGAAAAGAACGATTATCGTAAATGAGACTGAGTATCTTTTAGAAGAACCACTTAAAGCAGATGTTGCATTGATTCGAGCATCTATTGCAGATGAGAAGGGAAATCTTTACTATAAAGCGACCACACGTAATTTTAATCCAGTCATGGCAACGGCAGCTGAACTTGTAATTGCAGCAGCAGAAGAAATTGTTAAAGTTGGAGAAATACAGGCGGAAATGGTAGCAACACCAGGAATATTTGTGGATTATCTAGTGGGAGGAGAACCATATGTCTCTTAAAGAAAAAATAGCAATGAGGGTAGCAAAAGAACTAAAAGATGGGGACGTTGTAAATTTAGGAATAGGATTACCAACAGCGGTAGCAAGTTATGTACCAAATGAAATTCATATCCATTTACAATCAGAGAACGGAATATTAGGTATGGGTTATACAGCGAACGCAGTAGGCGATGATTTAAATATCGTAAATGCAGGAGGTGTTCCTGTATCGGTAGAACCAGGTGCAGTATATTTTGATAGTTCAGTTTCCTTTGGAATTATAAGAGGAGGACACGTTGATATAACTGTATTAGGAGCACTACAGGTAGATGGAGCAGGCTGTTTAGCTAGTCATAAAATACCAGGAAAAATGGTGCCTGGTATGGGTGGAGCAATGGATTTGGTAACAGGTTCAAAAAAAGTAATTGTAGCCATGACTCATACAGCAAAAGATGGAAGTCCAAAAATACTTCATAATATCACATTACCAGCAACAGCAGTGTCAAAGGTAAATCAAATTATTACAGAATTAGCAGTGATTGAAGTAACAAAAGAAGGACTGATATTAAAAGAAGTAGCAGAAGAAAGTAGTGTAGAAGAAGTAATTGAAAAAACAGAGGCCACACTTATTTTAGCTGAACATATTGGAAAATTTTAAAGAAAAAAGGAAACGAGTATTTTACTTCGTTTCCTTTTTTAAGTAAAGGAAAGGATATTTAGAAGTAGTTATGGAATATGTAAACCTAGTGATAGGACAAATAGTGATTTTTATAATATATGCAACATTAGGAATTGTTATGATCAAAACAAAAATTCTAGAAAAGGATGGACTACAAATACTTGCTCGAATGATCACGAAAATATTACTACCATTACTTATTTTTACAAATTGTATTAATGGTACAACAAGGGAAATATTTTTTGAATCTTTAACAATTCTTGCATTGGCAATTGTAATGTATGGCATCTTATTTATTAGTTGTAAAATACTTGCATCGGCATTTCGTTTAGAGGGAAATGAAAAAAAAGTATATAGAGCTTGTACTATGTTTGGAAATGTTGGATTTATGGGAATACCGATTGTAGGAGCAATATTCCCCGAAAGAGGAGTTCTTTATATAGCAATTTTTACAGTAATTGATCAATTACTTTTGTGGACAGTAGGTGTAGAGTTAGCGTCTCCAGTTGATCATATGGAAAAAAAATCCACAAAGGAAAAATTACTTAAAATGATTAGTCCAGCTACCGTTGGGATTGTATTAGCTGTTATCATAATACTCTTTAAAATTCAAATTCCTGAAATTTTAAATACTGCATTAACAAAAACCGGTGCGGCAGCAACACCACTTGCAATGATTTATTTAGGAGGAGTATTTTGTAATACAAATTTAATAAAGTATTTGGGACGAAAAGAATTATATGGTGCTGTTCTTATCAAGATGTGTATTATGCCGTTAATTTTAGTAAGTTTATTTAAATTATTTCCGTTTATTTCTAGTGAAATGGGAATTACAATTGGAATTTTATGTGCGCTTCCAAGTATGTCTTCAATGGCAATGATTTTTCAAAGTCAAAAGTCAGATGTGGAGTATGGAGCATCTATGATTTTTTTCACAACGATTTGTTCCATTATAACAGTACCGATTGTATGTTATTTTATTGGATAAATACAAAAAGGATTGAGTTGTTTATACTCAATCCTTTTGTTCTTATTATTGTTTTGAAGGTGGTAAAATTTCTGTTATATTAAAGCTTTTAATTCTTGCAGCACTTGCTTTATATTTTTCGGAACTACGATTTGCAATCGCCTTTCCTTCATTTTCCTTAATATCATTAGCATGAATAAATTTACCTGGTAAAGTATCATGCGCATGCCCATATTGCTCATTAGGGAAAACAAATTTCACTTTTTTGTCTACAACTTCAATATGTCCTTCAATACCACAAGTCATACAAGTAGCAGCATTTGAATCACCTTCACCAAAATAGAAGTTTTTGCTGTGACAATGAGGACAAATGCCTGTATCGCCTTTCCATTCTGCTTTTTCATAATCTTTAGCTGCTTCTGCTAGATTACGTCCAATTTCACGAACTCTTTCTACTTTTTCTTCTTCCATAATAATATTTTTAGACCATGCAAATTTTTCATTATCAATAATTTTCCAAGCAGGAGATATGGCTAACATTGTATGATCATATTCAATTGCAGTAGCCCAATCTGAACCACCGATTCCAATAAAAGAAATAACTTTATCTTTTAGTAATCTTGGATCAATTGGTTTAGCTTCTGGATTTGATTCGGCAATTTTTGTTCCAACAATATTCATACCTCGATCCATTCTAGGTCCGAAACGGTCCATTAATGAATGGAATAGGGCACTTGCACCTTTTTCAAAAATTGGATCAACAATAAGAACTCCATCAGCATCTAATAAGATATCTCTAAATGCATCAAATTCATCTTTTCTAATACAAATATTTCCTTTTCCAGTTACTAATCCACGTGAACATGCTACACAACCTGTACAATATTTAATGTCCCAATCATGTAAATGAATAAAAGAAACCTCAGCCCCTAGTTCTTGTGCAGCAATTAATGCTTCCTTGCACATTGCATCATTACTTCCGTTTTTTGTTCCTAAAGAAACCCCAACAATCTTCATTTTAAATCCTCCTAAAGTATTAATTAAATTTGTTGCTATATATTATAAAGTGAAAATATTTGACACTTTTATAATTTAATAATAATAAAACTCTTTTTTGTTATCTTAGTATTGTATTGGTTGATGAGGAGTAATATATCGATATTCTCCAAATTTATTTTTAGTAACTTCTAAAGAGCAAGAAACATTTTGTGTTGGATCTGGGTGATTTTTCCACAAGTCATATAATTTTGGCAAGAAAATTGGCCATTGAGAAGCTTCATAATCTTCATGGTCTGTTTCATAATTTGGTACGATTTCAATTTTTGGATTTTCCTGTAACATCTCAATGATAAAATCTGGTGGAGCAGTTGCTCTTGTATTTTGAATAGTAGCTGTAATATGTACTACACCACCTTCAACATCTTCCCACATATGGATGGTAGAATCTAACCATTCATTTTTAGCATTAAAAACGCCTTCACATATTACATGTTTAAGTGATGTTGTAAATGGAAAATATTTTTCTAATGGTAAACGTCTAATTTCTACACCATTTCCGCCAAAAATTGCTTTTCCAGGTTCTACTACTTCTGAAATCATATGAACAGAATTCATCATTCCATATTTCCATGGTTCTTTTACCCAACTGAATCTTTTGTGAGAACCAGGTGCCCATAAATAATAACATTTCTCCATATTGGCCCAGAACCAATCTAACATTTCTGATGTAAGATTAGGTAAAAAGTGTTGTTTTTGAGAGGGTAACACAAATCCATTCTCAACAAATGAAGAAGTCAATTCAAGATTTGGCAATAATGGTGACGGTTTTTCTGGTTTTTCATAAGGTACAAAATCAATCATTATATTATCTTTAAAAGGCAAATAGGTTTGTCCTCCATTTGCTATATAAGTTGTTATTTTATTCATAAATAATACTCCTCTGATTTTAATTAATTAATAGCTCAACAATGTATTTATTATAACATATTTTGAGTGTTTCAACAATGAAAAGACTGTGAATTTCAAGAGTTTATTAGGCAATATTTTCTTTCTTTTTGGACAATTATTAGGGGACTTACAACGTATGGTATGTTAGACGATTGCACCTATTAATAACTTTGATGGGAATGAAAACCTTTGTATAAATTGATGAATTATGATACAATATTACAAAGAAAATTGTGAAAGAATAACTAGGTTTCTAATACTAAGAGAAGTTACAGTACAAGGATGGAGATAAGTATGAAGATTGGATATCAATTGTTTTCGGCATTTCCTTTATGTAAAACAAAGGAAGGTCTGATTAATACAATAAAACAAGTTGCACAGATGGGATATGATGGAGTTGAATTTTTTACATATTGTGGCATTCCAGCAAATGAAATGAAACAATTATTAGATGAGAGTAATATTGTTGCATGTAATTCACATATAAGACTTGAACAGTGGGAGAGTAATGCGGAAGGTGAAATTATTTATGCAAAAGAAGCTGGTATACCCATGGTAACTATTCCATGGCTTCCGCCAGAATTACGAAATGCAGATGGACTTAATAAGTTAGAGGAGTTGATTCCAAGGTTGTTAGAGCTTTGTAATAAGCATGGTATTAAATTAGCATATCATAATCATGAGTTTGAATTCGAAAAATTAATAGAGGAAAAAAAATTTATGATGGATGCAATAATAGAATGTGATGTTCAGATGATGGTTGAGTTAGATACATTTTGGATAAATTATGCAAAAGTAAATCCTATTTCTTATTTAGAGAAAATTAAAAATAGAATAGATATTATTCATATTAAGGATTATATAAGCTTAACAGGTGGTGGGATAGTTGGCGATAAAGAAATGCCTACATTTTGTTCTATTGGTTTAGGACAGATGGAGAACACACCAATTATAAACTGGGCAAAAGAGAAACCGTTAAGTTGGATAGTTGTGGAACAAGATAATAGTCAAATAGATATCATGGAAAGTGCTAAATTGAGCATTGAGTACTTAAAAAGTCAGATATAGAAAATATGCTTTTATGAATAGAGGTGTAAAAAATTCCTCTATTCATGTAACTCAATTGGAAGCCCATCTGGATCTTGGCAAAATGTCATTTTCTTATTTGTAAATGTATCAAATCTAATTGGTTCTGTTTCGATTCCCTTTTCATTCAATTCTTTAACTGTTTCTTCAATATCTTCTACATAAAAAGCAAGATGTCTAAGTCCGAGTGCTTCTGGGAAAGACAAGCGTTTTGGACAATCCTTTATAATAAAAAGTTCAAGTTCTTGTTCGCCACATTTTAAGTCGATTTTATAATCTTCTTTTTCTTCACGATAATGTTCACGAATCACTTCAAAATTTAAGATATTAGTATAAAAATTTTTGGATGCGTCATAGTCGCTGCCTATAATAGCGATATGATGTATTTTGTTTAGTTGCATTATTGGAATCTCCTTTTTATTAGTTTGAATTCATCATATAATGACTTCGAAATTATAGCAATATTATTTGAAAAGAAATAAAGTGTATAAATCCTTATATTTTTTAATATACCTATGTTTATTATTAGATTATAAGAAAAAAACAAAAGAAAATATTTAGTAAAATAATATAAAAAATAACAATATAAAAATAAAAGTATATATATTTTGACATAAAAATATACTATGCTTTTATTTTTTTTTATGTTTTGTCCAAAAATGATGGTATTATTGAACTAAAGAAATAACAAATGATTAATATCGAATGTTAAAATAAAGGAGTGAAAAATATGAGCGAACAATTATTTGAGAATGTAGAACATTTAAAAAACTTACCAATTCAGGCATTTTGTGTGTCGATTGGACATTCAAGCTTTCATTGGCACTACGAAGTGGAAGTATTGTTGGTTGTAAGTGGAGAAATTATTGTTATAACAAAAAATGGTATAAAAAATTTAAAGAAGGGAGATGTATTACTTTTTAATTCTGGTGAATTCCATGAAATCATTAGAAAAACTGAAAATGTATGTTTGTTTGTTCAATTTGATAAGCCATTATTTGAAGATTATTTTGATAAAGCAAGAAACTATTATTTTCATTTAGATAGTTCAAATGAAAAGATTACATTGCGCAAAAACTATGAATATAAATCTTTTTCAAGAATACTAGCATATATTTTTACGTTACAAAAAGAAAAAAATTCTTATGCAATTAATAAAACATTTGCATTTGTATACGAATTTATTGCAAATTTATATGAATTTACAAATTATGAAATAATACAACTTTCTAGTAGTATAACGTTGAAGAAAAATAAAAACGAAGTAAATGAAATACTAGCATATTTAGAAGAACATTATAAAGAGGAGTATGTAATAGAGGAAATTTGCGAAAAATTTGCAATTTCCAATAAAACGTTGTATAGACATATAAAAAATAATTTGGGTGTAACAATAACTGATCTGATTGCAATAAGAAAAATTGTTGAAGCAAAAAAACTTCTAAAAAACACAGAATTAACAATTCTTGCAATTGTAGATATTTGTGGATTTCATTCAGAAATAACATTTTATCGAAATTTTAAAAAAATAACTGGGGTAACACCACACGATTTTAGAACAACGGGTGGAAAAGAAAAATCAAATATTGAAATTAAGGGGTATGTATCTTACGACCAAGATAAAATATCGGCATTAATCAAAGAATTTATGTAATAACGATTATCCAAATAAGGAGGAAAAAGGTACGATGAAAGAGAAGAAAATAAATAGTAAAAATATAGCAAGTAAAAGAGAAAAATTATGTTATGGATTAGGAGATGTAGGGTGTAATTTTATTTGGTCTTTTGCAGCTGCATTTATATCACTTTATTATACAGATAGTGTTGGAGTTTCTGTAGCATTTGTAGGGACATTAATGTTAGTCTCAAGAATTTTTGATGGATTAAGTGATATAGGGATGGGGATAATTATTGATAAAACAAACACTAGATTTGGGAAGGCAAGGCCATGGATTTTATTTATGTGTATTCCATTTTCTTTGTCACTCATTTTAGTGTTTAATGTACCAGGTAATTTATCAGAAATAGGAAAAAATATATATATTTATGCAACTTATTTCTTTATGGCAGTTATTTGCTATACTGCAACAAATTTAGCATATCATGCAATGTTACCACGAATTACTACAAATCCAAAGGATCGAACAACTGTAACAGTGGTCCGGTCAATGATGGTACTTGTTGCTATTATGTTTATCAATTCAGTTACAAATCCATTATTAACAGCTTTTGGAGGACATTCAAGTCAAACGGCATGGAGTAAGGTTGTACTTCTTTATGCAGGCATTGCATTTGTATGTTTGGTAGCAACATTTTTAGGTGTAAAAGAAAAAGTTGAGCCTGCATTAGAATTAGAGAAAAAGAATGCAGATAATGGAGATCAGTTTTCAACAAAAGTGGGGCTACAAACAGTATTAACTTGTAAGTATTTTTATTTGGCTGCATTTGTGTTTTTTCTACAATACTTCTCCCAAGGAGTTACAAATGGAATTGGTATCTATTTCTTTCGAGATGTAATTGGGAATGCAAATTTATTAGGATTGATTTCTATTATTGGAATTATACCTATGGTATTGCTTATGCCATTTATGCCAAAATTATTTGTGAAATATGGAAAGAGAAATACGATTATTGTTGGACTTAGTATGGTCATTGTATCTTCCGTTTTACAATATCTCGTATTACTTCCAGAAACAATTAATTTAGCATTATACTTTGGTAGTATTTTAATTAAAAGTGTTGGTGGGGTACCATTAACTGCTGCAATTTTCACATTGGCTTCCGACGTTGTAGATTATAATGTTTGGAAAAAAGGTGTTCGTGTAGAAGGAATTACAACGAGTATTAATAGTTTTGGAATGAAGGTTGGAACAGGGCTCGGTGCTGCAGCAATGGGATGGATTTTGCAACTTGGAAAATATGATGGAAAATTAGAACAACAACTACCATCGGCAATCAATGCAATGAAATTTATTTCTGTAGGTATGCCAATGATTGTTGGTATTTTAATTATTGTAACACTTATATTCTGGGATATTGAAAAATATCAAAAAGAAATCACACAATCAGTAGAAGAAACTGCAAAAAATTAGGGAGAGACTATGTTAAAGGAAAATAGAGTAAAGTATAATGAAATTGCGAAAGAGATCGTAAAAAATCTATCATTAGAAGAAAAAGTATATTTGATGAGTAGTTACACTGTTGAAGAAATTACAGAAGTAATGACGGGAAGACATTATAATGAAATTCCATTTCGTGCAGGTGGTATAGAAGAAAAAGGTATTCCTAAAATGCTATTTTGCGATGGACCAAGAGGTGTTGTCTGTGGACGTGGAAAAAGTACTTGTTTTCCAGTTTCGATGTTACGTGGAGCGACGTTTGATAAAGAGTTAGAAGAGCGCATTGGACAAGCAATTGGAAAAGAGGTAAAAGCGTACGGTGGAAATTTATTTGGTGGAGTATGCGTGAATTTGCCATATCATCCAGGTTGGGGGAGAAGTCAAGAGACTTATGGAGAAGAATCTTTTCATTTAGGAGAAATGGGGGCTGCACTTACAAAAGGTGTTCAAGAAGAGGGGGTAATTGCATGCGTGAAACATTATGCATTTAACCAAATGGAAATTTCACGTTTTAAAGTAAGTGTAGAGTGTGATAAAAGAACAGAACGAGAAGTATATCTACCGCACTTTAAAAAATGTATAGATGCAGGTGCAGGAAGTGTTATGAGCTCTTATAATTTATTTCAAGGAGTGCGTTGTGGACATCATAATTATTTGTTAAATGAAGTGCTTAAGAAAGAGTGGGATTTTGACGGATTTGTTATGTCTGATTTCTTTTGGGGAGTTAAAGATACAGTAGAAGCTGCAAATGGTGGACAAGATATCGAGATGTGTGCAATTCAGTATTATGGAGAGTATCTTGTTAAAGCGGTAGAAGATGGTTTTGTGCCAGAAACAAAAATAGATGAAGCAGCTCTTCGTATTGTACGTACATTAATTGCATTTGAAAAGGAAAATACTTCTACCTATTCAGAAGAAGTATTAGGGTGTAAAGAACATGTTGCTCTCGCATTAGAGACTGCAAGAAAGGGAATTACACTCATAAAAAATGATGAAAAAATTTTACCTCTATCACAAAAAACAAAAAAAGTACTTGTACTTGGAAAACTTGGTGAAAAAGAAAACATTGGTGATCATGGTTCGAGTTGGGTATATCCAGAGTATGTAAAAACTCCAATTCAAGGCCTTGCAAATGTTGCAAAAAATACAGAAGTATCTTATTACAGTGGGGAAGATATTTCACATGCAAAGAACTTAGCAAAAAATGTAGATGCAGTTATATTTGTAGTAGGATATAATCATAATGATGAAGGGGAGTATGTTGTAAACGAAAATTCGGAGAATTACATGAGTAATGAAAAAGATCGTCTTGCAAAAGGTGGAGATCGTGAATCTTTGTCATTACATAGTGATGAAATTGAATTGATTAATGAAGTGGCTTCGCAAAATAAAAATTCTATTGTTGTGCTAATTGGTGGAAATACAATTATGATGAATGAATGGCAAGATAATGTATCTGCAATAATGATGGCATATTATCCAGGCATGGAAGGCGCAACAGCTATAGCAGAAATCATCTTTGGGGAAATTAGTCCGAGTGGGAAATTACCTTATGTAATTCCAAAAAGTATAGAGGATTATCCTACTATAAATTGGGATACAGAAAAACAATATTATGACTATTATCATGGTTATGCAAAGTTAGAAAAAGAAGGAAAAGAACCAGCATATCCATATGGGTTTGGATTATCCTATACAACATTTACAGTTGAGAATGCAACATTTAGTTATGAAGATGATAAGATTGTAGCAAGCTGCGACGTAAAAAATGTAGGAGAAATGCAAGGGGAAGAAGTAATTCAGCTTTATATAGGATTTGAAAATTCCAAAATAGATAGACCTAAAAAGTTGTTGAGAGGGTTTGAAAGAGTTGCACTTATACCAAATGAAACAAAAAGAGTGCATATTACTTGTAAAAAAGAAGAGTTGGCGTATTATAATACGAATCAAAACTGTATGAAAGTTGAAGAAATGACATACCAAGTATATATTGGTACAAGTTCAAGTCGCACAGATTTATTAGCAGGAGAAATTATTATATAAGAAAAAAGAGAGAGCTACACATATAAGTGTATCTCTCTCTTTTTCTAAGAACTCACCGTATCATATGGCCAGTCCTGTATTCCACCAAATTCATACACAGTTGTATAACCTAATGAAACAAGGGCGGCAGCAGCTTTTTTACTTCGAGTTCCACTACGACAATATACTAGAATAAGTGCATCTTTATCGGGTAATACCTCTTCTGCTTTTTCGAGAACTTCAGTATCAGGTAGAAGTAACGCGTTTGGGAGATGTTTCTCATCGTATTCTGCTTGTGAACGAACATCAAGTACAATAGCATTTGTATTGTTATCTATCATTTCTTTCGCTTTCATGGAATCAATTGTGATATAATTTGAATCAATAGTTGAATCGGTAGTATTGCGACACCCTGATAGTAATACTAGGGAGATAATTAGCAGCAGTTTCATATTAATCACCTATCCTTTCTTTCTTTTGAATATAACAAAGAAAGC
Organism: Lachnospiraceae bacterium; assembly: GCA_051653625.1. GTDB lineage: Bacteria > Bacillota > Clostridia > Lachnospirales > Lachnospiraceae > SFDP01. The sequence goes on from JBOFWM010000063.1 coordinate 106,287, forward strand.
GGAGAGAAGCAAGGTTATAATGAATGGAGGAGAAAATTAATGGAAAAAACGAGGTGTTTATGGTTGGATGGATCAGAGATTTATAAAGAATATCATGACAATGAATGGGGAAAGGCAGTACATGATGATCAAAAACTTTTTGAGATGTTCGTGTTAGAATCTTTTCAAGCTGGCTTATCTTGGATTACAATTCTTAAAAAAAGGGAATCTTTTCGAGTCGCATTTGATGGATTTGATCCCAAAAAAGTGGCAAAGTATGAGGAAGCGAAAATAGAAGAACTTATGCATAATGAAAAGATTATTAGACATAGAGGAAAAATTGCTGCAACAATCCATAATGCAAGTTTATTTTTAGCTATTCAAAAGCAATTTGGTAGCTTTGATACATTTATTTGGAAGTATGTTGAGTATACTACGATAAAAGGGGAGTGGAACACTTTAAAAGAGATTCCATCAAAAACAATAATTTCAGATAGAATTAGTAAAGATTTAAAAAAGATGGGATTTAAATTTGTAGGATCCACTACAATATATTCCTTTATGCAAGCAATAGGGATGGTAAATGATCATATGAAAGATTGTTATTTATATCATGAGCATTCATAGAATAGGTTAAAAGGCATAGTAGTAGAGAAGCATATATGTTAGTGATTGTTTTTATAATTAGTGCCCCATACTATCATAGAATCTAAAATTGGTTTTAAAGCAAGACCAGCAGGTGTTAATGCATATTCAACTTTTGGTGGTACAACAGGATAAATGGTTCGAGTAATTAGCCCAGCAGCTTCTAATGAACGTAAATTGCTAGTAAGAACTTTTTGTGTAATACCTTTGACCGAACGCATAAGTTCATTAAAACGTTTTGTTCCAGTTAATAAATCTCTAATAATTAATACTTTCCATTTGTCTCCAATTAATTGTAGTGTAGTTTCTACAGGACAATCAGGATAAATTTTTTTCATAATAAAAATCCTTTCTTTAAATAATATGACACCAATAATTATACAAGAAAAATGGAAAAAAATGCAAGAATGTAATTGAAATGCAATTATACACAGAGTTGACCTAATCTTTACGTAGGGTTTACTTGCTGTAAAAATAGCCCTTTGTTATAATAAAATTAATAAAAATGAAGGGAAGCTAAATTGCTTGGTGATTACATGAAAAAAACGTTTATTTTAGATACAAACATTTTACTTAATTCACCTTACATAATTACATCGCTAGATGATAATGATGTAGTAATACCAAATACTACAATTGAAGAATTAGATACCTTTAAAAATGCACCTGGAGACTTGGGGTTTCATGCAAGAGAGACCATTCGCATATTAAGTTCTCTTAGAGGAAATGAAAAATTAGATTTAAATACAAAAGAAGTAACAAAAAATAAATATAATATGAGAAATGGAGTTCCTTTACCTGGAGGAGGGATGCTTCGAATTGAATATAATCATGTAAATGTTCCACTGCCAGAAGGGTGGAAAAAAGAAAAACCTGATAATAGGATTATACAAGTTTGTCTTGGGTTACAAAAGGAAACAACGAATAGATGTATCTTAATTACAAATGATATTAAAAAGATGAACTGTATAGCGTATATAAATATGGTATACAGTTCGCTCTTGAACAATTTATTTTTGTTGCAACATGTATTGTAATTGGGGTTATGATTGGGGTAGTATATGAGATTATATTGTTTATACTGGTTTTTTCT
>JBOFWM010000064.1:0-24363 GCA_051653625.1 Lachnospiraceae bacterium
AAATGAAAAGGGTCGTTTTATTGGAATAGATCAAGATGAAGACGCTATTAAAGCGGCAGGTGAACGATTAAAAGAATTTGGAGATAAAGTTACTTTAATTCGTAGCAATTACTGTAACATGAAGGCGGTTTTAAAAGAAGAAAAAATTGATAAAGTAGATGGAATTGTTTTGGATTTAGGAGTTTCATCCTATCAATTAGATACGATAGAACGTGGATTTTCTTATCGATTTGATACAGATTTAGATATGAGAATGGATAGAAGACAAGCATTGAGCGCAAAAGAAATTGTAAATACTTATAGTGAAATGGATTTGTTTCGTATTATTCGCGATTATGGAGAAGACCAATTTGCAAAAAATATAGCAAAACATATCGTGAGAGAACGAGAAAAAAAAGAAATAAAAACAACATTTGAATTGAATGAAATTATAAAAAATGCGATTCCAGCTAAGATGAGAATGAATGGCCATCCATCGAAAAAAACATTTCAAGCAATTCGAATTGAATGTAATCGTGAATTAGAAGTGTTAAAAAATACGTTAAATGATTTAGTGGAATTGTTAAATCCTGATGGAAGATTATGTATCATTACTTTTCATTCGTTAGAAGATCGTATTGTTAAAGTAGCATTTAAGGAATATGAACATCCATGTACCTGTCCAAAAGAATTTCCTGTATGTATTTGTAAAAAAGTATCTCTTGGGAAAGCGGTACCTCGAAAACCGATTTTACCAAGCAAAGAGGAAATAAATGTAAATAAAAGATCAAAAAGTGCAAAATTAAGAATATTTGAAAAAATGATATAGTATATGAATGGAGATAAGATATGGCAAGAAAAATGAGTAGAGGACAATATGTAGTGGGAAATACAGCTAGAAAAATTATGCCTGTAGAAGAATTACAAAGACCTTTAAAAAAGCAAATCAGCCATACTACAAGAAGAAATAGAGAATCTACAAAACATATGAATTTAGGATATGTATTATTTTTAACGCTTTCTTTAGTTGTGACGGCAATATGTTTGATTAGTTATTTACAATTGCAATCACAAATTACAATTAATACAAAACAAATTTCAAGATTAGAAAGTACATTGAATAATTTAAAATTAACAAATGATGAAGATTATAGTAGAATACTTAGCTCTGTTGATTTAGAAGAAGTAAAAAGAATTGCTATTTCTGAACTAGGTATGAGATATGCAAAAGAGGGACAAATTGTTAATATTTCAGGAGAAGGTAGTGACTATGTGAGAAAATTGGTAGATTTTCAAGAATAGTTTTTTAAAACAAAAAATAGTTATAATAATAAGCAGGTGATAATTTGAATAAAGAAAAAAGGATGAATAGAAGACGGATAAGAACAAAAACAAAAGGATTCACTTTGAAAATGAAACAAAAGCTAGTAATACTATTTTTTATAGTATTATTAGCTTTCTTAGGGTTATCCATTCGATTAATAATTATTAACAGAGATAGTGGAGAGCAGTATACAAGACAAATTTTAAGTCAGCAACAATATAGTAGTACATCGCTTCCTTATAAACGAGGAGAGATTTTAGATACAAATGGAACGAAGTTAGCAATCAGTCAAAAAGTATATAATCTTATAATTGATTGTAAAGATGTTTTAAGTAAAGAAGAGTATTTAGATGGAACACTAGATGCATTGATGCAGTGCTTTCCACAATTTAATCGTTCAGAAATGAGTAAATATATTACGGATAATCCGACAAGAAGATATTATGTTGTTGCAAAGCAATTAACGTATGATGAAATAAGTGGATTCTTAGAAATGAAAGAAAATTCTGAGGAGTATCCAAATATTTATGGGGTATGGTTTGAAGAGGAATATAAAAGAGTTTATCCAAACAATACATTAGCAAGTGATATAATTGGATTTACAATTAAAGATAGTGAAAGTTCAGGGTTTACAGGAAGTAATGGATTAGAAGAGTATTATAATGAAATTTTGAATGGTACAGTTGGTAGAGAGTATGGATATTTAAATGATGATTTAAGCTTGGAGAGAACAACGATAGCAGCTGTAGATGGACATAATCTAATTACAACAATTGATGCAAATATTCAGAGCATTGTAGAAAAAAAATTACAAGAACATAATGAAAAATACACCAATAATTATAGAACTGGTAATGGTGCAGAAAATGTTGGTGCTATTGTCATGAACATACATACTGGTGAAATTTTAGCTATGGCAAGTTATCCGAATTTTGATTTAAATAGTACGACAAGCATGGATGCATTAATAGGTTCTACTTTATTAACCGCAGAAGGAAAAGAATCAGAAGAAGGAATTGTAATAACAGCAGACAATAAAGAGGAAGTTTTAGCGGATACAGAGGTTTTGTATGCAAACTTAAATTCCTTGTGGAAAAATTTTTGTATTACAGATACTTACGAGCCTGGGTCAACAGCAAAACCATTTACAGTAGCAATGGGATTAGAATCTGGAACTATGACGGGAGATGAATATTATACATGTAATGGGTTGTTGGAGATTGGTGGATTTAAGATTAAATGTCATAATTATAAAATTGGTGGGGATGGTACTATTACAGTCAAAGAAGCAGTGGAACAATCTTGTAACGTTGCATTAATGTTAATGGGACGTCAAATTGGAAAAGATATCTTTTTAGAATATCAAGAAAGCTTTGGATTTGGAATACGTACAAATATTGATTTAGTAGGCGAATCGAGAACGCAATCTTTAGTATTCAATGAACAAACGTTAGGAGAAACAGAACTAGCAACCTCTACATTTGGACAAGGATATAATGTTACTATGATTCAAATGATTGCTGCTTATTCTGCCCTAGTGAATGGTGGATATTATTATGAACCGCATTTAGTGAAAAAGATTACAACATCAAGCGGAGCAACGGTACAAAATATAGAACCAAGACTTCTTCGTCAAACAGTTTCTGAACAAACATCGGAAAAAGTACGAGAATATTTAGTGGGAGTTGTTGAAAATGGAACGGGAAAGACTGCTCGACCAGCTGGATATTTAATTGGTGGAAAAACTGGTACTGCTGAAATGGCACCAAGAGATAAAAGAAATTATGTTGTATCGTTTATTGGACATGCACCAGCAAATGATCCACAGATTGCAATCTATGTTGTAGTGGATAGACCAAATGCTGCGGCACAAGATGATGCAAAACATGCGACGCTTTTAGTGCGAAGTATTTTGACAGAAGTACTTCCGTATCTTAATATATTTATGACGGAAGAACTTTCAGAAACAGAATTAAAAGAATTATCTGATATGGAAAATCAATTATTGCTCCCTTCGACTACGGATGATGAGGAAGAGATTGAACATATTGATCGCGAAGTCCAGGATGCAAATGGTGGAGATATTACATCTTCAACACCTGTAGTAGGAGAAGAAGGAGAAACGGCACCACTTACAGGAACGGTTATCAATCCAGAAACAGGGGATCCTATAAAAGATTCAACGGAAGAGAAAAGTCCATATTAAAATAAGAATGGGAATAAGTTTAGGGAATATTTAATACTATAATAGTAATTGCTATTATTAGGAAAGAGAATATGAAAAACTTAACATTTCATAGAAGAAAAATTGTGACATTTGTTGCAATTTGTCAATTGGTTTTATTATTACTCATTGGAAGATTGTTTTATTTGATGATTTATCAATCAGAATACTATACAACAAAAGCAACTGATTTACATCAAAGAGAAAGAAGTATAAAAGCAAAAAGAGGGCGCATTATTGATGCAACAGGTGTAGTGCTTGCAGACAATAAAACGGTATGTAATATTTCTGTTATATACAACCAAATGACAGATAAAGAAAAGGTGATAGAAATTCTATCGAAAGAACTTAATTTATCGCAAGAGTATATAGAAAATCGAGTATACAAAGTTTCCTCAATTGAAAGAATAAAAAGTAATGTTTCTAAGGAAATTGGTGATATTATTAGAGCATACGATTTGCCGGGAGTAAAAGTGGATGAGGATTATAAGCGATATTATCCATTTGATGATTTGGCAAGTAAAGTATTAGGGTTTACAGGAGGCGATAATCAAGGAATTATTGGACTTGAAGTAAAGTATGAGGAATATTTACAAGGAACACCAGGGACTATTTTAACATTAACAGATGCAAAAGGAGTCGAATTATTAACAGGTGGGGAAGAACGTATTGAGCCAGTTGCTGGAGAGGATTTGTATATTAGCCTTGATATCAATGTTCAAAAATATGCGACACAATTAGCAGAACAAACATTAGAAACAAAAGAGGCGGATGGTGTTTCTATTTTAGTTATGAATGTGAAAAATGGCGAAATTATGGCAATGGTCAATGTGCCAGAATTTAATTTAAATGAGCCATATGAATTAACAGATGTAAATCAAGTTGTAACAGAAGAAAATAAACAAGAATTATTAAATCAGATGTGGCGCAATCCGGCAATAAGTGATACGTATGAACCAGGATCTACATTTAAGATAATTACGGCGGCAGCAGGATTAGAAGAGGGGGTAGTAGAAGAAACCGATTCATTTTCTTGCCCAGGATACATTATTGTTGAAGATAGAAAAATAAAATGTCACAAGACAAATGGTCATGGTAGCGAAACATTTTTAGAGGGGACGATGAATTCTTGCAATCCTGTTTTTGTTTCAGTGGGCATGCGATTAGGAATAGAAACATATTACGATTATTTTAAACGTTTCGGACTTCTTGAAAAAACAGGTATTGATTTACCAGGAGAAGCAGGGACGATTATGCATAATGTAGACAATATGGGGCTTGTAGAATTAGCAACGGTTTCTTTTGGGCAGTCCTTTCAGATTACTCCGATTAAATTGTTAGAAACAGTGGCATCAATTGTAAATGGTGGGGTAAGTGTAACGCCACATCTTGCAGTGAAATCCGTAGGAAACGATATGGAAACAGTGTTTTCTTATGAAACGACAAGTGGACTTGTAACACAAGAAACATCAGATACAATGAAGCATTTATTAGAAGAAGTTGTTACAAATGGAACAGGAAAAAATGGCTATGTGGAAGGATTTTTAGTAGGCGGTAAAACGGCTACAAGCCAAACTTTGCCAAGAGGAAGTGGAAAGTATATTGCATCCTTTGTTGGCTTTGCACCTGCCGATGACCCAGAAGTAATAGCATTGGCAGTAATTCATAATCCACAAGGAACATACTATGGAGGGCAAATAGCGGCTCCTCTTGTTCGTCAACTTTTTGAGAATATTCTTCCTTATTTAGAAGGAATGTGATATAAAAGAAGATGGATAAAAAGATAGAAAGGAAATAGAAATATGAATGTATCATTTGTGGTGCCAGTAGTATTATCTTTTGCGATAAGTGCTATGTTAGGACCAGTTATAATTCCATATTTAAGAAAATTAAAAATAGGTCAAACAACAAGAGAAGATGGACCATCTAGTCATCTGAAAAAAAATGGAACACCCACAATGGGTGGTGTGATTATACTAGGTGCAATTGTCATTACATCTTTATTTTATATAAAAGAATATCCGAATATTATTCCTATTTTGTTTTTGACATTAGGATTTGGATTAATTGGATTTATTGATGACTATATAAAAGTTGTATTAAAGCGTTCTTTGGGATTGCGTGCATGGCAAAAAATGGTATTGCAAATTATTGTAACAGCTATATTTGCATATTATATTACAGAATTTAGCGCAATTGACTTATCTATGAAAATACCATTTATGGAATATGCCTATTTGGATTTAGGGAAATTTTCTATTCCATTTTTGTTTATTGTTGTAATTGGAACTGTAAATGGAACAAATTTTACAGATGGATTAGATGGGCTTGCAAGTAGTGTAACTGTAATGGTTGCAACATTTTTTTCTGTTGTAGCGATTGGAACTGGGAGCGGAATAGAACCAATTACATGTGCAGTCGTAGGTGCGTTACTTGGTTTTTTACTGTTTAATGTTCATCCAGCAAGTGTATTTATGGGGGATACCGGTTCTTTAGCGCTTGGCGGATTTGTTGCCGCAAGTGCAATTATGATGCAATTGCCAATTTTTATAATAATTGTTGGATTGATTTATGTAATAGAAGTACTTTCGGTCATGATACAAGTTGGATATTTTAAATTAACAAAGGGAAAGCGATTTTTCAAAATGGCTCCCATACATCATCATTTTGAACTTTGTGGATGGAGCGAAACAAAAGTTGTAGCAGTATTTTCTATTATTACAGCAATTCTTTGTTTGATTGCATTAATGGGATTATAAAGGATGGATTATAAATGATATTAAAAGGAAAAAATATTCTTGTTATTGGAGCAGGAATCAGCGGAAAAGGTGCGATTACACTTTTAAATACGGTAGGTGCAAATCCTATATTGTTTGATCAAAATAAAGAGCAAATAGTAGATGGAATTAATGCTAAGATTATATTAGGAGAATTAGAAGAAAAACATCTTTTGAATATTGATATCGTAGTAGTGAGTCCAGGTGTACCAAAAGATGCGTCAATATTAGAACCTATAAAAGAAAAAAATATTCCTATTTGGAGTGAAATTGAACTTGCATATCACTTATCACCAAAAGATATTATCGCAATTACAGGAACAAATGGAAAGACCACAACAACAGCACTAGTTGGTGAAATTATGAAAGCATATTATGAAAGTGTATTTGTTGTGGGAAATATAGGGAAGTCTTACACATTAGAAATTCCAAATATGAGAGAAGATAGTAAAGTTGTAGCAGAAATTAGTAGTTTTCAATTAGAAACAATTGTAGAGTTTCATCCGAAAATCAGTGCGATTTTAAATGTTACGCCAGATCATTTGGATCGACATAAAACTATGGAATGTTATCAAAATACAAAAGCACTTGTAAATAAAAATCAAACGAAAGATGATGTATGTGTCCTTAACTATGATGATGAATTTACAAGAACATTTGGAGAACATTGTCGTTCTAAAGTTGTTTATTTCTCTGTGAATCATGAATTACAAGATGGTTTTTATTGCAAAAATGATAGTATTTACGTTGCAAATTCAGGGGTGCCAAAAGAGTTACTACACGTTTTTGATATGCATTTATTAGGAAATCATAATGTAGAAAATGTTATGGCAGCAATTGCAATTACTCATGAAGCAGGTGTTCCAATGGAACGAATTATTCAATCTGTGTGCGAATTTCGTGCAGTTGAACATCGTATTGAATATGTAGATACGATACGTAATATTGAATTTTTCAACGATTCAAAAGGAACTAATACAGATGCGGCTATAAAAGCAGTATGCGCGATGCGTAGACCAACTGTTTTGATTGCAGGTGGGTATGACAAAAATAGCGAATATGATGAATGGATTTTAAGTTTCAACAACAAAGTAAAATGTCTTGTATTACTTGGACAAACAAGAGAAAAAATTAAAGAATGTGCGATGAAACACGGATTTACGAATATTATAGTAGTAGATACATTAAAAGACGCTGTAACAAAAGCATATGAAAACGCTGAAAATGGAGATGCAATATTACTTTCGCCAGCTTGTGCAAGTTGGGGAATGTTTCGAAATTATGAGGAACGTGGAAGCATGTTTAAACAGTATGTGAAAAACTTAGAGGAGTAGCTTAGTGGAAAGAAATCGAAGTAGAAGAGTCAAAAGAGAAGTGTATATTGATTATAGTTTACTTTTTATCGTATTGTTTTTGTTGGGATTTGGATTGATTATGGTATATTCTACTAGTTCTTATGAAGCAGGAATGAGTAATGCTATGAATAATGATCCAGCATTTTATTTGAAAAAACAAGCAGGTGCTACTGTTTTCGGGATTTTTGCAATGATTTTCTTTGCCTATTTTCCATATAAATATTGGAGAAGATTTGCATTTTTAAGTTATGTTGTTTCAATTATCTTAATTGCTCTTGTAATGAGTCCGTTAGGATATGAAGCGAATGGAGCAAGAAGATGGCTTAAAATTGGTATTTCTGTACAGCCTGCTGAAATCGCAAAACTTGCAATGATTTTATTTTTAGCACATTTAATTGCAAAAAATAGTCAAAAGTTAAAACGAGAAGCAAAACAATTTTGGGTTACATTTTGTTGGCCGCTTCCAGTTTGTGGTATGGTATGGATTATTACAGATAATATGAGTTCGGCAATTATTATTTTTGGAATTGCAGCAGTTATGTTATTTGTTGCGACACCAGATTACAAACGATTTATAATATTGGCAAGTGTTGGATTAGGCGGAATTGCAGCGATTGTACTTGCAATCGTAAATTTACAAGGAACACAGATAGGGAAAAATTTTGGATTTCGTGGAGCTAGAATTTTAGCATGGTTAGATCCAGAGGCATATGCATCAGGAAGAGGATTTCAAACGCTACAATCGCTTTATGCAATTGGTTCGGGTGGTATCTTTGGAAAGGGACTTGGACAGAGTATGCAAAAACTTGGTTTTTTACCAGAATCTCAAAATGATATGATTTTTTCCATCGTATGTGAAGAATTGGGATTGTTTGGTGGAATTGCCATTATCTTAATGTTTGTATTATTATTATGGCGTTTTATGATTATTGCTAATAATGCGCCTGATTTATTTGGTGCCCTTTTAGTGGTAGGTGTAATGGCACATATTGCTATTCAAGTTATTTTAAATGTTGCGGTTGTAACAAACACGATTCCAAATACAGGTATTTCTCTACCGTTTATTAGTTACGGAGGAACTTCTGTTTTGTTCTTATTATCTGAAATAGGGCTTGTTCTAAATGTAGGAAGAAGTATTGAATTAAAAGATATGTAAAATGTGTAACCACTTTATTTGTTTTGTATATACTAAAATAGATACCTTTTTAAAAAAAATAAGAAGGTGGACAATTGGGTTTGATTTTAGTAAATGAGAGTGGAATGTTAAAAGGAAAAATAGCAATACAAGGGTCTAAAAATGCAGCACTGCCTATTATGGCAGCATCTATTTTGGTAGATGGTATTACAATTCTACATAATTGTCCTATGATTACAGATGTTTTTGATATGATTCGTCTATTAGAAGAATTATGTTGCACTGTAAAAGTTGAAAAAAATAGCATTTACATTGATGCTAGAAATTGTAAGTTAGTTGATGTTTCAAAAGAATTTGTTACAAAAATGCGTTCTTCTGTTATGCTACTTGGTCCAATACTTGGACGATTACAGAAAGTAACAATGGCATATCCTGGGGGATGCGTAATTGGAGATCGTCCCATTGATATTCATATCAATGCTTTGAAATTATTAAATGTATGTATTACTTGTGAAGAAGAGGAATACATGGCGACTACAAATGGATTAAAAGGAAATGAAATTGTATTGCCTTTTCCTAGTGTAGGAGCAACAGAAAATTGTATTATGGCAGCTGTTTTAGCAAAAGGTGTAACCGTTTTAAAAAATGTTGCGATAGAACCAGAAGTCATTGCGCTTTGTGAATTTTTAAATTGTACAGGAGCTTGTATTTGTGGAATAGGAACAAAAATATTAAGAATTAAGGGTGTTTCAAAATTATCTTCTATTGAATATACTATTCCACCAGATCGTATTGTTCTTGGAACATATATGCATGCAGTAGTAGGTTGTACAGGATGTGTATGTTTTGAAAATGTAGTAGAGGAAGATAATGATGCAACATTTCAAATAATTGAAGATATGGGAGCAAACATAAAAAAGTATGAGAATAAAATAGTAGTGACGATGAAGAATAAACCTAGAGCAATTCCTTATCTTGAAACTTCGATTTTCCCAGGATATCCAACGGATCTGCAGTCAACGTTAATTGCAACATTAACAAGAGCACAAGGAAAAAGTTGTATTGTAGAAACGATTTTTAATAATAGATTTCAGATGATTGAGGAATTAGTAAAAATGGGAGCAAATATAAAGATAGAACATTGCAAAGCAAAAGTAATTGGAACGGACAGACTTTTTGGAAAAGAGGTAATAGCTACTGATTTAAGAGCAGGTGCGGGACTTGTAATTGCGGGTTTATATGCAGAGGGATGTACAATTATTCATAATACAAAGTATATTAAAAGAGGATATGAAGATATTGTAAGAGATTTATCTTCTATAGGAGCTAAGGTTAAATGGCAAGAGAGTTAATGGAGCAAATAAAAAAAGGAAAGCAAAAAAAATGGATTATTTTCATTGGAAGTTTTTTGGGAATTCTTCTTTTTTTTGCAATCTTTTTTTACGTTTTTCAAGTGAAATCTATTATTATAGAAGGAAATACCAATCATACAAACGAAGAAATAATGGATTTTATATTTCAATCTCCATTAGATCGAAACTCTATTGTTTTATTTTTAAAGTATCGAAATAAAGGGATTGAAGATATTCCATTTATAGAAAGAATGGATATTTCTATCCTTTCACCAGCAGAAATAAAAATATCGGTATATGAAAAAACAGTTTCTGGATTTGTAGAATACCTTGGAAAATATATGTATTTTGATAGAGAGGGTATTGTTGTTGAAAGCTCTAATATTAAGGCGGAAGGAATACCGCAGATTGTAGGGTTGAAATTTAATTATATGATTTTACATGAAAAATTACCAATTGAAAATAATGCAATTTTTGATGCAATTCTAAGCATGTCGCAACTTTTAACAAAAAATGAATTGGTTGTAGATAAGATTGTTTTTGATACAAATAATAAAATTACACTTGTTTTTGATGAAATTAGAATTAATTTGGGAGAGTTAGATAATATTGATGATAAACTTGATAAGGTGAAAAATATACTCCCGGAATTAGAAGGGAAAAGTGGTGTGTTACGGATGGATAAATATGAAGAAAATAGTAAAAATATTACATTTGAAATGGATTGATAAGAAATTAAATAAAATTAATTGTAGAAAATCAAAAAAAGTTATTGCTTAATTTCAGAAATAATTATATGATAAAGTGTGAGAAATTGAAAAGATAAAAGGAGGAAGTACCTTTGCTAGAAATAAAAAATAATGAAGCAGAAGTTGCTGCAAAAATAGTAGTAGTAGGTGTGGGTGGAGCAGGAAACAATGCTGTTAATAGAATGATAGATGAAAAAATAGATGGTGTTGATTTTATAGGTGTAAATACTGACAAGCAAGCATTGCATTTATGTAAAGCAGCAAAATTAATTCAAATTGGTGAAAAACTAACAAAAGGTCTAGGAGCAGGGGCAAAACCAGAAATTGGTGAAAAAGCAGCAGAAGAAAGTTTTGAAGAATTAAGTGAAGCATTAAAAGCGTATGATATGGTATTCGTTACATGTGGAATGGGTGGTGGAACAGGAACTGGTGCAGCGCCTGTTGTAGCTAAAATTACAAAAGATATGGGAATCTTAACAGTAGGAGTTGTGACAAAGCCATTTCGTTTTGAAGCACGTACAAGAATGACAAATGCATTATCTGGAATTGAACGATTAAAAGAAGCAGTTGATACATTGATTGTGATTCCTAATGATAAATTATTAGAAATTGTAGAACGAAGAACAACAATGCCTGAAGCATTGAAAAAGGCAGATGAAGTATTACAACAAGCAGTTCAAGGAATTACCGATTTAATTAATTTACCAGCAATTATTAATCTTGACTTTGCAGATGTACAAACAGTAATGAAAGATAAAGGTGTTGCTCATATTGGTATTGGTATTGGTAAAGGTGATGATAAAGCAAGTGAAGCAGTTAAGATGGCAGTAGAAAGTCCATTACTTGAAACTACAATTGCAGGCGCAACAGATGTTATTTTAAATGTATCTGGAGATATTTCAATCTATGATGCAAATGATGCTGCGAATTATGTACAAAGTATAACTGGAGAAGATGTAAATGTTATTTTTGGTTCGATGTTTGATGATTCAGAGAGCGATGTTTGTCAAATTACAGTAATTGCAACTGGACTTGATCAACAAGGAAGTAAACACAATTCAGCATTTTCTATGAAATCAGGGATACAAGCAAATAGACAAGTATCTCCATTAGGAAGTACACAAAGACAAGCCCAAGGAGTTGTACAAGCACCAGTAGGATTGCAACAACCTATTGGAGGAATTCAAAAACCATCTCCATTAAGAAGTAAAGTAGAAGAAAAAGCATTAGACATTCCACTTTTCTTACAAAAAAAATAAAGAGTAAGAGTCTCAAGTATGAGGCTCTTTTTTTTGTCGAAAAATATAGATGAATGAAATTAGATTTTTTCTCGTTTTGACAAAAAAAACAAGATGATTCATTTAAACTTGAACATAGGAGGTGATATCATTTATAGCGTATATATAGATCGTTATTTTTCTTTGAATTTTATTCTTATCTTTTTTATATTACTTCTTTCTAGAGATGTTTTAAAAAGTAAAGTTACATGGAGAAGAATTATAGTAGGTGATTTTTTAGGAACAATAGGATGTTGCATTACGATCTTTTTACCCACAAGTAATATGATTATAAAGATAATAATAGGTTACATAATTTCTTCTATCTTTATGATTTGGTTTGTATTTAAAGTAAAAACTTTAAAACGCGGAGTAACAGTTATTGTTGTAGTGTATGGAATGGCAAGCTTACTTGGTGGAATATTAGCAATGAGTATACGATTTACACCATCAATTCTTGGAATTTCAATTGTAGCAACGATCTGTATAAAAATAATATGTTACTTTTACCATAAACAAACAAAAGATAAAATTTTTATTGTTACTTTATATGATTATAATGAACAAAAAATAGTAATAAAGGGATTGATAGATACAGGAAATAGTCTTTATGATCCGATAACAAAAAAGCCAATATCGATTATAGACAAAGAATGTTTTTCTACATATTCCTTTACCGTATTAGAAGAAAAATTTCATGCCATTCCATTTTCTAGTGTTGGAAAAAATAATGGAATTTTAAAAGGATATGAAATAAAAAAAATGACAGTAAAGATTAATGAGGAAGAAATGGAAGTACTAAAACCAATTATAGCAATTTCAGAAGAAAAAATATCAAATCAAAATAAATATCAAATTATTATACATCCAGATTTTATGAATACAGGGAGGAAGTTCATGTGATTGTAATACCATTTAAATTTTTTCAAAAACCAAAAAATACTTTTTTTATGGAACAAGGAGAGATCCATTATATTGGGGGAAGTGATATTTTACCACCACCATTAAATACATATGATGAAAATAAAATGATTCAAGAGCTAATTGAAGATGGAAATGAATATGCGAAGTCGATATTAATTGAACATAATCTTAGATTAGTCGTTTATATAGCAAAAAAATTTGATAATACGGGAATTGGTGTAGAGGATTTGATTTCCATAGGTACCATAGGTCTGATTAAAGCAATTAATACATTTAATCCAACAAAAAATATAAAACTTGCAACGTATGCATCAAGATGTATTGAGAATGAAATTTTAATGTATTTAAGGAAAAGTAATAAAAACAAATTAGAGGTTTCCATTGATGAACCCTTGAATGTTGACTGGGATGGAAATGAACTTCTTTTATCAGATATTCTTGGAACAGAAGAAGATGTAATATATAAAGAGCTAGAAAATGAAGTAGAAAAAAGTTTACTTACAAAAGCAATTGATAAATTATCAGAAAGAGAGAGGGTGATAATTCATCTTAGATTTGGAATAGGTGATATTTATCGTGATGAAATGACACAAAAAGAAGTTGCAACTCACTTAGGGATTTCACAATCTTATATTTCTAGATTAGAGAAAAAAATTATGAAACGGTTAAAAAAAGAGATGACAAGAGTATAAGAAGTGCTAATTTTGAGAATGATTCTAGTATAAATATACTAGGAGGTTTAAAAGTGGCAATAGCAAAAGTAGAAATTTGTGGAGTAAATACAGCAAAGCTTCCCATTTTATCAAGAGAAGAAAAGGCGATTTTATTTGAAAAGATGAAAAATGGAGATGAAGAAGCAAGACAAAAATACATCAATGGAAATTTAAGACTTGTGTTAAGTGTCATAAAGCGTTTTCAAAATAGTAATGAGAATCCAGATGATTTATTTCAAATTGGATGTATTGGACTTATGAAAGCCATTGATAATTTTGATCCTACATTAGGGTTACAATTAAGCACATATGGTGTGCCTATGATTATTGGTGAAATTAGACGATATTTGCGTGATAATAATAGTATTCGTGTAAGTAGATCTTTAAAAGATACAGCATATAAAGCAATTTATGCGAAAGAAAGCATGATAAAAAGACATCATAAAGAACCGACGATAGCCGAAATTGCAATAGAAATTGGAATTCCAAAGGAAGATATCGTATATGCACTTGATGCAATCCAAAGTCCAGTCAGTTTATATGACCCAATTTATACCGATGGAGGAGATACATTATATGTTATGGATCAAATCAGCGATAAAAAAAATAAAGAAGAATTATGGATTGAGCATATATCCTTAAATGATTCTATGAAAAAATTAAGTGATAGAGAATATGAAATTATAATGCTACGTTTTTATGAAGGAAAGACACAAATGGAAGTAGCAAATTTAGTTGGAATATCACAAGCTCAAGTAAGTAGACTTGAAAAAAATGCACTAAAAATAATGAAAAAATATTTATTAGCATAATTTGAAACATAGCATAAAGTAATAAAAAAGGAAAATCTTATGTTATTTTCAGAATTAAAGAAAAAAGAAGTAATTAATTTAAGGGATTGTAAAAAACTAGGCCATGTTACCGATTTAGAATTTGATGAATGTACTGGTTGTATCAAATTAATTAAAGTTTCTGAGTGTAATTTTTGTTTATTTTGTTTCCAAAGTGATCCAGATTATATTATACCCTATAAAGAAATCAGACAAATTGGACCAGATGTTATTATTGTAGATATTTGTTGAAAAATGGATTTATTTGACAGAAACAATGAAATTATTTATACTATAAAGAAATGCAAAGTGAGGAAAGCTAGAATGAAATGTCCTTTTTGTAATCATGAAAATACGAGAGTAATTGATTCAAGACCGGCGGATGAGAACAACTCCATTCGAAGAAGACGAGTTTGTGATGAGTGCGGAAAGCGATTTACAACGTATGAGAAAATTGAAACAATCCCTTTAATTATTATAAAAAAAGATGAGAATAGAGAAACTTACGACCGGTCGAAAATAGAAGCAGGCGTACTTCGAGCATGTCACAAAAGACCGATTAGCGTTGCTCAGATTAATGAACTTGTCGACTCTGTTGAAACAAAAATATTTAATCGAGAAGATAAAGAAATCTCTAGTGATATTATTGGAGAATTGGTGATGGATCACTTGAAATATTTAGATACTGTTGCATATGTTCGCTTTGCCTCCGTGTATCGAGAATTTAAAGATATTAATACTTTCATGGATGAATTAAAGAAAGTAATTACAACAAAGTAAAAGGAGTCGCTATAATTTTATGATGACACATGAAAAACAAGAAGAATTAAAGTATGCAAGGTTGAAAATTGATAAAGTAAATAAGTTTCGATTGGCTTTTTTGTTTTTGGCAGTTATTTTATCTTTACTACTTTATTTTGGAAATCAGTTTTTAAGTGAACTCATGTTTTATCAGAATTTAAGTAATGGAATACTTTTTGTAACAGGTGTAGTTTTAATTTTTCTTGTTATTACAACTTTTTTAAAATTATTTTATACAATACAATATAATCAAAAAATAAAGAAAAAATAAAGAAACTACTTTATGGTGTAAGAGTCATAAAGTAGTTTCTTTATGAAAATACTTGACGAATGAATAAAAAAAATATAAAATAAACTTCGTTAAGATATTAACAAAAAATTAAATAATGAAAAGAAAGAAGGAAAACACATGAAAAGATGTAGTAAAAAAATGATCTTGCTAGTGATGTTGTTCACACTGACTATTGCACTTAGCGGATGCCGAGGCGATAAGGCAAATGAGAGTTCTTCTGAGATTACCATTGGAATACCTCAGGATATTGAGGAAAGTCTTGACCCACATAAAGCAGTTGCGGCAGGAACGAGAGAGGTATTATTCAATGTTTTTGAAGGTTTGGTAAAGCCAGACAGTGATGGTAATTTAGTGGAAGCAGTAGCCAGTGAGTATACAATTTCAGAGGATGGGCTTGTGTATACATTCACATTGCGAGATGGAATTAAGTTTCATGATGGAAGTGAGGTTACTGTAGAAGACGTAAAATTTTCAATTGATAAATGCGCTGATACAAGTAATGGAGAACCACTTGTATCAGCGTTTTCTAATATTGAAGAAGTGAAAATATTAGATAGCAGTACAGTTGAAGTAATTCTAAAGGAGTCTAATACAGAATTTTTAGCGTATATGACAACGGCAATTGTACCAATGAGCAATGAAAATGTGGAAAGTGTTGCTATTGGAACAGGGCCTTACATGTTAGTGGATCGATCGATTGGTGAAAATATTATTTTAAAGAGATTTGATGGATATTGGGGTGAACCAGCAGGAATTGAAGATATTACATTAAAAGTATTTTCAAGCAATGCTTCTGTGGTTATGGAAGTAGAAGGTGGAGCAGTTGATATGGTTATTCGTATTTCACCAGAAAATGCAAATCAATTATCGGAACAATTTACTACATTAGAGGGGAATATGAATTTAGTACAAGCCTTATATATTAATAATGCAGTAGAACCTTTTAATGATGTACGTGTACGTCAAGCAATGAGTTATGTGATTGATCCAGATGAAATTATGGAGTACTTGTCCGATGGAAAAGGAAAACGTGTAGGAAGTAGTATGTTTCCAGAGTTTGGGAAATACTATATGGAAGAGTTAAATGATGCATATGCAAAAAATATTGAGTTAGCAAAACAGCTATTAGCAGATGCAGGATACGCAGATGGATTTGAGATGTCAATTACGGTACCTAGTAATTATGAACAACATGTTGATACAGCACAAATTATTGCAGAACAATTAAAAGCAATCGGAATCAATGCATCCATTCAATTAGTGGAGTGGGATAGTTGGTTAAGTGATGTTTATTTAGGAAGAGCGTATCAAACGACGGTAATAGGTGTAGATGCTTCTAGCTTAACTGCAAGAGCAATGTTAGAACGTTTTACAAGTGATTCAGATAGTAATTTTATTAATTACAGCAATGAAACATATGATCTTGCGTATTCCAATGCACAATTAAGTGTAGATGATGATCAAAAAACAATGTATTACAAAGAATGTTTAACGATTCTTTCGGATACAGCGGCAAATGTATATATTCAGGATTTACCAGAATTTGTATCAATTAATAAAAAGTATGCAGGATATGAGTTTTATCCGTTGTATGCACAAGATTTTTCAAAACTTTATGTGGTTGAATAAATTATATTGGGAAAGAGGAAGAAAAGAATGAATAAATGGATTAAAAAACTTATATTTTTGTTTGGAACAATAATAGTAATATCATTTCTTGTGTTCTTCTCTTTCCAATTTATTTCAGGAGATCCTGCTATATCTTTATTAGGAACGCAAGCTACTCCACAACGAGTAGAAGCATTAAGGGAAGAATTAGGATTAAATCAACCATTTTTAGTACAATATGCAAAGTGGATCATATCCTTGTTGAAAGGGGAGATGGGAATCTCCTATATGTATAGTGTATCTGTTGGAGAACTGATTCTTGATAAATTACCAATTACTTTAACACTATCTTTATTGTCCCTTATGTTTATGATTATTATTTCGATTCCGTTTGGAATATTTACCGCTAGAAATCATGAGAAAATAGGAGATATGATTTTATATCCTATCAATCAAATTATTATGGCAGTTCCACCGTTTTTTTCTGGAATATTAATTACCTTTTTTTTGGGGATTGTATTGAAATGGTTTGTTCCAGGCGGATATGTATCTTATGAAAAAGATTTTTTGGGATTTGTAAGTTTTTTAGTATTTCCAGCATTTGCCATTGCATTACCAAAAGCTGCAATGGCAGGAAAATTGCTAAGAAGCAGTGTTTTAGAAGAGATGCAAAAAGATTATGTAAAAACAGCATATAGCAAAGGGAATACATCAAAGGCAGTATTTTATTCCCATATTTTTAAAAATGCGTTTATGCCAGTTCTTACTTTTTTTGGCTTAGCATTAGCAGATATGTTAGCTGGAAGTATTATTATGGAACAAGTTTTTAATATTCCAGGAATTGGAAGAACACTTTTTACTGCTATATCAGGGAGAGATTACCCAGTAGTACAAGGAATTATTGTGATTATTGCATTTTTTGTTATTACCATCAATTTTTTAGTAGACATACTTTATACAAAAATTGATAAGAGGATTACATTATGAAAAAAAAGAAAAACTATTCACTGATTATCGGATGTATTTTGACTGGAATTATTGGAATCTTTGTTTTATTAGGATTTTTTTATACTCCTTACGATCCAGAAGCTATGGATAATGCGTCAAAATTGGCGGGTGTTTCACTGCAACATGTTATGGGGGCAGATCATTTTGGACGAGATATTTTTAGCAGAATATTAGTAGGTTGCAAAACAACTTTTTTGATTGCAACAATTACTGTTTTTATTGGAACGATTATTGGAAGCATGATTGGTGCAATTGCGGGATTTTATGGCGGAATACTCGATGAGATTTTGATGAGATGTATTGATGTATTATTTGCATTTCCAAGTATTTTACTTGCACTTACGATTGTGGGAATTTTAGGACCAGGAGAAAAAAATGTAATAATTGCATTAGGAATCGGATTTATCCCGAGTTTTGCACGTATTGTTAGAAGTGAATATAAAAAATATAGTAGCCAAGATTTTGTAAAAAGTTTAACCATTTCAGGGGTTAGTAAATTTCGAATTATCTTTGTTCATATTTTACCAAATTGTTATCCGATTTTATTATCTACTATCATGATTGGATTTAATAATGCAGTTATTGCAGAGGCAAGTATGAGTTATTTAGGAATTGGAGTACAACCTCCAACCGCAAGTTTAGGACGCATGTTGTCGGAAGCACAAACGTATTTATTTTCTAGCCCAACATTTGCAGTATTTCCAGGGCTGATGATTATTGTTATGGTATTAGGATTTAGTCAATTAGCAGATGGTTTTTTAAAATTAGATTGGAGTAAGTAGAAATATGCTTTCAATAAATCAAGTAACAATCCAATATTTTGATCGGAAAATACCAGATACTGTTCTGCATGACATATCTTTTCATGTAAAGGAAGGTGAAATTTTAGGAATTGTAGGAGAGTCTGGATCAGGAAAATCTACATTGGCAAAAGCAATTATGGGGCTTTTAAATCGCAAGGATATGGAGAAGACGGGTGAAATAATAGTACAAGGTATTGATGTGTTGCATTGCAAGAGAGAAGAGTTGCGTACGCTTCAAGGAAAAGCAATGGGAATGATATTTCAAGAGCCAATGACAGCATTAAATCCATTAAAAAAAGTGGGATGGCAAATAGAGGAAAGTTTGAAAATTCATACCACACTCGATAAAAAGCAGCGAAAAGAAATCGCATATCAAATGATTGAAAATGTGGAGCTTAAAGATGTGGAGCGAATTTATCATTCTTATCCAAGCCAATTGTCAGGTGGACAAAGACAAAGGGTGTGTATTGCAGCCGCACTTATTACAAATCCACAACTTTTAATTGCAGATGAAGCAACAACAGCGTTAGATGTGACGGTACAAGCGCAAATTATTGAATTATTAAAAAAGGTGAATCGAGAAAAGAAAATTAGCATTTTATTTATTTCTCATGATTTAAGTCTTGTAAAAAAATTATGCCACAGGGTAATTGTTATGAAAGACGGTGAGATTGTAGAAGAAGGAATTACAAAAGAAATTTTTGAAAATCCAAGTTCTACTTATACGAAAGAATTAATAGATGCAATTCCTAGATATTTTCGTGGGATAAAGGAGTGAAGATAGCATGGGTGTGATTTTAGAAGTGAATCATTTAAAGGTATCTTATAAAAAAGAAGATGTTATCAAAGATGTATCTTTTTTTGTTGAAGAAGATACGATTGTTGGGATTGTTGGAGAAAGTGGATGTGGAAAGTCAACACTTGCAAAAACAATTTTAGGGCTTCATAAACAATATAAAGGAAGTATTGTTTCTAATATTTCTTATGCGCAAATGGTATTTCAAGATCCTTACAGTTCTTTAAATCCAAAGAAAACAATCTTATTTTCACTTATGGAACCTTTGCTCGCAGCAGGCGAAAAGGATAAAAAAAGAAGAGAAGAAAAAGCTTATGAAATGTTAGAAAAAGTTGGATTGTCAAAAGAAGAGGGAAAAAAATATCCTAGTCAATTATCGGGAGGACAAAGACAACGTGTTTGTATTGGTATTGCATTGATACGTAAACCAGAGTTGTTAATTGCAGATGAGGCAGTTTCTGCGCTAGATGTAACGATTCAAAAGCAAATTCTTGAATTATTATTAAAATTACAAAAGGAATTTCATATTACAATCTTATTTATTTCACATGATATGAGAGTTGTATATCAAATTTGTGAAAAAATGATTGTAATGAAAGAAGGAAAAATTGTAGAAGAAGGTTTTGTCAAAGAAATTTTTGAAAATCCAAAATCAAATTATACAAAAGAATTAATTGATGCAATTATATAAATAAGAAGAAAGAGGCGATCTAAAGATGGTCTCTTTTCTTTTTCTCTTAATTGTGGTATTTTAGATACAGTACAAGATAAAAAGAGAGGACAAAGGCAAGTAAACATGTTTCATATATTTTTTCCAGATTATTATGTAGATTCTACTTATTCGATTGATTTTTTAAAATTATATAATAAGGGATATAGAGGAATTATTTTTGATGTAGATAATACACTTGTACCTCATGGTCATCCGGCAGATGAGAGAAGTATTCAATTGTTTAAAGAATTAAAAGAAATTGGATTCCAAGTATTTTTATTATCAAATAATAAGGAAGAACGTGTGAAGTCTTTTCAAGAACCAATTGGAATCGAATATATTTACAAAGCGAATAAGCCATCAAGGAATGGGTATCAAACCGCAATAGAAAAGATGAACATAAAAAAAGAAGAAACAATTTTTATTGGGGATCAATTATTTACAGATATTTTAGGTGCAAAAAGAAGTAAAGTTTTATCTTTTTTAGTAAAACCTTTAGATAAAAAAGAAGAAATACAAATTGTATTAAAAAGATACCTTGAAAAAGTGATTTTGTTTTTTTATAAACAAAAGAATGAAAATCTCTATATAAAGGAGAAGAAAAATGATTAACGGAAAAACAAAAATATGCGGATTGATAGGAAATCCAGTAGAACATACCTTATCACCACTCATTCATAATACGTTAGCAAATGAGCTTGGATTAAATTTTAAGTATGTCCCTTTTCTTGTAGAAGAAAAATTACAACAAGCAATAGAGGGAGCTTATGCATTACATATTTTAGGATTAAATGTTACAGTACCTTATAAAAGTGATGTAATACCATTTACAATGGAATTAGATGAACTTGCAGAAAAAATTGGTGCAGTTAATACATTAGTTCGAATGGATGGAGGCTATAAGGGATATAATACAGATATTACAGGTTTGTATCGAGGTATGCAAGCGGAAGGAATTGAAATAAAAGATGCCTCTGTTCTTATTCTAGGTGCAGGTGGTGCAGCAAGAGCAGTTGCATTTTTATGTGCACAAAAAGAAGCAAAAGAAATTATTATTTTAAATCGAACAAAAGAAAAAGCGGCAAAGATTGCAGAGGAGATAAATTGTTCTTATGGAAAAGAGATTGCAACATCACTTTTATTAGATGAACATTTCTTGTTAGAAGATAAAAGATATCTAGCAATACAAGCGACAAGTGTGGGTTTATCACCACATGAAACAGAGGCACCAATTTATGAGAAAGAGTTTTATAAAAAAATTAATATGGCATATGATTTGATTTATCGACCGACAAATACAAAATTTATGCAATTAGTAAAAGAGCAGGGCGGAAAAGCATACCATGGTCTTACAATGCTTCTTTATCAAGGAATAGAAGCATTTGAATTATGGAATGGGTGTAAGCTACCAGATGAATGTATTAGGACTGTTTACAAAAAGATGAAGGAAGAGATGCAAATAGATGAGTAATATTATTTTAGTTGGATTTATGGGATGTGGAAAATCGAGTGTAGGGATACGACTATCCTATTCCGTAAAAAAAACATTTATTGATACAGATAAATCCATAGAAAAAGCAGTGAAACGAAAAATTAGTGATATTTTTGCATTGCGTGGAGAAGCCTATTTTAGAGATTTAGAAACGAATCAATTAAAAAAATTGATTGAGGATAAGGAAGAACACGTAATTTCAGTGGGTGGTGGTCTACCTATGCGCGAAGAAAATCGAGCACTTTTAAAAGAACTAGGTACGGTTATATATTTAAAGGCAAATGTAGATACAATATATAATCGTATTAAGAAAAATAAAAAAAGACCGTTACTTCAAACTCCAAATCCAAAAGAAACAATCAAAGAACTATTAGAAGAGCGAGAACCTATTTACGAAAGTATTGCAAATTATACTATATGTGTAGATAAGAAAAGATTTCGTCAAATTATTAGAGAAATATGTGCGCTTTGTAAATAAAAATATAAATATATAGGAGGAGTAGTATATGCAACAGGAAAAAAAGGTATATAGGGATGTAAAAAATAGCATTGGTCGTGGCATCATTGCAGGGATATCAATTGTTGTACAAGTATTATGGTTTGCTGCTTTGTTTTATTATTTAAATAATTATTCCGCAATTATTTCATTTATTATTAGCTTATTAACTCTTGTTGTGGTGTTAAAAATATATGGGAATGATATGAATTCAGGATTTAAAATATCATGGATCACAGTGATTCTTGTTTTTCCAATTATTGGAATCTGTATGTATTTTATGTTTGGGAAAACACTTGTAATGCGCATGATGCGAAAAAATTATGAAAAGATTGATGCAGAACTTTTTTCAAAGTTAGAGCAAAAGGAACATGTGTTAAAAGAACTGGAAGAAAAAGATTTGGGTATTGCAAATCAATTTAATTATAATTTGCGAAATGGGAAATTTCCAGTATATAAAAATACAGATGTTGTATTTTATAAAGAAGCAGTGGATGGATTTAATGCACAAATCGAGGCAATTAAAAAGGCAGAAAAATTTATTTTTATGGAGTATCATGCCATTGAAGATGCAGGATCTTTTGCAGAATTAAAAGAGGTATTAATTGAACGTGCAAATGCAGGGGTAGAAGTTAGAGTATTATATGATGATATTGGGAGCCTTGGATTTATTAATGTAGATTTTATCAAACGATTAAAAAAGGATGGAATTGAGTGTCGAGTATTTAATCCAATAATGCCAATTTTTCATATGTTTATGAATAATAGAGACCATAGAAAAATAACAGTAATTGATGGGAAAGTAGGATTTACTGGTGGGTATAATTTAGCAGATGAATATTTTAATTTGATTCATCCATTTGGATATTGGAAGGATACAGGAGTTCGCCTTGAAGGGGAAGCTGTTCGAAGCTTAACGATTTTATTTTTAGAAATGTGGAATGCAATAAAGGCAACGGATGATGACAAAGAGAAATACTTAACTACGTATTTCTATGTGGGAAAAGAAGAAAATGGATATATCCAACCTTATGCAGATTCTCCACTAGATGATGAAAATACTGGGGAAAATGTATACTTAAATATGATTAAAAATGCAAAAAAATATGTATACGTAGCGACTCCATATTTAATTATTACAGATGAAATGACATTAGAGTTAGGGCTTGCTGCAAAAAGAGGTGTGGATGTACGAATTATTACTCCTGGAATACCAGATAAAAAGTTAATCTACCAAGCAACAAGATCTTATTATCCAAGACTTGTAAATTATGGTGTTCGTATCTATGAATACACACCAGGATTTTTACATGAAAAACAAATGATTGCAGATGATGAAATTGCAGTGGTTGGTACTATTAATTTAGATTATAGAAGTTTGTATCATCATTTTGAAAATGCAGTTTTAATATATGGATATCAAGCAGTAAAAGAAATTAAAATAGATATGGATGAAACCATTGCTGTTTCAAGAGATGTGACAGGTTTATATAGTGAATCTAGAAAAAATATCTTGAAAATTAGACAAAGTTTATTGAGATTTTTAGCACCGCTTATGTAAAAGCGAAAATAGATAGGGGGGTAGAGTAACTGTTACCAAAACATTATATAAGTTTATATAAACCTCTTGTTTTTATACAATGTTTGTGATAGTATAAATCAAGAGGTGATAAATATGAAGTATTATTCTATCGGGGATTTTGCAAATCTAATAGG
>JBOFWM010000065.1:0-13952 GCA_051653625.1 Lachnospiraceae bacterium
GTATTTAAATATTCATTCATATTATTTTGTACATCAGTTAATGATTCTGCTAAATGATTTAATTTTAAATTTTCTGTATAAACCATATTCATTTTATTTGTCATTTCATTAATTCCAAAAAATAAAATAATATTTACAATAAATATAAGAATATTTGCCAAAATATATATAAATGTAACTTTTACTTGTAGAGAAAGGTTTTTGGTGGTAATTCTACTCATATTCCTCACCTCTTACATGATCTTTCACATTGTCTTTATCAATAATTTGAATATCTGTTGTAAAATATTGGCTTGTATTTCCAAGCACATGAAATTCATCCAATGCTTCAACACTATATTTCCCTAATTGATTTGCATCAACAGATAGCGTTGCATATATTACATTTCTTTCGATTGCTTTTACAATTGCTTCTGAATCATAATATCCTAAAATTGCAACTTCTCCAACTTTGTTAAAATCAATCACTGCTTGATAAATACAATTTGTATTTACTTCATTTAAACAAATCACAATATCCGGTAATTCTGATGTCATAAATATGTCTCTTATTGTTTCTTCAACAGAAAACGCATTTGTATCGTCCACCGTAATGAATGATAAATCAACAGACATATTTTCTTCCATATCAATAATTTCTTGAATTGCAGAATACAAAATATTTTGTCCCGAGTCTTTTGCATATGCATTTAAAAGCACTGCAACTTTTGTAGGTTGCATTATGGTTGATTCTTCGTTATTCTCAAGTTTCTTTTCTTTGATGATTTTTACAACTTGCTTTCCATATTCTCTTCCCATATTGTAACTACCTATTCCTACAAAACTACATCTTTCGCTTTTTGTATTATCTGAATATATTGTAACTACAGGTATTCCAAGTTCCGTTGCCTCATCTATTAATTCTGTCAATTCTTGACTTTCATCAGCTTCTACAATGATTCCATCAACATTTGAATATATTGCCATTTTCATTAATTCATTTCTTGTATATTTTTTGGGCAAATTTTCACCAAAAAGTTCTACCCACGTACCATTTTCCTCTCCTGCTTCTAAGGCACCTTCATAAATAGATTTCCAAAAACTAGATGTATTATTATTTGCAATGAGTACATAATAATTGTTGTAACTAGTTTCTTCTCTCATTTCCTGTACGCTATATAAATAATACTGAAGCAAAAAGATCCCAATAGAAAGTATAAGTAAAAGAATCGTTATTATTACAATATATAAATGAAAGTATTTTTTTCTTTTCAATTTTTACCTCCCCATTCTTTTTCTTTCTTTAAATTATATCTTTTATAAAATAGAAAAGCTAATAAAATAACTAGGATATTTTTGGCTACAATATAAAAAAATCCTAGATATTCTTAAATTTTAATTTAATACTAGGAATAATTATCATTTTTTAGTATACTATTAGAAAATAATGGTAATACACAAAGTTAAAGGAGGGTAGTGATATGAAGGTTTCATTTAATAAAGATTCAGAAATTGTAAAAACAGTGAAAGAAGGACTAAAGCAAAAGGATGGATATTGTCCATGCCGAATTCCAAAAACACCTGAAAATAAATGTATGTGCCAAGAGTTTAAAGACCAAATCGCGGACCCTAATTTTGAAGGGTACTGTCATTGTCTACTTTACTATAAGGAAAAATAACAGAAAGATGAGGATATGAATATGTCAATTATTATTGGAACAAAAGAAAATTTTGAATCGGAGGTTCTTGCCTCTACAAAACCTGTATTAGTAGATTTTTATGCAGATTGGTGTGGTCCATGTAAGATGGTAGCTCCTATTCTACATGAAATTGCAGAAGAAAGAAGCGATATTCTCGTGTGCAAAGTAAATGTAGATGATGCACCAGAATTAGCATCAAAATATCAAGTTGTAAATATTCCAACTATTGTTTGTATCAAAAACAAAGAAGTTGCAAATAAAACAGTTGGAGCTGTTTCAAAAGATGCAATACTGAATATGATTTAAAAAAAGCTGCTTATGCAGCTTTTTTTACATATTTCGATATTTTTTCACAATCATTTTAATAAGCCATATACTATATTAATACTAGTATTTTATTATGGAAAGGAGTTGTATATGGCATTTATCACACAAACTGTTGATAAATCAAAAGTAAATTATCAAACTTACTTTACTTATAAGATAAATGCAAGCTTTTGTGGAATTACAAGCACAATTTGCTCTGCTAAAATTATTGATTTCATTCCAAATTATTTAGAATATATTTTACCTAAAGTTCAATCTCCTATATTAAGAATCTATACAGAAGAAGTCGCTGGAATTGGCACTAAAATTATATTTGATTTAGGTGCTATAAAAAATCCAGATCTTGCATTGACAGTTGTTTTATCTTGTAAGTTCAAACCTGATATTGCTAAACCATCTACATCTTTTACAAACCAAGCAAATATTCTAATTAATGACACATTAGAAATAAGTGCAACCGCTCCTGCTGTAACTTTAAAAAAAATTCCTTGCATTTCTAAAACTTCTTGTCCCCTCTATCCACAAAGCGATAAAAATGATCTTGATACTAAAATACCAAAAGATGCTTGTTCCATAAATCAGAATATTCAGATTGTTTCTTTTTGTGAAGAGTCTCTTTCTTCTTTACAATCTGTTCACTTTGGAAAAACTACCGTTTTACACGGCACAGCAATTTCATATGCTACAAATACAGATTATATTGCCTTAGAAGATATTGGAACATATTATCTTACATGTTGTGCTCATATAGAACTTTGTTCTTCCTCATGTAACCCTGTTTTACTTCAATTTTATGAAAATGAACATCCTCTTTATGGCGGTTCCATAACAATTTCTAATAGCGGTACTATTTCCTCTACTATGCTAATTAAACATACTTCTCCCATTGCTACTCTTATTTCTCTTATGAATATAGGAAAACAGTCTTGTATGATCAGCAATATAAGTATTACGATTCTTAAAATTATGTAATTCCTGTCGAAGACTATCACTTAATACAAACTAAGGATAGTCTTTTTTTCGTACCATAGTCTTAAACATGCATATACTAATAAAAAAAGAAAGGATTTATTATGTCATTTATTCATTCAACCGTTGACAAAACTACCGTAAATTATGAAACTTGGTTTCATTATACTTTTCAAATAAGTTTTAGCGGATTGATTTCTCCTATTAATCCAGCTTTTGTATTAGTAGATATTCCTAATACGCTTGAATTTGATGAGCCTATTTGTAATTTTGCAAAAAATATTACCTCTACAACAATAGACACTATGACACAATTAAAAATTGATTTTAGTCCTGTTATGGATACAGGTGTTTCTATTACGTTTAATTTGCGTTGTAGATTCAAACAAACTACCCCTTCTTTAGAAGAGGTAAGCCTTCATTCTTACTTATATACCGGAAGCGCTTTCGAATATTCTATGGAAAGTATTTGTGAAACAGTAACTCTTTTTATCTCACCACTATATTCTGTATTATTTAATCCCATTATTCCAGCAAATAATACTGCTGCCTCTAATGGTTCTGTTATTTATGAAGTAATTTTACAAAATTTTGGTGATGCATGGCCTACTTCTTCTTCCTTTTCATTTAATGTTAATTTAGATACTTCTACTTATTTTACTTTAGATGAAACTTTCTTAATTGCCGGATTAGATGCTTCACCTAATACTCTTTATAAAGATACTTCATGTGATGGTATTTTCCTGACTCCTTATGAATCTGGAAATGGCTTTACTTTTACGCTTCCCTCTTATAGAGGACAAATTTATCATTTTTATTTTCGTGTATTTATTGTAAGTGAATTATCAATAGGTACTACCATTGTTCAACCTTTAACATGGAGCATAAACTCTATTTTTCAAACTTCTGTTTCCTCTTTTGTTAGAATTGTAACTCCTACCTATTTAGGTACTGTTACTGCATTTGGTCCTATGCAAGTAAATACAAATAATTATATGTTTTATAATAGTACCATTAAAAATATAGGAAACCAAGATTTGACAAACGTTGTAATTGAATACGAAGTACCTCTTAATCAAATTACACCTTACCAACTTACCACTGGCCGGTATACATTAGGCTCTCTTGATATTGTATTAAATCAAGAATACACTATTACTTATGTCACAACACAAGGAGAAGAATATCCTTTTGGCGATTCTACAAATCCACAAGGAATCTATAATACCA
This sequence comes from Lachnospiraceae bacterium, assembly GCA_051653625.1. Taxonomy (GTDB): domain Bacteria; phylum Bacillota; class Clostridia; order Lachnospirales; family Lachnospiraceae; genus SFDP01. Next base: position 4,206 of record JBOFWM010000065.1, read on the forward strand.
ATGCTTCTTCCACCCTTTTATTAGGTAATTTAATCCCAGTAACTCGAAGTGTTCATTATATTCGCTTTTATATTGGCAACTTACCAATAGGTATGATGTCATCTTCACCACCAACATTAAAAGCACTTTCAAAGGCAACTATAGAAATAGGGTCTACTATTTTATTTCATTCTACATTAAAATGGCTCAATGGTTCTGGTATTTTACAAACGTATCCCGATAATCACAGTACTTCTGTTTCTTTACTTTCGAGTTTAGCTTTTTCATCACATACAATTACACCTTCTTTTAACATTATACCTGGTGATATTTTAACAGTAAGAAGCGTAATCAATTGTTTACATTCTCAATTAAATGAACCAATTTATGTTAATATTCTTCCTAAAGAGTTGCAATTTTTAAAAACTACGCCCTTATTGATCGATTCTATTTATTTTGAATTCTATAACGGTCAAACAGGTACTACAATAAACAGTGTATCAAATAAAAGTATCTTTCCTTTTCCAATACCAGAGCTTATCCCGCAACAAGATGGCAGTACTATCTTCCGGTTAAAACCACCGAATTCTGTATTTTTCTATCCTCAAATGAGTGAGTATAAAATTCAATATAATTTACAGGTTGCAATTGGTGCACTTGGTACGATTACAAATAGTGCTATCTTAGGAAACACCGGAAATCATGGAATTATTTACGATAATCAAGATATTATTGCTGAAACACAAGAAATAGATATTGATGGCGACGGAGTAATTGCAGAAGCATTAGTTGTAAGCCCTGAAGTAACTCTTTCTTTCATTGAATATCCTGGTATTTATGCACGAAAAGAATGTAAAGGAAGTGCGGATACCACTTTTATCCCGTATCCAGATGTTGCCACGAGTGAAGCAGGTAGTACTATTCACTACCGAATTACCATTCAAAATATTGGAAACATTAATATTGATACTCTTGAACTAATTGATATCATGCCTTATGTAAATGATACTTCCATACTTGAGCCTGAAATCTATAGAAATTCACAATTTAAACTCTACCAAGTGACAAGTTTATTAATAAAATTATTTGATATTCATGGAGTCGAAATACCTACTTTACCAACTACTACTATTTCTTTTTCAAAAAGCGAAGATCCTGTCCGCTTTGGACCAGATGGTTCTCTTATTGGAAGTGATAATGATTGGTCTTCCATTCTTCCTACACCAATCACTGATTTATCTTCTTATAAAGTTACTTTTCGCAACCTTTCCATTTTACCTGGATATTATTTTGAAATTACAGCTGCATGTATTATTCCATCTGATATTCCAATAGATTACATTGCATGGAATTCAATTGCTTTACAGGCAACATATCGTCTAGCAGATAATATTCCTAAAACACTTCTTCCTACTGAAGCAAGAAAAGCAGGTATAAAAATCATTGATTTAGCAAATACCGGATTAATTAGTGGTCACATTTTCCTTGATCAAAACAAAGATGGCATTTATGTATTTGATGATCCTGGTATAAATGATGTTGGAATTATTTTATATCAAGTAGAGGGAACTAGCGCTACCGCAATTGCAAGTACTCTTACTGTAAAAGATTCCTCTGGTGAAGATGGGCATTTTTCATTTCACGTTCCATATAATCAATCTTACATGATGCGAATTGTTCCTAATACTTATAAGTACACATTATCTCCACAAGTACTTCATAATCCTTTCGGAAGTTTTTGTAATCCCAAAACAGGATTTACACCTATTTTTGAGATGACACCAGATACACCTATTTTTTCAATAAAAAGTGGTGTCCTTTATTTTGATAGAACAAATTATATTCTAAAGGTAAACAATGAGGCACACAAAACAATGAGAAGTGTACTATATAATGAAATGTTGTTAGAAAATAAATTAGTTGAAATTACAGAGTTTATGGATAAACAAGAATAAAAAAGAAGCTATTGCATAAGTTGCAATAGCTTCCTTCCTAATTATAACATTAATGCAGCACCTGGACCTAATGGTAATCCTAAAAGCATCCAAATAACTAAAAGAACTGACCAGCCAATCATAAAGAAAATACTGTAAGGAACCATTGTTGCAATCAGAGTTCCTATCCCTGATTTTGGATCATATTTTTTAGCAAATACAACAATCATTGCAAAGTATGCCATAAGAGGTGTAATTAGATTTGTTGTTGAATCACCAATACGATATGCTACTTGTGTTAACTCTGGAGAATATCCTTGTAACATAAACATTGGAACAAATACTGGTGCTAAAATTGCCCATTTTGCAGACGCAGAACCCATTAACAAGTTAACAAATCCAACAAATATGATAAACAGTACCATAAGAACTGGTCCACCAAGTCCTACTTTACTAATAAGATTCGCTCCATTTAAAGCTAAAATCGTTCCAAGTCCTGTATAACTAAAGTAATTGATAAATTGAGCTGCTACAAATGCTAATGCAATATAACCACCCATTGATGCCATATTTTCGCCTAATTGTGCACATACATCTTTTTCGCCTTTATATTTACCTGAAATTCTTCCATATACAACAGATGGCACAAAGAAAAGAATCGCAATTAATACAATTAAACCTGACATAAATGGCGCATTTTGTGTAAGGCTTCCTGTTTCTGCATTACGCAAAAATGAATTTTGAGGTATTGCTGCACAAACTATAACTACAATTGTAGCAAGAAGACTGAAATTAGCAATTTTCAAAGCTTTTCTTTCTTTTTTTGACAAATTTGTTGCCGCTTCTACACTTGAATCAATATCTGAATTTTGAAATTCACTTTTTATTAAACGTGGTTCTACAATCTTATCTGTAACAAGTGTTCCAATTATAACAATTAAAAAAGTTGAAACTGCCATAAAATACCAGTTCGATGTAGGTTGCACATCATATCCTGGTTGGATTAGTTGCGCAGCTTCTTTACTAAGCCCTGATAACATTGGATCTAGTGTTCCAATAAATAAATTTGCACTAAAACCACCAGATACACCTGCAAATGCTGCTGCAAGACCTGCAAGTGGATGACGATTGTAAGCTAAAAATACAATTGCACCAAGTGGAATCAATACTACATATCCAACATCAGAAGCAACATTTGACATAATTCCTAAAAATACGATCATAGGCGTAACAATAGCTGCTGGTGTTTTTGCTACTGCTGATTTCATAGCTGCTGATAAATACCCACTTCCTTCTGCACATCCAACTCCTAACATTGTTACAAGAACAACTCCAAGTGGTGCAAATGAAGTAAAATTAGATACGGCATTTGTTAACATATAAGCAAGTCCATCTCTAGTTAGCAAGCTTACTGCAAAAAAAGTTTTTTCTGTTAATTCTTTCGTTTGATTGTCAATAATTTCCCCCGTTGCAGACACACCGAAAAATGCACAGATTGCAGATATTCCCATAATTGCTAAACATAAAATAGCAAAAATAGAAATAGGATGCGGAAGCTTATTTCCAAGTGTTTCAATACTACTTAGAAAACCCTCTCCCAATGATTTTTTTTTGTTTTCTTTCGTTTTCAAATTCCTTCTCCTTTATTCCTTAGATTGTGTATCAAATTAGGTTATATTTAACACACATAGGTCTTAATTTTAATTTATTTATAGTAAGATTGTCAACACTTGAATAAAAAAAAGAAACAATCTATAGAATTCTCTATCTATTGTTCCCTATTTATTAATAAAATACCTATTTTATTTTCCTAAAATTTCTAACCAATATCCATCTGGATCTGCTATAAAATAAATACCCATTTCTTTATTTTCAAAACAAATACATCCCATCTCTTTATGATGATTATATGCTTCTTCCATATTTTCTGTTTCAAAAGCTAAATGGAATTCTCCATCTCCAAGATTATATGCTCTATCCATATCACGAAGCCAAGTTAATTCTAATAAAAAATCTGTAGTATCATTTCCTAAATAACATATAATAAATGAACCATCTGGCTCCTCTATACGTCTAACCTCTTCTAATCCAAGTGCCTCTTTGTAAAATTCTTTTGATTTCTCCAAATCTCTTACATTATAATTCTCATGTACCATTTTAAATTTCATACGTTTGCCCTTCACTTTCTAACTTTATTATAGTATTTTTTTTATTTCTAGTTTTATATTTGTCAATCAAAGAGTAATTTCCCCACAAATGCATTGGTATTACAAGATCAACTATAACATATTTCAAAAAATAATCCATCCCCTCATAACATAGATCTTCTTGTCTCCCATCCAATGGTAAAAATCCTACATCAAAATGCTCTCCCTTAATAGAATCAATTTCTCTTTTATAATTTTGTTCCATTTCTTTATTAAATTCTTCTGATTCTTCTTTCCATAACCATAAATGTAAATCGCCGGCATGATATATTTTTTTCCCATATCCTTCCACAATAAATGCAACGCCTATATCTGTTGATCTAAGTGTTCTAATTTTACAATTTTCATTTATCTTTATTTCTGTATTTTCCCCTACTCTAAATACCTTTCCATCTTCTACAAGTCCTGATATTTTAAGATGTTCTTGTACTTTTTTTGAAAATGGGATATCTTTTGAAATAATATAAGTTACATCTTGTACTTCTTTTCCAATATTCCAAATTTCTCGATTGTAATGGTCTTCATGAGCATGACTCACAAATACAAATAAAGGTTTCTTTTTCTCTAAACAAGATAAATCACCTTTGTAGTAATCAAATAAATAGCATACTTCTTCAAGTTCTACTAAAAATCCGCTATGATTTAAATATGTGATTTTCATATGCACTTCCTTTCGTTTGATTCTAATAAACTATCTCTAATAGACTTATTATAAAAGGTATTGGATAAATAATCTATAGATATAAATAAAAAAAAGGCTTTCGCCTCTTTTTATTCATATCTTAATGCATCAATTGGATTTAATTTTGCTGCTTTATTTGCTGGATAATATCCGAAGAATACACCTATTGCAATAGAAAATGCGACAGATAATACAATTCCTATTATGGAAGCACTACCATCATATCCCATAATCTCCACTGCCACTATTCCAAGTCCAATTCCTAAACAAATTCCTATTATTCCACCAATCATACAAATTACAATTGATTCCATAATAAATTGTATTCTAATAGAACCGTTTGTTGCGCCTAATGCTTTTCTTGTTCCTATTTCCTTTGTCCGTTCCGTAATAGAAACAAGCATAATATTCATTACTCCAATCCCACCAACTAAAAGAGAAATTCCTGCGATAATAGATATCGCAATTGAAATTGTATTTAACATATCTGTCATTGTAGATACCATAGTTTCCATACTTGTTGCACTTACTTGATAACTTTCATTATTCCTATAATACATAAGGTTCATATAATTCTCTATAATATCTAAAAATTCAGAGGAACTTGTTTCGCTCGTTGTCAGAACTGTAAATTGTTGATATTTCCCTGACATACGTGTTTGTTCTTGTGCAGTCTCTAAAGGTAAGTAAAGCGTTGTTGTAACTTCACTATCTGAGGTCGTTGAAACTTCCATCCCCGAGCTTACATATTCATATACTCCAATTACTGTATATGTATAATATCGATTATTAATTAATATATCAACCGCTTTTCCGATGGCTGCCATATTGTTACCATCAAACATATTTTCAACAAATCGATCCGATACAAGTGCTACTTTTCTTGCTGATTCATAATCTTGTTCAATAAATGCTCTTCCTGCAAGAATTTCTAACTCTTCATTTTCAATGTATGTACTATTTACTCCAGTTACTGAAACATTTGCAGATAATTTTACATCTTCTGCCACACCACTTCCAATACTTTCGGAAAGAGAAATTCCACTTATTTGTCCCGAAAACTTCTCTAATAGATCATTGATCATTTCATCTGTGAAGTAATCATCGTCTGAAAGGCTACTACTTCTAGGTCCACTTGTAAACATCATTCCTGAAGAACTTACTTCAGTCGTACTACTTTTTTGTTGTAGACCTACCGTAATATTATTAACACCCATGCTTTCCATTGAAGAGGTTATTGATTTATTAATGGAACTTCCAACTGTCATAATTGCAATAACAGATGCAATCCCAATAATTATGCCTAGCATTGTTAAAATTGCCCTAGATTTATTTGCCTTTAGTCCAGCTAAGGCAAGTAGAATATTTTCACATATGAGCATACATTCCTCCTTTTTCGCTAATAATTTCTCCATCTCTTATTTGAATAACTCTTGATGTTTCCTCCGCTAATTCTTGGGAATGAGTAATTAAAACGATTGTTATTCCTTGTTCCTTATTTAATTGATGAAATAAATCCATAATTTTACGTCCTGTTTTAGAATCTAACGCTCCTGTTGGTTCATCCGCTAAAATAATAGAAGGATTATTTGCTAATGCTCTTGCGATAGCAACTCTTTGCTTTTGTCCCCCAGATAATTCATCTGGTGTATGATACATTCGATCTCCCATTTCAACTAATTCTAATAATTCTTTTGCTCTTCTTGTTCTTTCTTCACGTTTTACTCCTGCATATAATAATGGGAGTTCAACATTTTTTAATGCATTTGTTCTTGCTACAAGATTATATGTTTGAAATACAAATCCAATTTTTTCATTTCGAATATGTGATAATTGATAATCACTTGCTGTGCACACGTCTATACCATCTAATGTGTAACCACCTTCTGTTGGTCTATCTAAAACTCCTATAATGTTCATCAATGTTGTTTTTCCAGATCCTGATGCACCAACAATAGATAAAAATTCTCCTTCTTTTACTTCTAAATCTATTCCATGTAAGATTTCTAATTCATTTTCCTGTCCAATATAAAATCGTTTTATTATTTTTTCTAAATTTATAATTGTTTTCATGCAGTCTCCTTAGAATCCACCTGGCATAGCACCAGTACTACTTCCTCTACCACCTGATGGCATTTCTCCACTCATTCCCCCTGATGGTATTTCTCCACCCATGATCATAGAAGGGGTTGATGTTTTGCTATCATTTGTTGTTACTTGATTTGGTAAAATCACCTGCATACCTTCTTCTAATTCAGTAGATGAAATTTCAACGTAATAATCTGTTTCTAATCCCACTGTAACTTGTATTTCCCTTTGGATTGTTTCACCATTTGCCTCTTCTTGAACTCGAATAATACTTGTGCCATCTTTACTCGTTTCGATACAGTCATATGGTACTGCAAATACTTGTTCTCTATTTTCTAATACAATACTTGTTTTAGCTGTCATCCCTATTCGAAGTCTTTGACTTGCATCTTGTAAAGCAATCTTTATTGCATAATTCGTACTACTACTTCCATAGCTAGACCCCTCTTCTGGTACTGGTGATACAAATGATACTATCCCCTTCATTTCTAAATCCTCTGTTGTATCTGTTTTTACAACTGCTTCCAAGTCTTTTGAAATATCACTAATATCATATTGATCAACCGTAGCTTCCACTACAAAATTTTCGTAATCTTGAATCACGCAAATTTCACCACCTGAATATGTACCATCTTCTTCAATCGAAATAGAAGTTATTACTCCACTAAAAGGTGCAACTACAGTACAGTTTTCTAATTGTGTGGTATAATTTTCTACTTGTTCTTCTTCTGTTGTTCCACTTGTAGCTGCATTAAGAGACGCTGTTTTTACATTGTTTTCCTGATTTATAACGGTGTTATCATTATTTCTAATCGTATCTTCTTGTGATTGAACTGATTTTGTATAAGTACTTGCTGCTGATTTTGTAGCACTTACTGCTTGTTCATATGCATTTTTTTTTGCAGTAATTTCTGCTTCCAGTGTTTGACTGCTTTTTTGTAATTCAGATATTTTATTGCTACAATTTTGATAAGCGATTTTATCTGTTACATATTGTGATTGATATGTCACTAAATAATTAAGTTGATTTGAAAAATCTATTGGATCTGTTATTAAAGATAAATCTATTGTTGATAAATCACTATCAATAGTAACTGTGGATAATGTATTAGACCATTCATCATCTGTATTCTGTTTCATAGTTTGTAAGTGATCAAGAAAATTTTGATTAGATTGATTCATACTTGCTTCATATGTACTTAAATTTTTAATTTCATTATTGTAAGCATTGTCTGTATTTTCTTTTGCACTTACTGCCGAATTGTATTCGCTTAAAGCCTGTTCTTCCTCTGTTAATTTTTCTGCGTAATCAGACCATGTGCTTGCTACTGTTTCACTCGCACGTTCCGCTTCTATATCTCTTGTTATTTTTGCATTTTCGAGACTTCTTTGAGCTGCCTCTATTTCCATATTTGTTTTTGTATTTGTCACTGACAAACTAGTTTTTGCACTTGCTAAACTTTCTTTGATATCCGAGCTATCAAATTCACAGATTACATCACCTGCTTCTACTAAATCACCAACTTGAACATATACATTTGTAATAGTTACTTGTGATAAATCTACAGATATACTTTTACTTGTTGCACTAGCAATTGTTCCTGTTACACTAATCGAATTCATAATGTCTTGTTTTGTTAATGATATTGATGAATTTTGTACAATAGGTATTGCTGATTCTGCTCTAGAATTTTTTGGTAATGCTACTACTGCAACTCCTCCAATTACTATAATTCCAACAATCACACTAATAATAATTTTTTTACGCTTTAACATTTCTATAATTTTCACGTTTTTCACAATTCACCTCTCACAATTCTATTTATATTTCTTTTGAATTTTATAAAATGTATGTGTTAAATTTTTGTTATAAATGTGAAAATTATATGAAAATAGAGCTATTAGGTTTCCCTAATAGCTCTATTACTTTTGTTTATATTTTTAAATTAAATTTACTTACTAAATCATTTAATGTTTGTGCTTGCGCTGAAAGCTCTTCACTTGCAGCTGCACTTTCTTCCGCTGTTGCAGAGTTTGTTTCAACTACACCTGTTATTTGTTCAATTCCATCATTAATTTGAGAAATTGCATTTGCTTGTTGTTCCGATGCTTCTGCCATTTCATTGATTTTCTTTGTAATAATAGACGCACTATCCACAACCGCATTTAATGATTCTGCTGTTGAATGTGCAATTGTTGTTCCATTTTCTACTGCTGCAATTGTATTTTCAATAAGAACTGTAGTATTTTGAGCTGCTTGCGCAGATTTTTGTGCTAAGTTACGTACTTCATCTGCAATAACTGCAAATTCTTTCCCTTTTTCTCCTGCGCGTGCCGCTTCTATTGCCGCATTTAATGCCAACATATTTGTTTGGAACGCAATATCGTTAATTGTTTTAATAATGTTACTAATTTCATTCGATGAATTTCTAATTTGATTCATTGCTTCTACCATGACTTGCATTTGTTGATTGCCTTCCATGATTTTTTCGCCTGTTTCATTTGATAATATATTTGCACTTTTTGCATTTTCAGCAGTTGTATTTACTTGTTCTGCAATAGATGCAATAGATGCAGATAATTGTTCTACTGCTGCCGCTTGCTCCATAGCACCTTCCGAAAGAACAATTGCGCTTCCTGATACTTGTTCCGATCCTGTTGCAACTAAATCTGCCGCCATATTTATTTGATGGAATGTATCATTGAGTGATGTAATAATTAATGATAATGCATCTTTCATTTTTGCAAAATCACCAATATATTCTTTTGTAATTGTAACGTCTAAATCTCCACCTGCTATTTTTTGTAATACACGATCTACTTCTTCAACATATTCCGCTAATGTATCCGTTGTATT
>JBOFWM010000066.1:0-16745 GCA_051653625.1 Lachnospiraceae bacterium
TGAATGTGATATCATTTGTAAAGTTGTCAGAAATGAGATTGTAAGGAGGAATTTATATGAATAATTCTAGAATTATTGGCAATAACATAAATTTAGAATTGAAAAAGCAATCAATAGGAATGTCTGATTTTGCTAATAAATTGGGATTTTCCTTATCAGATGTTTACAGATTGATTGAAGGAAGATTGTTTCTTCCACCAACTCAATTATCAAAGATCGCTGACATTTTAGGGATTACTAAGGAACAGGTGATTGAAAACAAAGGAATGATGGAGTATAATTCCTTAGTTCATAACTTTAGAGATTTTAAAAGTGAAGATAATCAAGAATTAGTACTTGATTTGATAGATATGTATGCTGATTTAGCTGAAGCATTATAAAGTAGAAAAAGGCAAAATGATAAACATTTTGCCTTTTTTGTATAGGAGAGAGAGATGTATTCTATTTTATCAGAAGAAATAGTATTAAAAATTAGAAAAGAAGTAGAAAAAATAAAAGAAGAATATCAGATTGTTAATCCTATAGTAAGGAGTGATATATTTGAAATTCTTGATAATATTTGTGTGGTTCTTCGATATCCTCTTGATAATGATGAAGAAGCTAATGGGATTCATGTTGAAAGATGGATAAAAGGTGAAAAAAAAGACTTTGTTTTTATCAATACTAGTAACAGTATTGAAAAGCAGATATATACAGCCGCACATGAGTTAGGTCATGTATGGAAAATAGATGAAAAGGTATTAGCTGAGGTTGATGAAATTGTGGATTCTGAGGCAATTATAAATAGATTTGCAGCAGAATTATTAATGCCAAGTGAGATATTTAAGAAGTTTTTCTTGATGGAATGTGCTAAAAACAATATCCATGGAGGGGCAGTAGAAGATAAAGTATTGATTAAGGTAATTGTTTTTCTTATGAATACGTTTATGGTTCCATACAAAGCAATTATTTATAGAATTGAGGAAATCGGATATATAGATACCTTTAATAGAGAAAAATTAGAAGAGATAGAAAGAAAAAATCAGGATTTAATTAAGGAATGTATAAAGTCTGGTGATTATCAAAATATTTTTAAAACAGAGAAACAGAAATCAATGAGTGAGTTGTATAATATGTTGGAAGAAGCTGAACAGAGAGAATTAATTTCAAATACAAAGTTGGAAAGTATCAGAGGGAGATTTGATTATAAGAAAAGTCCAGTAATATACGATGATCAAGAAGAAATAGCAATAATAAATATTTCTGAGGAGTAACTAATGATAGAAAGACAAAAAGTTATTGTAGATACGGATTTTATGGATTATATGACTCGAGGAAAAGATGGTTTAGAATACTATTTCAAAAAAATTGTTGATGATTTAAAGTTAGAGCCTGTTGTTCACGAGTTTCTATATGAAAAAGAAATGATGGGAAATCCTCTTGTTTCAAAACTTGTCAGAGAGAAAAGATTGACAGTGATTAAATATCAAGATTTTCTTACTGATTTGGACGATACATATTATAGTAATTTGTTTTCGGATTTGTATAAATTTTGTAATGATCGTCCATTAAATTTTGGAAGAGCAAATTTCCGAACATATCAGGAAAGTGAAGCTAACTTGGGTGAAATTCATTCTGTAATACTTGCGTTATATACAGAATATCCGCTCTTTTTGTCTAATGACAATGGTTCTAAAACAATGGCTACTACAAAAATTAATACGGCATTGTACCAGCTTGAAGTAAAGAATGTTATAGATATATTTGATGAACTTTCTACAATGAAAAATACAGCTATAAGTAAAAAAGATTTTATAAATTTGACTAAAGGCGATGATACAAGAAAGAGTAATATTCAAAGGATTAAAGAGAAATGGGTAGATTAGGTATTTGATCTTAAAAGATTAATATGGACTTGACTTTTAGTTCGATTATCTCTTTTATTTTTAGTAAGGTTATGTTGGCAAAAAATATAATGAGATTACATAGGATGATTTTTTATGCTTACAAAATGCTTGCAATAAACTTCAAAACGAGGTGGAATACATAGAATAATTATAAAATAGATACTATATACAGAAGTAATAAGAATGATGAGATACAAGATATAGTATCTCGTATCGAGTTTGAATAATATACAAGAGCCAAGAAATGCTGAATTTACGGCGTTTCTTGGCTCTCTTTATGTCTCGTGACAACCAAATGACAATACTTTTTGAAAAAATGGTTGAATAATTTCAGGTGTCAAGGCTGATATTTGTGTAATTGTCATACCTGTAATCATATCGTCTAAACTAAAGATTATGCTCATAAGAATGTAGTTTTCATTGGAGAAATGATGCAAAAAATTACAGATCAGTATTAGCAATTTAAGAACGTTTCCTTTTTGGAATTCTTTCTGGTAGTTCTGAATACATTTCGCTTATCATTTTCTGTAACAAATCCTTATCTTCTAAAATCGTAACTGGGAGCATCTGTTTTGCTCCTTCATATGCTGGCTCTGGTATGCTTTTTGGCATGTACTTTTTACTAGCCTCAGTAATCTTTACCATAAAACCACTTCCGTATATGCCACCAAAAATTCGTTCTTTATAATAAAAGATATATCCTCCCATCATAGGAATATTTCGTATTTCTTCCAAATTAGATAATTGTTCCATAATATATTCTGCAAATTCTTTATTTTTTGACATATGTACCTCTATTTGTTTCGTAGCGCATTTATTCTCATTGCTACATTTTCATTAAATTCCTCATCCGAAAACTTAGGCTCTCTTGTATCTAGCCATATCTTGCATGGAACTTCATTGCATTCCCCGCAACTTTTCATGCACTTGTTGTTATTCACACAATCATAAATTGGACATGCTTTTTCCTCAGGTGCATGAAAAAGTTTTCCTTCACATGAATTACAGCCATTGCACATTTTACCAAAACAATAGCATGAACTACAATCAGTGCCACAAACGCTAATATCTTCTTGTATATTTCCGACATTCTTAAGAGCGATCGCCTTGGCACTATATATATCCATTGAATGATATCGCTTAAACTCGCGCAGTAAATGAGATTGGTCAGTGTAACCATATTTATATACTGCATTTAAGACATCAAAATGTGCTTCATACAAAATATCATTCCATAAAAAATGATAGCGAATTAAATTACTCAGCCTTTTTGGTGACACCCCAATATATTCCTGAAACAATCGTTCTAATTGTCTAGTACTCACAAAAGATTCCCACGCCACGTCAGAAATATCAAGAGTTCCTTTATTTATTAGTATATTTTGTACCGTATCATTTACAATTTGATTTACTCTCACATTTGACAATCTCTTTAGTAAGCAAGCTGGGTGCAAAGGATTTCCCCATTTTTGCTGATTTGTATGAGCTGGTGGAGGAAAAGGCGTCAACTGAGCAGGACAGACAGGTTTATGCTGACTTTGCCCTGCTCATCAATGACATAGCCACCGTCTCCGACAGCTTTATTTGGAACGGACACAGCACCATCACCAGTGACAGCCAGTTTATCTGCCTTGATACCAATGCCTTGCAGGAAACCAGCGACAGCATCAAGCGAACGCAGTATTTCAATATCCTCACCTATTGTTGGGAGCAGATGAGCCGTAATCGGGAGGAACGTGTGCTGTTGATTTGTGATGAGGCTTACCTTATGATTGACCAAAAAATGCCGCAATCACTTGTCTATCTCCGCAATGTGATGAAACGAGCGAGAAAATACGAAGGTGCTTTGGGCATTATCAGTCATAGTGTTATTGACTTTCTATCTGAGAGCATCAAGCAGTATGGGCAGGCACTCCTTGACATTCCCTGCTACAAACTTCTCATGGGAACAGACGGCCCCAACCTCAAGGAAACCGCCAAGCTATACGATTTGACGGAGGCAGAGCAGGAATTGTTGTTGGCACGAAAGCGTGGCCACGCATTATTTATGGTAGGGGCAAAGCGATTGCATATTAACTTTGAGATTCCGTATTACAAGATGATGTACATGGGTAAGGCTGGGGGTAGATAAATAATCAAGCCGTGTCACAAGTTGTGGCACGGCCTAATTGTTATAAGTCGCTTCTCTTTTTGAAGTTTAGTTTCTGCTTATTGTGTAAAATTTCAATTACTATTCCGACTATTCCAAATATGATAACCGATGTCACCCATATTGGAACCCCAGCGTGTAGATGCAACCTTGCTTGTTCCTCTTGTGTCATAAGTTCAGTGATTGACTGAATATTTCTTATCTGCATTGCATCTCCTAAGAACTGACCTAATGGAGCGCCAAGTATACCGCCAATTGTCAATGAGATAGCGACAATATGTTTTTGTAGAAATGCTAATATCATAGCTACAAACCATAAGCAGAGATACCACCTGTTGGCTAACCATTTAAATAGATACAGTTCATCAAGAAAGAGTATAGAAATAATGTATAATACCAAAAACGGAAGAAAGCAAAGCAGTGCCACTATAATACGCTTACGGTTCTTAAATATTTCCTTGTCCATAACGCACTTAAAGGCAGTAGTACCTATTCCCATAACCATAACGGCGGCTAATGCCATTGACAATAATTTTTTGAACATAAATTTTTCCTCGTTTTCCTTTTGAAATTTGTTAGTATTATGTTCCTTTGCTTGTTGCGTTTTTGTGGTTTATATAAAGATCCCCCTTTCTTCGTTTGATACTATCTCAACGAAAAGGAAGGGGGATTTGTGACACTTAGAGAAAAAATTTTTGTTTTTCTATTATTTTAATAATGGCAGCATTATGGGGATGCAGTATTAAACTGCTGATGGGAACGGACGGCCCGAACCTGAAAGAAACCGCCAAGCTCTATGACCAGACTGAAGCTGAGCAGGAATTGTTGCTGGCACGAAAGCGAGACCATGCGATGTTTATGGTGGTATCTTCTTTGATTTTTAAGCGCTATAAATATTATTTTTTCTTTTTTAACAATCTATACACACAATATATTACAAATGATAATGTAGATAATACAAGAAGACCTATAATTATACCAATTAACATAAATACCTCACCTCCTAATGGAAAGACAATGAATTATGTGCAACACACTCCGTTAGAACATCTTTTAATTATTAAATTATGCTTACAATAAATTGGTTTCCTTCAATTCTACAATTCAGATAACCATTCCAACTTATTAAATCCCAAATTGGAGTTTGGAATGTGCAATACATACTGGCGCTGGTGGAATTATGCGTTAGTTCCGCACCAGTGCAATTTATTCCTATAGTCAGATAAAACATATCATATGCATCAACAATCTTACTGTTATCGACAGTTACATAGTAACTAAAGTTTCCTATACCTGTGTAGAAATAAACTTTCCATTCGCCATCAGAAACATCTTTAGAAGACGTATCTGTCTCTTTTGTCATTTTTGATGAAATTTTCTCTAATACTATAGTTGCTGAACTTCCATCCGCCAGTATTATTTCTTGTGATTGTGTTTCGCCATTTACCAATTCAAATGTAGATTAAATTGGTTGTTGGGGTTCAGCTTCAGCTGCAAAAGCACTTACACCCATTGTTAGAGACAAGGCACATACCAATGCCATTGATAATAATTTCTTTAACATAATTTGTTCCTCACTTTCATTTTTTGATGTAGTTAATAAGTTGCTTCACTGCTTGTAACAGTCTGTGTTTCCGATTTACTACCGTTATAAGCTTTAATAGTTGCTTGCACACGGTAAGAGTGACCTTTACTTATGCTGTGCGTTTCACTTAGGCTTGTTCTGTGCGAGTCACTTTCAGCAGTAAATGTTTTAAGCGTAACCCAGCGATCACTTTTGTATTGATGTAGATTTGCGCTGATTTCCACACGAGTGGTAAAATTAGGGTGGTGTCAATCAGAATGTGCTGCCGCTCCAGTTTTATTGTATTACTTATTCTTAAATCGAATGAGATAGATACAAAGCAAGACCAAGACAATTAATAGACTAAATAATCCCGGAAACACCTGAATTATTTTAAATAATGCTAAGAAGCCAAGCACTATTGTTAATGCACAAAGGGATATTAATAATATCTTTATATAATCCATTGTTCCTCCTCATTTGTTTGCATCTATTCTCGTTGCAAGAAGCCACCAATATCCTGCGTCAAATGCGGCACCAGCGGCAATAGCACCAGCAACTGGTGCTGTTACCGGAAAAACAATCGCAACACCAGCAGCTGCAGCGCCTGCCGTTGTTCCACCAGCTGCCCATGTGTTTAGGTCACTCACAATACGCCTAGTTTCACAATTACATGTATAACGTTGATAACCCCACCAAAATATTGTAAAGCTATTTTTCCCTAAGCTGCAGCGATGTGATTTTATAACATGCTCGCCGCCAATAATATTTAGATGTTCATCTGTGGAAATTTGTCCGCTTTGTATTTCTTGGTTAATAGTTTCAAAATGTTGCTGTAATGCTACAATAGCTTCGGCATTCTTGTTGTTACTTATTGCTGCTTTGGTATCTAATGATAATGTTCCGTTTTGATTACGAACCACAAATGGTTCAAGCTCAAAAATGTCATTCATTGTAGCCCCTTCTTCGTTTGCTTGTGTTGTATTCGTTTGCACGCCTTCCGCCGCCAAAGCTGTTGTACTCATTCCCATGACCATAATTGCACATAATGCCATAGATAATAATTTTTTAAACATAAATTTTCATTCACTTTCGTTTTCTAATTAAGTTAATGTGTTGCTTCGCTGCTGGTAACTGTCTGTGTTTCCGATTTGCTACCACTGTAAGCTTTGATTGTTGCCTGCACACGATAAGAGTAGCCCTTGCTTACGTTATATGTTTCAGTAAGGTTTGTGCTGTGCGAGTCACTTTCAGCCGTAAAAGTTTTCAGCGTAACCCATCGACCACTTTTGTACTGCTGTAGGTTTGCACTGATTTCTACACGGGTTGCAAGATTATCGTAACCATACACCGAGCATTTTACTGTTGCCACACCGTTGGAGTCAATGTAAAGACTTCCCTTTGCTTGTGCGATGTAGTCCATTCGTGGCGCAATCACAAATGTAGCTATAGATGATGGAGTAGTATCTATCTCCGCTGCCCAGGCCTGTGTGCCACAAGCGATAAGCATTAAGCAACACAAGGCAAAAGATAATATTTGTTTTCTCATAAAGAATCCCTGCTTTCTTCGTTGATACAATACCAACGAAAGAAAAGAGGGATTTGTGACACTTAAAAAATAAATTTTATTTTTTTATAATACTTTCTGCCATTTTAAGCAATTCGCTTTCATTGCTACGGCTAATTAAATGATAAAAATTGAAATTATCATTCCAATAAAGCTGGGTAGTACCTTTGTTTAAGAGTGTGTAAACCTCTTGCGAACCAATCATAATCCTGTTTGGTTCTATATCTTTTGTATCAAAAATAAATTCGCTTTGTGTTGTTAATTGCTGGGAGTATAGAATTTCAACGCCATCTTCGTGTAGGTATCGAATGGTATTTTCATATTGATCACTTTGCCTGTCAACGACTTCAAAACCCTGTGGAATATAAGTGGGATCAACCGGTATCAATACATCATGGTCTGCATTTTCCTCACTGCCAATTACAATAGAGGTCAGTTCCTCCCATACGGTAGTGACAAATTCAAAGAATCGAATACGGTAGGCTTCCACACTCATAACTGTTCCAAAAGCCATGGACAGCACAATAACAAAAACAGCAGCGGCAGTTTTCATCTGTCTAACAAACACTCTCATAGTAGGAGTGCGACGCTCGTGTTTGAGCAGTGCTGCCATTTTGCGGTTAAACCGCCTTGAAAACTTATGGTGCAATTTATCTTCGGGTGGGATATTAGAAAGCATAGCCTTTTCTGTTTGTGGCATATTTGCGTACAAAAAATCATCATCAATTATCCAGCTCATTCTGTGTCACCCTCTTTCTGCAGCAACTGCGCTAATTTTTTCTTTGCACGAGAAATTCGCTTGCGGACATTTTCTTCTGTAATATTTAGAATAGCAGAGATTTCAGAGTCGCTGTATCCTTGTGAGAATTTTAGACGGAGCACGGTGGAGTAGTTGACTGGCAGTTTTTCATAAACAGCGGTCAGTTCATCTGTTTCTGCATAGTTTTCCACATGGGTATCAGCTACATAAATTTCAAGCTCATCATAGGAGAGTGTAGATTCCTTCTTTTGCTTGCGGTAGATGTCGATTGCGATGTGCTCTGTAATAACAACGAGAAAAGCCCGTGTTTTGTGACACTCATTTTCATTTATTTTTTCTAAATGGTTAATAATTCTAATAAAAGCCTGATGTACAGCATCTTCGGAGGTATGTACATTTTTCAAAACTCGATTTGCGGCATAATACATGGTTTGTTTATAAGCAAGATAAATGCGTTCAAACTTACGCTTATCTTCCTCCGATTCTATCATAGCCAAGTAAAAAAGCATTTTCTCACCCCTCACAAAAAAGAGATGGTACTGTGACCATCTCAAAACATTTTTGGTCAAGCTCTCGACATTGTTCGAGGGCTTTTTATATATTTTACCACACAGACACAGTGGCTTCAATCTGCAAATTGTGAAAAAATCCAGTAAAATCAAGGCTTGTGGCGTTTCGCAAACGCCTAAATAGAAGATTTAAATAGGAGGGAGGTGAGAGAATGGATACGAAAATCTTCAATGCACTTAATACAGTAAGCGTAGGATGTGGAATATTTGCATTAGTGGCAATATGGTACGGATTCAAGTCTGTGACAAAGGGATTGAGTGCACTGGTAAGGTAAGGTACTTCTGGCAATATAGATTTTAAATTAACTGGAATAGACAAGGAGAGTGTATGAGATAAAATCAATTTATGCGGAGTATAATCAGAATTGTAACAGCATTGATATTACGAGTATGGAGAACATTTTACTACGAATTGATTGTAATAAGGCAGAGGGGTGAATCAGGACAACACCTGGTTCTCAATGCTCCTTAAATGCACTTGCAATTGATGAACCATTAGAATATGCAAGGTTGATGCTGGATGAAGAAATGCAGATGTGGGTGGATGCAGAGGATAGTTTGGAATTGTGGTAAAGCTGAATAAAATAAGGTGGATATTATTTTTGATATATGCTATTATGGTTTTGAAATGAAACCATAATAGCATATATTTTGCGTAATGAGGAAATGTTAGAATGAATGAAGTATTTGGATTTATAAATGACAAAACAAAGGTGTTAAACATATTAAAAGAAAATCAATTAGAGATAGACGGCAAAAGCGTTTGCCCATTAAATCAGCAGGAAATAGCTGGGTTAGTGCCATGTGGAAAATTGAAAGTTAATCAGATGATAAAAGAATTGGTGCAGGATGGATATGTGCAGATGGTACATGCTAAAGGAAGGTATTTATTGACAGACAAAGGAAATGATATTTTGAAGAAAATGTCATTTAAGTAGCTGAAGATAATTGGAAATAGACTTTAGTTAGCCTGAAATAGTCCGAAATAGCCCAAGATAGTATGAAATAGCTCAAGATTAGTCCAAGATTTAGCTTAAGATTAGTCTAAGAAGAAAGGATTGTAGATGATATATACAGACGAACAACTTATTGAAAAAATAAAGGAAATGATCATCAAATTTGAAGATGAGGTGGTTGAATTCAAAGAAGCGCGTACTAGTTATTCCTTTAAAGATATTGGTAAGTATTTTTCAGCACTTGGAAATGAAGCCAATATAAGAGGGAAAAAGGATGCATGGCTTATTTTTGGAGTCGATAATAAACGAAATATATGATTTACAAATAGACAATCACCGTATTGTTGCCTTTCAGATTCCACCTGCAACGAGGGGAATCCCTACTACATGGAATGGTGCAGCCTATGCACGAGAAGATGAATGATATTGAAATTCTTAATAAAGCAGGATTGCTTATAAAAGGAAAAGTGACAAATACAGCACTGATTTTATTGGGAAAGGAAGAGTCTTCATACTTGTTTGATGGATTCATTCCAAGGATTACTTGGACGTTATATAATGGTAATGGTACAGCAAAAGCTTATGAGCATTTTGATATGCCATTATTATTGGCAGTAGATAAGACCTATGCAAAGATTCGTAATGAAAAATACAGATATATTGCAGGACAACAGACGTTGTTCCCAGATGAAACGTATCAATACGATCAGGATGTAGTGAAAGAAATTTTAAATAACTGTATTGCCCATTCCAATTATCAGTTATGTGGGAAGATAAATGTAGAGGAATTTGAAGATAGACTTGTTTTCATGAATGAGGGGAATTTTATTCCTGAAACGGTAGAACAGGCATTAGAAGAAGGTTATAAGTCGCCGTATTATAGAAATACGTTTTTATGTAGGGCAATGGTTAATTTGTATATGATTGATACGAATTCTATGGGAATTCCAATGATGTATCAGATACAGCGAGAAAAATGCTTTCCATTGCCAACATATGATCTGGAAAATCCAAGCAGGGTAAAGGTTACACTCTATGGGAAAATATTAGATAAAAATTACACGCAATTATTGAAATCCAATGGGGACTTGGACCTGCAAATAGTATTTTGGCTTGATAAGGTTCAAAAGCACGAGACCATCTCGAAAGAAAGCTATGATGAAATAAAGAAGCTTGGACTAGTAGAAGGCAGATATCCGAATGTTTTTGTATCGTATAAAGTAGCTAATATGGTAGGACAGCAGACCGAGTACATTAAAAATAAAGGTCTTAGCAATGACGTGTACAAAAAAATAATAGTAAACGCATTAGAGACAATGGATAGAGCAAGTGTGACTGAACTTAAGCAAATTCTAGTTGGGGCATTGCCTGCAATTTTGGATGATAAGCAGCAGTCAAAAAAAGTATCTAATATCTTGCAGGCTATGAAGCGTGAGGGGATGGCGGATGTTGAAGGTACTGGACATGCTGCAAGGTGGTATTTGGTGAAAAAGTGATTGTTTGAAGGGAGCATTTGCATATGAATGATTGGAAGCAACGGTTAATTTCGTATATTGAAAAAATGAATGACAGCGTTGGTATAGATAATGCTTTTTCGATGCTATCCGAAGAAATAATCAGAATAAAAAAAGAAGAGAGTGCAAAACCAGAACAAGTAAAAATGAAATGTGATATTGATAAGAAATCAATGTCACTAGATGATTTTATACAACTTTACCGAGAATTATTCTATGGTAGGCAGGATGTGTTTGCTACCAGGTGGGATAATGTAAAAGCGGGAACGCATGGATATGCTCCAAAATGTAAAAACGAGTGGGTAGATGGGATTTGTGGTAAAAAACAGAAAATAAAAGGAGCGTGCAAAAAGTGCGTATACAAAGAGAATCAGCCGATAGCCGATATTCAGTTTAAAAATCATTTTACAGGAGTTGGACGAAATGCAATCACGTTGGGCATATATCCATTGTTAGAAAATGAAACATGCAAATTTCTTGCGATAGATTTTGACAAAGGTAATTGGAAATCAGAAATTTTTGCAGCAAAAGAAGTGTATCGGGAATATGGCATTGAAAGTTATATTGAAAGATCCAGATCGGGAAATGGTGGACATCTATGGATTTTCTTTGAAGATGAAATTGAATCAAAAACAGCAAGAACATTGGGAATTAAGGTACTTGAAACAGCAATGAACAGAATGGGGATTATGAAATTTGATTCATTTGATCGTCTCTTTCCAAATCAGGACAGAATGCCACAGGGGGGATATGGAAATTTAATTGCACTACCATTACAGAGGCAGGCTGTAGAGAATCAGAACTCCGTATTTGTTGATGATTCATTTCAGATGTATTCTAGTCAAACGTCATTATTACAGAGTATTATTAGATACACCAAGGATGAAGTAATGGAAGTCCTGGGGAGATTTCCAACAGTTATTCTTGATAATATAAACGAGAAAGAAATTGATGAAGAAGACAAGTCCATTCCATGGGAGAAAAAAACAACAGAAAAACGCCCATCTGATTTACCGGAGAAACTCGATGTTGTACTATATGATAAAATTTATATCGATAAATCAGCATTACATCCGTTTTTGAAAAAGAAATTGATAGGATTAACGGTTTTTCATAATCCGGAATATTTTTTGGCTAGGAATATGAGGAAAAGCGTGCTGGATATTCCTATGTGGATTCAATGTTTTGAGGAAGATAATGATTATCTGATGATTCCCATTGGATGTATGGACACGGTAGTTGATATATGTGCTACATATGAGGTAAGCATAAATGCGGTAGACAAGCGATTTACAGGACATAATATTGAAGCATCTTTTTATGGCGATTTGAGACCAAAACAGTTAGAGGCCATAGAAGAATTACTGGCTCACGATAATGGGATTTTACATGCGAATACAGCCTTCGGGAAAACAATAACAGCAATTGCATTGATTGCGGAACGTAAAATAAATACATTGATTATTGTTGACAGGGTTGATCTTATGAAACAATGGTGCGAGCGTTTGTCAGTATTCTTAAATATACCTAAAAATGAAATTGGAATGATTGGTGGAGGAAAGAAACATCCCACAGGAAATATTGATGTTGCTGTGAGTCAGAGCCTATACCATAATAATACGGTTTCGGATTTGGTGAAGGGATACGGACAAATAATTTGTGATGAATGTCATCATGTCTCAGCGGTGGGATTTGAACAAATATTAAAAACAAGTCCTGCTAAGTACAAATATGGATTGACTGCAACTTTGAAACGTAAAGATGGAAAAGAACGTATTGTTTTGATGCAATTGGGACCAGTAAGGTATAAAGATTTATCAAAAATAAGTAGTGAATTTGAGCATAAGGTTTATATACAAGAGACAAAAATCATATTACCGGACACAATTGAAGTTTCAACGACGAATGCGTTATATGATTTTCTACAATCGAATATGCTGCGAAATAAGCAAATTATTATGGATGTTCGTAATGCACTTGATGAAAATAGATTTCCGATTATACTTACTGAGCGAAAAGAACATGTGGAATTGCTGGCAACGGAATTAGAACAATATGTAAGTGTATACAAATTGCATGGTGGATTAAAGAAGAAGGAAAAAGAATCTACAATGGAGGAATTGCTACATCTTTCAGATGATAAGAAACGTGTAGTTATAGCAACCAGTAAGTATGTAGGAGAGGGATTTGATTATCCGATTTTAGATACTTTGTTTTTGACACTTCCTATATCATGGAGTGGAAGGGTGCGGCAGTACGCAGGTCGGTTACATAGGGATTATAATGAAAAAAGAGAAGTGAGGATTTATGATTATCTTGATTCCGATATTCAAGACGCAATGAAAATGTACGGTAGAAGAAGCAAAGGATATCGCAGTATGGGATATGAAATAATTGAGGACACAATTAGTACTGTGGAAGGAAATAAAAATGAATGATGATAAAGTAACACTGCCAAAATCATGGCAGAACAAATTTAAAAGTGAAAAGTTAAAGGATGCAGTTGCGGATATTGGTATGTGGTTTCAGGCTCCAGATCCAATGAGCGCGGAGGGAAGAGCACGATTGAAAAGAAATGAAGCAATTTTTTGCCTGGCAGAATCTCTTTCAGTTGATTATGCATTTGAACCAAATGAGAATGGTGATTTTGAACTTATTCCAGAATCAGTTAGTCATCAGGGAATTGGATTTTCAGTCAGTTCGCTACTTGAAGGAATAGAACTGGATGTCTACTTCTTCCCATGCGACTATTCAGAAAATCCGAAGCGTAAACTACCACCCTACTCCATAAGAGTTCCAGTTGTATCTACAGCGAATGTTGAGCTGGTAAAGGAATGTGCAGAAAAATATTTTTTGCTGCATAACGAGAAACAAATTGCAAGTATACCATTCTCGTTCTCCCGTATAGTTACATTGGAAGGGTGTTTTATTGATAATTTTTCGAAGACAAAGAAAATTTGTAAAGCGACTGTATCTGATGGGGAGGAATACGAAATTAAGAATTGTGAGAGATTTCTTGATTTTATTAAAACTGTAGGATTGAATTAAAAAAATAATACGAAAATACGGAGGTACATGAATGGCTAACTTACGTTTAAAGAAAACAATTTTAGAAGTAGTAGATAATCAAATAAAAGAAAACAATCCGCCTTGTACAAAGAAAGTGTATGAAAGATTGTTGGAAGCAGGATATTCTAAACCCGAATCAAAGGATAAAATTGGTGCAATTGTGCTGACAGAGATTTATGATATCCTGAAAGCAGGTAAAAACTTTGATGAGGAAAAGTATAAAAGAAGTCTTGAAGAAATGCTGCAGAAATTCATTGATTTTGAAGATGGTAGTCATGTGACCACAGAATGGGATACATGGGATGAACTCGTTCAGGATGGATATGAGAAATTTGATGAAGATAACAGAAAAGAAGGTCTTCAACTTTGGGACAAGGCTTGGGAATTGTTTCAGTCAATCATGAAGCAGACAGCAGAGAAAGTTTCTGTATATCAATTGATGGAAGAACAGGATTATGTATATGCAATTGATGGATGGCTTCAGGATTATGAAATGGAGCTTGGTAATGCAAGGAAAAGTGAAGAAAGAATTACATTTTGTAATACGATATTAGAATTATTTGATTGGACAGATGATGATAATAGAAGCTGCTTTAAAGGTGGAATTGCAGATTCTTTATTTGATTTGGGAAAGAAGGAAGAATCATTTGCATTTTATGAAGCGTGGCTAAAGGAGGAGCCACAAAATTGCAATGGAATCAGTGGCTATAGTTGGATTCTTCTGGAAAGTGGAGAAGTGAAAAAGGCATATGAAGTCGTCAGAAAAGTTACTTGGGGTATTGCATGTCGGGAAGATAATTCATTTCTTTTTATGCGTGCGAAACAACTTGCAAAACAGGTTGGAAAGATTGAAGAAAGCAAATGGTATCAGGAGCAATTAGATAAATTTGAAGAATCCGTTCATAACTGGGAAATGGGAGAGGATGACATCTTTGATGAATTTACAGCACCTAAACATATCCCGGTTGTCAAAGCGGAAAAGATTTATCCCAATGATCAATGCCCTTGTGGAAGTGGTAAGAAGTATAAGAAATGTTGCGGAAGAAACTAAAGTTCAAGGAGAAAATGAAAATATGGAAAGTGATAAATTACTAAAGCATTTCTTTGAACAGAATGAATTGGAAGAAATGTCAACGGCAGCATTAACGCATTTTAGAATGATAACGCAGAAAATGCCAGAACTGAATGAACAAGTCGCTGATATTGTAGTTCCGTCAATGGATCAGTCAAGACTTGAAATGTACCAGACAGAAAAGGAGTGCATTGCGTCGCTTACCAAAGCAGAGGATATTGTGGCGTATATGAGAAAAATCAAGGATCCATCGAATGGAAGTCTTTTAATTGAAAAAGCATTAGAATATCAGGAGACAGTTATGCCCCTTGCAATGAAAAGAATATGTACGTCTGGGCATGATGTATTTATAGAGAGTACAGCGATATTGTTAGCAAATGCTGAGGATAAATACGCAGAAGAACTCTATGAAATATTTGGTGATATTAGAAATCCATATGCAAGATCAGAGTTGTGCATCGTTTTTGGCGTTAAGAAAATGAAAAAATGTACCGATTTGCTTTTAAAGCAGTTTATTCAAATAAAAAAGGAAAGACCTGATAAAGATTATGAGCAGGGACCACTTTTAGCGTTAAATTTGATGTACGAGAATGCGTGAGGTAACTTTTGCGTTGCCATCAAATGGATGATGTGAAGTACATATGTACTTGATTCAATGCCGTCATTTTGTCAGCAAAATTTTCAAAAAATCCATAGAAATGGTGGAATATATGGAATGAAAATACAAGATGCGGTGTAAATGGAAAAAGATAAACACTACATATGGTAGTATCTATCGAGTTTGAATAGTCGGAGCTGAGCTAAAACCCTTGATTTTACTGGGGTTCCAGCGTTCTGACTCTACAAATTGCATTTTCATTGCATTATTTTATTTCTTTGTGATATTCCGTAGTAAACTGGTTGCTGGTATAATCGGCAATGCTGTGTGTGGCTGTTGTAACCTGCAGCTTGCCGGTAAGTTTTTTTGCAACCTCGAAATTACTGTTCGGATATAGATGTCCATAGGTACCCAAAGTCGTTTGAATCTTTTCGTGACCAAGGCGATCTTTGATAATCAATGGATTTTCACCCATACTGATTAGTAATGAGGCATGTGTTTGACGTTTATAAGGATAAATATAGGGCAACGCAAAAAAGAACCAGTTACTATTACATAACCGGCTCATCTATTAAAAAAGATATATTCTTATTTTTGATATTTACAATTTTCATCCATCATCTGATTTTTGTCAAAATTCCATCATCCATCTGAAACACATTATCACACAAAATACGAATATCTTCTGCATTATGACTTGCAACTAAAATTGTTTTTCCATCCTTTTTCATTTCCTGCAATAAGAATCTCATTTCTTCCACACCATGATTATCTAATCCATTAAAAGGTTCATCTAGGATTAGCACTTCTGGATTTTCCATAATTGCTTGTGCAATTGCTAATCTTTGACGCATTCCCATTGAATATTTTGATACATGTTTTCTACTATTAGGATCTAGTCCTACCTTTTCCATGATACTAGAAATATATTTGCTATCATATTTGTTATTTATCATATATAAATATTTCAAGTTCCTGATTCCAGAAACGTTACTTAAAAATGCAGGTTCTTCAATGATAATTCCTGCAGATTTCATCATT
>JBOFWM010000067.1:0-7596 GCA_051653625.1 Lachnospiraceae bacterium
ACTACAGAAACATTTACACCATCAGAAATTGCTTTTTTATATGTTTTTCTGTCACTTTGGTCAAACCTAAAAAACCTCTCAAAGTGCCTAAAATCAAGGATTTTTACGTATTCGAACGATGTAGTAAACACACGGTCTCGATGTGCCCCGTCATCGGAAACATATCAACCCCAATAGCCTTTTCAACCTTATAGCCTTTTTTTACAAGAATCTCTAGATCACGCACCAACGTTTCTGGATGGCAAGAAATATAAACCACTTTTTTCGGTGCCAAAATGGCAAGAGAATCCAGAAAAACTTCATCACTTCCGCTACGTGGTGGATCCATAAATACAACATCCACTTGCTCGCCACACTCTGCAAGCTGAACCATAAATTCACCTGCATCTTTTTGATAAAACTCAATATTTTTAATTTGATTTATCTTTGCATTTACAATTGCATCTTTTACAGCATCACGATTTAATTCCACACCAATCACTTTTTTCGCCATACTACTTGCGACCATACCAATAGTTCCTATTCCACAATATGCATCAAGAACAATCTCAGTTCCCGATAAGTTTGCAAAAGAAATCGCTTTTTTATATAATACTTCCGTCTGTACAGAATTTACCTGATAAAAAGATTTTGGTGATATTTTAAACTTCATCCCACATAAAATATCTTCGATGTACCCCTTACCATAAACTACCTGCTCCTTCTCTCCTAACACCATACTCGTTCTTCTGTTATTTACATTTACTATAATTGTTGTAATTTCAGGATGCTTACTTCTAAGTGCTTTTACAAAATTGGCCTTCGATGGTAAAATTGGAGATGCCAAAACTAACACCACCATAACCTCTCCCGTAATATGACCAGTACGTACTAAAACATGACGAAGAAGTCCATACTCAGAATCTTCATCGTACGTTTTAATTTTAAAAGACTTTATCATGCCACGTATGGTTTGAATAATCTCACCAGCAATTCGATTTTCAATAAAACAATGCTCCACATTTACAACATAATGTGTCCCTTCCTCATATACTCCTGCAATTGGATTTTTTTTACCATCACAAGAAAATACTGCGTGCACTTTATTTCTATAATAATCTGGATGTTCCATACGAATCATAGATTCTAACTTGCAATATGGCTTTAGTAACGTTGTAAGACGTTCCTTCTTTTGTTCTATCTGCTCATCATAAGGAACATCAATATATTTACATGCCCCACATCGATCACTCACTACACATTTGCTCCTTACAAATTTACGGCGCTCACCATCATTTCGATCAAGCCCTTCTCTTACAGATTTCCCCTTAGTCGCACTTGCGCCTTCTTTTGCAAATCTAGATTTCGTCGCACCTGCACCATCTCTTACAGATTTTCCTTTTCTATGTCCATCTTTTGCAACACCACTCTTTGCTAGAACCTCTTTTGCTGGTTTATCTGTTGTTGCTTTATATTTTGTACTATAATCCTTTTTATAAGACTTTCTTTTATCTGACATATTTATACTTCACGCCTTTCTATTTTTACTATCCTTTAATTTGTTTGATTACTTGCCATACACCATGATTATGATTTGTATCAGCAACGTAATCTGCTGCTTCTTTTACTTCATCTCTAGCATTTCCAATTGCAACACCTATTCCCACCGTTTGTAACATTTGAATATCATTCATGTTGTCTCCAAATGCAATGGTTTCTTCTTTTTTTATTCCATATTTACTCATTAATATTTCAATTGCTACACCCTTATTAACATTTTTCTTACAAAAATTAATCCAGTTTACACCTGCGCAAACACAATCTACTTCTGGATGTCCATCATATTTTGAAAGAAGCTCTCTCGTTGCCTCACCTTCTGCATCTTCTGGATGATATAGTCCAATACTTAAAATATCTTCTTCTGGCAAATCTTCTGGCAAACGCTCTACTCCTCTAATTTTTAATCCATATCCTTCTTGTAAAAATTGGAAAAGACCACCTTCCTTATTTGAACAATACCCATATTCTACACCCGAAATATAAGTACTACATTCTTCGATACTTTCAATATCTGTGATGATTTGCAATGCTAATTTTCGTTCTATAAAATGTGCATTGATTACTTCTCCCTTATATACAGTAGTAGCACCATTATCACAAACAAAATAAACATCATCAATCACTGGTGCAAAAATGTAACTGCAACTATCATACGAACGTCCTGTTGCTACAACAACAATAATTCCTTCTTTAACTAATCGTTTGATTTCTTCTACATATCCCTCGTACAAAACACTTGTACCATCTTCTACTAATGTTCCATCTATATCTGAGCATATCATTTTTATATTATGATTAAGTTCTACTACCTTATCTTTTATTGTAAATTTCATATGAAATATTTCCCTTTCTTTCTCTTTTATCTCCATTAGTATAACGTATTTTTTTTAAACTTCCAATGAAATTAAAAAAATCATTTATTATTTTTTGCGATTCTTTAAATTTACTTAGCTTATTGACACAATATCTGTAAAAAGATATTATAAAACAATAATACACTTTTGGAGGTAAGACATTATGAAAAAAGAGCCTGTTCTAGTAATTATGGCTGCAGGTATGGGTAGCCGTTTTGGCGGTTTAAAGCAAATGGAAGCAATCGATGATGTTGGAAATATTATTATGGATTATTCAATCTATGATGCAATTGCTGCTGGTTTTAAAAAAGTAGTTTTTATTATTAAACATCAAATTGAGGAAGATTTTAAAAATCGAATCGGTAATAAATTATCAAAGTATATTGATGTAGAATATGTATTTCAAGAAATCACAGCACTTCCAAAAGGAGTTTTGCCTCCTAATGATCGCATCAAACCATATGGTACTGGGCATGCTGTTTTATGTTGTAAAGATATAATTGATGGACCATTTGCAGTAATTAATGCAGATGATTTTTATGGAAAAGATGCATTTGAAATTATTTACGATCGATTAATTTCAGTAGAGGATGACGATAAATTTAGATATACAATGGTAGGATATCAATTAACAAATACACTTACAGAAAATGGATATGTTTCTCGTGGCGTATGTCAATTAAATGAGAGTAATTATTTAGTTGATATTATTGAACGTACACGCATAGAACGTCACGATGGAAATGCTGTATATTCAGAAGATGATGGTACTACTTGGACTGTACTTTCAGATGATACTATTGTTTCCATGAATATGTGGGGATTTACAAAAAGCTTCTTAGTGGAATTAGAAAAAGGATTTGAGAAATTTTTACAAGAAGAACTTCCTCTTAATCCAATCAAAGCAGAATATTATTTGCCAACACAAGTAAGTGTTTTACTTTCTGAAAAAAGAGCAAGTGTGAAAGTTTTAAAATCAACTGATTGTTGGTACGGGATTACCTATCCAGAAGATAAAGAATTTGTTGTATCTGCAATCAAATCTATGAAAGAATCTGGATTATATCCAAAAACGTTATGGAATTAAGTTTTAATCTTTCATTTTTTTTAATATAAAAGAAGAAAACGAAGTCTATGCCCTTTACATAGCTTCGTTTTCTTCTTTTATTCTTGTTGCTAAATCTTCTAAGTAAATCCATCGCTCCATTTTTATTTCTAAAGAAAGTTCTAACTCTTCTTTTTCCGTTTGAAGCTTAGCAAGTTCAACAAAATCTCTTGCATGCACAATGGACAATTGTTCAATTTCTTCTAATCTACTCTCGATTGCATGAATATCTTGATCAATCGTCTCGTATTCTCGCTCCTCTTTGTAAGAAAATTTAAGTTTTCGATTCGTATTCCATTTTCCTTTTTCTGTTTCTTTTTTCACTTCTTTTTGCGGTGTTCTTTGTTCTTCCTGCTCTTCTATTGCATCACGTTTTATGGAATATTCTGTGTATCCACCTTCGTACTGTATAATGTTACCCACTTCTTCAAATGCAAATATACGTCGAACGCAACGGTCTAGAAAATAACGATCATGAGAAACCATAATGACAATTCCATCAAAAGAATCTAAATAATCTTCAAGGATCGATAACGTATTGATGTCTAAATCGTTCGTTGGTTCATCTAGTATAAGTACATTTGGCGCTTCCATAAGAATACGAAGTAAATGAAGTCTTCTCTTTTCTCCACCCGATAATTTTTCAATTTTATTGTATTGTTCTGCTGCTGGAAATAAAAACCGTTCTAACATTTTCGATGCCGAAATACTTCCTTCATCTGTTTTTACAAACTCCGCTGTATTTTTAATGTAATCAATTACACGCATCGATGGATCCATATATTCTAATCCCAATTGCTTATGTTCCTTTTTATCCAATATTTCCTGAGTGTAATACCCTATTTTAATAGTTTGTCCTACTAAAATTTCTCCATCTGTAGGTAGTAATTTTTGACCAATCAATTTCATCAAAGTTGTTTTCCCACAACCATTTGCTCCAATAAATCCTACACGGTCTTGCTTTAAAAAGATATAGGAAAACTTTTTAATAATCTCTTTTTCATCATAAGAAAACGAAACATCCTTCAATTCTATCGTCATTTTTCCCATTCGACTAGAAACACTCCCCATCTCAAGTTTTGCATCTATTTTAATGCCCTCTTGATTTAATAAGTCTTCATAGCGCTGAATATGTGCCTTTTGTTTTGTAGAACGAGCTCTAGCACCACGCATCATCCACTCTCTATCTTTTCTTAAAATAGATTGCCGTTTCCGTTCTGTTGCAAGTTCCATCTCTTCTCGTTGTTCTTTTAACTCTAAATACATAGAATAATTTCCACTATAAGAATAGATATTTCCTTTTTCAATCTCTACAATACGGTTTGATACGCTGTCAAGAAAATATCGATCATGTGTAACCATAATGAGTGTACCTCTCCATTTGATCAACTCTTCTTCTAACCAGTCCGTCATTTTATGATCCAGGTGATTTGTAGGCTCATCTAAAATTAAAATATCCGCTTCTGAAAGCAATGCTCCTACAAGAGCCAGTCTTTTCTTTTGACCACCCGATAGAATGCTAACGTTTGCATCAAATGATGTAATACCAAGTTTTGTTAACATAGCTTTTGCATCACTCTCAATAGACCATTCGTTTTCCTTTGTACGATTTGGTCCACAAACACTTTCTAATACTGTATCTGTTTCTTTAAATTGTGGATTTTGAGCCAAATATCGTATAATTACATGATTTGCTTTCACAACGCTTCCAGCATCTGCCTCTTCTAATCCTGCAATAATTTTAAGTAATGTGGATTTCCCACATCCATTGGTTCCAATGACTCCAATTTTTTCACCTTCTAATACATAAAAAGATGCATCATTTAAAAGAATCCTTTCCGTATATGATTTTGTAATATGTTCTAATGTTAGTAAATTCAATGTGTTCTCCTTGATACGTTTATTCTTTAAAGTGTAATTTCAAATTCTGTTGCGTATGGTTTCTTTGGATATTTTACAATACGTATAGAACCTCCATGAAGTTCCACAATTCGTTTTGTAATAGACAATCCCAATCCTGTACCTTGTCTTTCATCTCTTGATTCGTCTCCTACTACAAAAGGATCAAAGATGGTTTCCATAACTTTTTTGTCAATGCCAACACCATTATCTGCTAATTCTATTTTTGTAGCTTTTTTTGTTTTGCGTAAAGTAACATATATCGTAGTTCCTGCTTCATTATGCTTAATGGAGTTTGTAATAATATTATCAATCGCTCTTATAAAAAGATACGCATCAATATTTCCCCAAATGCACTCTTCTGGAATGTTTAATTCCAAATAAAATCCTGCATTTAAAATTTCATCATATCGACTAATAATATGGTTACGTAAATATTCACACAAATCTACTTGTTTTTTTTGCAATATAAACTCTGGGTGGTCTAATTTACTATAATTATAAAAATCATGTATCAATTCACTTAATGTATTTGTTTTATTATAAATAGCATCTATATACTCTTTCTCTTTCTCTTTTTTCACTACACCATCTTTTAATGCTTTTGTATAACCAAGAACTACTGTAACTGGTGTTTTTAAATCATGAGAAATATCTGCAAGCATTTTAGATCGACCTTCTTCAAGTTCAATTCTTTTTTGCTCAGACTCATTAAGTTTTTGATTCATTTCATTAAAGCTATCACAAATTTGAACAAATTCCTTTGGTCCTCTATAATTTATTTCATTTTTTCTGTTCCCTTTGATTACTTCATTTAGAGCAATATGTAGTAATTTAACAGGTTTTTGAACACGACTATTTAAATAGAATACAAAAACTACTAGAAATAATACATAAAACAAATAAAATAATTTATCAGCCATTAAATAATTTCTTTCTACTTTTGCAATTTCTTCTTCTGAAATTATTGGAAATTTTACAATTAAGACTCTTCTTCTATTTAATTTGTCTAAAAAATTATATTGATAAATTTTATAATCATCTCGTGTTTTTCCTTGTAGAAACATGTATTCCTCATATTCTAATTGTTCTTTTTCCAATTCAAAATTAGAATATAATACTTTATAATCTTGATCAATAATCAAAAATTTATCTAACTCAAAAACGTTCTCTTCATTATAAAATCCAATTTCTAAACTTTCCAAAGTTTTTCCAGCTTTATCTACAAACGTATTGCTCGTACAAACATACGGTTTTTGAAGTGTTGGAATCCATTTTAATATTTTTGCGTTATAATTTTGTGTTTCCGAAAAAGAGGAATAAACAATTTCGTATCGCTCATTTAATACTGTGATACGACTTCTTGGTCCAAAAAGACTAATATATGGATATCTTTCATATAATCCTTCTTTTAACCATACATCTTCTTCTTGAATTTCTTCAAAATTAAGCTCACGAAATACTTCTCGATTACGAAAATAAATAATAGACGTTAAAATCAAAAAACTTGCAGCTAACGTAAGGGTAAATCCTATATAATTAAGAATAAATAATGAAAAAATACTCCCTCGTATTCTTTTATCCTTGTATTTGTTCAATTTTATAACCAAGTCCTCTCACTGTTTTCAAATATTGTGGATTTTTAGGTTCCATTTCTATCTTTTCTCTAAGCTTTGAAATATGCACCATTAAAGTATTATCATCACTTTCAATATATACTCCATTGATACTTTGCATAATTTGGACTTTTGTAAATATTCTACCAGGTTCTTGTAATAAAATTTTCAAAATTTTATACTCTGTTGGTGTTAGAATAATTTCATTGTCTCCTTTATACAATACAAAAGATTCCATATCCAATGTAAGTTCACCTACTTGAATTTTTTTATTTTCGGTTTGATTTTTTTGTATATTTAATTCATAATTTCTTCTTAAATGAGAGCGTACCCTAGCTAATACTTCAAGTGGATTAAATGGCTTTGTCAAATAATCATCTGCACCTAAATTAAGTCCTAGAATTTTATCTTGGTCCAGATCTTTTGCCGAAAGTATAAGAATTGGAATAATACTAAATTTGCGAAGTTCTTCTATCAATCGATAACCATTCATTTTTGGCATCATAATATCTAAAATAATTAAATTTATATTTTCTTGCTTCATAATTTCTAATGCCATTTCACCATTACTAGCAGCAAATAC
>JBOFWM010000068.1:0-31105 GCA_051653625.1 Lachnospiraceae bacterium
TATAATATTGTAGACAATGATGGATTTCCATTTGAAGGTTCAAGAACTACAGGAAAAGTTGGTGCAAAGGGAAGTTGTGTTATTCCAGTAGATTTACAAACAAATGTCGTAAAGCTTCATCAATTTTTATTTGAACAAAATGATTATACTGTGTCAAATGAACTGAGTTCTTATAGCAAAAAAGTTAGCTCAGATACAGGATTTTAAGTCATACAGAAAGGCATGGTTAACATATGATAGTGAATGTAATCATTCCCAGTTATAAACCTGATCATACATTTTGTAACTTAATAAAAAGTTTGCAAAACCAAAGTATAAAAATAGAGAAAATCATTATTATAAATACAGAAGAAGAATCGTTTCAAAATGTGGCCAAAGAAGATATTTTCTTTGGCCTATTTGACGATATTTTCATCCATCATATTACAAAAGAAGAATTTGATCACGGAAACACAAGAAATTTAGGTATTTCTTATTCAAAATGTGATATAGTAATATGTATGACGCAAGATGTTGAATTAGTTGAAGATACTACAATTGAAACATTAATTAAGCCATTTGAAGATGAGAGTATTGCGATTTCTTATGCAAGACAATTGCCACGGGAAACTTGTGACTTATTAGAAAGCTATACACGTTCTTTTAATTATCCAGAAAAAAGTTGTATTAAATCGAAAGAAGATCTAAAAGAACTTGGTATTAAAACGTATTTTTCATCTAATGTATGTGCGGCCTATAAGAAAGATGTTTTTGATGAATTAGGTGGTTTTATTCATAAAACTATTTTTAATGAAGATATGATTTATGCATCAAAAGCAATAAATGCAGGATACAAAATTGCATATGTTGCAGAGGCAAGAGTCATTCATTCTCATAGCTACACATATTTAGAACAAGTAAAGAGAAATTTTGATTTAGGTGTTTCACAAGCAGATAACAAAGAAGTTTTTTGTAATATATCATCAGAATCAGAAGGAATAAAACTTGTGAAAAAAAGTATTAGATTTCTAGTTGAACAGAAGCAAAAAAGAAAAATTCCATCTTTGATGATCAATAGTGCATGTAAATTTCTAGGTTATAAATTAGGAATAAGTTATAAGCATTTGCCAAGATGGTTGATTCTTAAAATTACATTAAATAAACAATATTGGAAATAGAACAGAAAGGTAGTATACAGTTATGTGTGGAATAATAGGATATGTAGGAACAATGCAAGCAGCACCAATTATATTAGATGGATTATCAAAGTTAGAATATAGAGGCTATGATTCTGCTGGAATTGCTGTTTTTGGTGAAAAAGAAATAGAAATAAGAAAAGCAGTTGGAAGATTAAAGGCTTTGCAAGAATTAACGCACGATGGTGCAATTGTAAAAGGTACCATTGGAATAGGACATACGCGTTGGGCAACCCATGGTATTCCAAGTGTTGAAAATGCACATCCTCATTGTAATGAAAAAAAATCGGTAGCTGTGGTACATAATGGAATTATTGAAAATCATTTAAAGTTAAGAAAAAGTTTAGAGCAAAAAGGCTATCAATTTGTATCAGAAACAGATACAGAAGTTTTAGCACATTTGTTAGATTATTATGATAATGGAAATCCATTAGAAACTATTTCAAAAATGGTACAAAGATTAGAAGGTTCTTATGCATTAGGAATATTATTTGAACACCATCCAAATGAACTATATGCAATTAGAAAAGATAGCCCATTAATTGTAGGTCAAGAAGAACATGGGTGTTTTATCGCCTCTGATGTGCCTGCAATTTTAAAACATACGCGAACAGTTACTTATGTAGAAAATAAAGAAATTGTTAAAATGACAGAAAATGAAGTAAAGTTTTACTCAATAGACGGGGATGAAATAGAAAAAGAAAGTGTTACAATTGAATGGGATGAACAAGCAGCAGAAAAATCAGGCTATGAATATTTCATGTTAAAAGAAATGTATGAGCAACCAAAAGCTGTTTTAGATACTTTGAATCCACGAATTAAGAATGAAAGTGTTGATTTAGAAGAATTAGGAATGTCTGATGAAGAGATAAAGAAAATCAAACGTATTTATATGATTTCTTGTGGATCTGCATATCATGCATCTGTTACTGGAAAATATGTATTTGAAGAAATGGCAAGAATCCCTGTTGAAGTAGATGTTGCAAGTGAATTTCGTTATAGAAAACCAATTATTGAGGAAAATAGTCTCATGATTGTTGTCAGTCAATCAGGAGAAACAGCAGACACTTTAGCAGCACTTCGTGAAGGGAAAAAAAGAGGATGTAAAGTTCTTGCAATTGTGAATGTAGTGGGAAGTTCGATTGCTAGAGAAGCCGATTATGTATTTTATACATGGGCAGGACTTGAAATTTCAGTTGCAACAACAAAAGCATACAGTGCTCAATTAATTGCACTTTATTTACTTGCCATTAAATTTGCAAAAGTAAATGAACGTATTACAAAGGAAGAAGAAAAAGAATTTATTGTGGACTTAAAAAAACTTCCAGAAAAAATTGAGTTATTATTAGATCATCAAGAAAAAATTCAACGTTTTGCAACAAGATATGTAGGTGCTCGAGATGTATTTTTTATGGGTAGAGGAATTGATTATTCTATTTCGCTTGAAGCATCTCTTAAATTAAAGGAAATATCATATGTTCATTCAGAAGCGTATGCGGCTGGAGAGTTGAAACATGGAACAATTTCTCTTATCGAAGATGGAACACTTGTTGCATCTGTAGTAACACAACCAAATCTATATAAAAAGATGCTTAGCAATGTGATTGAAATAAAATCACGAGGTGCATTTGTGTTGATTGTTACAACAGTTGGAAATGTTGAAGTGGAAAAAACGGCAGATTATGTAATTTATATTCCAAATACAAATCCATATTTTGCAAATTCTCTTGCAATTATACCGTTACAACTATTTGCATATTATATTGCACTTGGTAAGGGTTGCGATGTAGACAAACCAAGAAATTTAGCAAAATCTGTAACAGTAGAATAAATTAATACTTTCTATATAAATTTGTCACAAATTAAACACAAATAGTTGTTAAACTCCAAGTATAAAATAAATAATAAATAATAAAGGAGAGATTAATATGTATAGGGATGATTTTGACAATAACAGAGATGATAGAAATGATGTAAAACAAGAACTTGAAGAGAATATTCAAACACAAGAGATTATAGAGGAAACAACGAATAACCATTATAATTATTATCCAAATGAATATCCATCTAGACAAGAGAATCGATTGAATTATTCACATATTCCAGAAGAGCCAAATAAGAAAAAAGAAAGCAAGAAAAAGGAAAGTGGATTTTTTAGAAAAGCAGTTGCAGTCGTTTCATTAGGTGTATTATTTGGAGTTAGTGCAGGTGTAA
Organism: Lachnospiraceae bacterium; assembly: GCA_051653625.1. GTDB lineage: Bacteria > Bacillota > Clostridia > Lachnospirales > Lachnospiraceae > SFDP01. The sequence goes on from JBOFWM010000068.1 coordinate 3,390, forward strand.
GTTATAAAGGAATAGATTCTCTTTTTGGTGCAGATACTACTACTACTGGTGAAGTAAGTTTAAATGAAACACCAACAGTAACAACATCGGAAAATGGTACGAATACTTCACAAGTAAGTACTGTTCTTACAACGGTAACAGATGTAACAGAAGTTGTTGATAATGTTATGCCATCTGTTGTATCGATTACGAATACTGCAGTCTATACACAAAGCTTTTTTGGCCAACAATATCAAAGTGAAAGTGAATCAAGTGGATCTGGTATTATTGTAGGGAAGAATGATACAGAATTATTAATTGTAACAAATAATCATGTAATAGCAGATTCAAATGCATTACTTGTACAATTTATTGATGGAAGTGTTGCAGAAGCAAAAATCAAAGGAACAGATGCAACTACAGATTTAGCAGTAGTTGCAGTGGATTTATCAACATTAGAAAGCAATACATTAAGTAGTATTTCCATAGCTGTTTTAGGCGATTCTGCACAATTAAAAGTTGGAGAACCAGCAATAGCAATTGGAAATGCATTAGGATATGGCCAATCAGTAACAACCGGTGTTATTAGTGCGCTTGATCGCCAAATTGAAATTAGTGAATCAGGATCGACAACAGGAACTTTAATTCAAACAGATGCAGCAATTAATCCAGGTAACTCAGGTGGTGCGTTGTTAAATGTGAAAGGTGAAGTAATTGGTATTAATTCAAACAAAATTGGTGGCTCAACAATTGAAGGAATGGGATATGCAATTCCGATTTCAACAGCAAAACCAATTATTGAAGAATTAATGTCGAAAGTAACAAAAGATAAGGTAGCAGCGGAAAATAAAGGATATTTAGGGATTTCAGGAATCAATGTAACAAGTGATGTTTCTCAAATGTATGGTATGCCAGAAGGCGTATATGTATCACAAGTATATGAACATACTGGTGCAAGTACTGCCGGATTAATGCAAGGAGATATTATTACAGGATTTGATGGAAGCAAAGTAAGTAGCATGGAACAACTACAAGGATACCTTGAATATTATGAAAAAGGAGCACAAGTAGAAGTTATTATTAGTCGCGGTGCCGGTGGTGGTTATACAGAACATACTGTGACTGTAACATTAGGTGCACAAGCACAAGTAACAAATCAAAATCCACAAGTTAAGAAGTAAGAGAAAGCAGTTTTCCCAGAAAACAAAGGTAAGGAAATGGGAAGACTGTTTTTTTTATAGAAAGTTTACTTGTAAATAAAAAGTGAATGTTTTATAATCGGAATGAAATCATGTGGATTAAAATGTTAGATTGGAGATAGATAAGTAATGGAATTTGATAATAATGGGGATCAGAATGAATATGATGAAGTTTGTATCATTTGTAGAAGAAGTGAAGAAAAAGCAGGAAAAATGTTTCACTTACCAAACAATTTAACTGTTTGTAATGACTGTATGCATAAAACTATGGAAACGGTAAGTCATATGGACTATTCGTCAATGCTTAATAATCCAAACATATTAAACCAATTAGGCGGATTTGGAATGCCAAAACCAGAAGAAAAAAATAGTCCTAGAAATGAAGAGTCTAAGGAAGAAATAGAAGATCAAACAGAAGAGTTAGAGAAGGAAGAAAATCCAAAACAACAAAAAGGATTTCCAAATATTAGTTTTGTAAATCTTGCAGATTTACAAAATGGTCTTGGGAATAAACAACGCGTGAAAAAGAGACAGCCGAAAGATAAGCCTACAATAGATATCAAAAATATACCAGCGCCACATGTCATCAAAGGGAAATTAGATGACTATGTAATTGGTCAAGAAAAGGCAAAAAAAGTAATTTCTGTTGCAGTCTATAATCATTATAAGCGTGTAGCAACAGATACAATGGATGAAATTGAGATTGAAAAGTCTAATATGTTAATGATTGGACCGACAGGAAGTGGGAAAACATATCTTGTAAAGACACTTGCAAAATTATTAGATGTGCCGCTAGCTATTACGGATGCAACTTCTTTGACAGAGGCAGGATATATTGGAGATGATATTGAAAGTGTGGTTAGTAAGTTACTAGCTGCGGCCGATAATGATGCAGATCGTGCAGAACAAGGTATTATTTTTATCGATGAAATCGATAAAATTGCAAAGAAGAAGAATACAAGTTCAAGAGATGTAAGTGGAGAATCGGTACAACAGGGAATGTTACGTTTGCTAGAAGGAGCAGATGTAGAAGTTCCAATTGGTGCAAGCAGTAAAAATGCAATGGTTCCAACGACTACAATTAATACAAGAAATATTTTATTTATTTGTGGGGGCGCATTTCCAGACTTGGCAGAAATTATTAAAGAACGATTAAATAAGCAAACATCAATTGGATTTGGCGCAGATTTAAAAGATAAACATGATAAAGATAAAAATATTTTAGATAAAGTGTTAGTTGAGGATTTAAAGAAATTTGGGATGATACCAGAGTTTCTTGGAAGATTGCCAATTGTTTATACTTTACAAGGTTTAAATGAAGAGATGCTTGTAAAAATATTACAAGAACCAAGAAATGCAATCTTAAAACAATATCAAAAATTATTGGAATTAGATGAAGTAAAATTAGAATTTGATGAGGGTGCATTAGCTGCTATTGCAAAAAAAGGGATGGAAAAAGATACAGGTGCAAGAGCATTGCGTGCCATTATTGAAGACTTTATGTTGGATATTATGTTTGAAATTCCAAAAGACGATAATATTGGACGTGTAGTAATTACAAAAGAATATATTGAAGGAACTGGCGGACCGATTATTGATATTAGAAATAGCAATATTGTAACAACGCCCCTTGAAGAATTAAATGTAGTAGAATAAAAGAGAGAAGAGTGTGATTATAATCATACTCTTTTTTGTTTGTCATAAACTATAGTAAAGTGATTGTAAAGAGTGAAAAATGGATCAATGTAAAGAAAAAATAATAGGGGAAGAGTACTATGATTGGATTATAGATTATGAATTAACAAATGGAGATTTCGAAATACAAGAGAAAACGATTGAATTTTGTAGCATAAATATTGATGAGAAGATTCGTTTAGCCTATGGAAAACCAGAAAAAAATATACCATTAAATGAATTATCATATGATTATCGATACATTCCAAGTATATATGGATTAAGTGCATTAGAATTGAATAGAAATAATTTGAATTTTGATCCATCTCCTTTGATTTCCTCAAATATTGTTGCAGTTCAGAATGCTCCACTTAATTTGACTGGAAAAGGTGTCATATATGCAATATTAGATACTGGGATTGATTATCAAAATCCTGTATTTAAAAACCAAGATCATACCACAAGAATTTTAAGTATATGGGATCAAACAATTCAAGAAGGAACACCACCAAGTGGGTTTTATTATGGAAGTGAATATACAAGAGAAAACATCAATGAAGCTTTAAAAAGTGATAATCCAAGAGCTATTGTACCTAGCATAGATGTAAATGGACATGGAACTGCAATGGCAAGTGTATCAGTAGGTAGTAAATTAGAGAATGGAACGGCGTATTTAGGTGCTGCACCAGATGCAGATATATTAGTTGTAAAATTAAAAGAGTGTAAACAATATCTAAGAGAATATTACTTGTTGCCAAAAGATGTACCAGCTTACCAAAGTACAGATATTATTATGGCAATGCAATATTTAGATTCTTATGCAAAAAGTTTTGAAAGACCAATTGTATTTTGTGTTGGTTTAGTCACTAGTTTAGGAGGAAATAGTGAAAATACAATACTTTCAAAATATATGGAGCGCATTGCAAGTAAACGTAGCAGGGCGCTTGTTTTTGCAGGTGGGAACGAAGGAAATTCTGCGCATCATTATGAAGGAGATTTTGAGCGTGCAATTTTTGAGAATAGACCAGAGAATATAGAAGAGGTAGAGATACGTGTTGGAGAAAATGAGAAGGGATTTGTTGCACAATTATGGGGGAATGCGCCTAATATTTTTACAATCTCGATTCGAACACCAGGAGGAGAGTTGCTACCATTTATAAGGACTACTATGGGAAAAGGGGTAGAATATACATTTGTATTCGATAAAACGAGAATTGTTATGGATTATAGTTTAGTAGAATCTGTTACAGGAGATCAATTAATTGTCATGAGGTTTATAAATCCTACACCAGGAATATGGACACTTCTTGTAAAAAAAGAAAAAAGCTATGGGTATGCAAGATTTCAAATTTGGTTACCGTTGACACAATTTTTAAGTTCCAATACATATTTTTTAAAACCGACACCAGATATGACATTATCGTTAGCAAGCTTTTCCAATGAAACACTTGGAACTAGTACGTATGATAGTAAAAGTCAAAGTTTTTATCCCGTATCTGGAAGAGGATTTTCTCGAGATTTACAAATAAAACCAGATATATGTTCACCAGGAGTAAATGTATCCGTTGCAAAAGTTTCCATAAGAGGAATGTTTCAAGTTGGTAGTGCAAGTGGTTCTTCTATAGCAGCTTCCATACTTGCAGGTGCAGTGGCACAATTTATGCAATGGGCAATTGTAGAAAAAAATGCTCAATACATAAGAAGTGTTGATATAAAAAATTATTTTATACGCGGTGCAAAAAGAGAGGATGATCTTGTGTACCCTAGTAAATTATGGGGATTTGGGAAATTGGATGTCAAAGGAATTTTTGAACTTTTAAGCAATAGGAATTTGTAATATTATTCCGAGTTTTTATTCCAGTTCTTTGGTGGTTGGGAAGCACTTGTAGGATAGCGTAGTATGAGTGTTTTAAGTGCTTTTTTCTGAAAGGGATATAGAGGCCAGAAATATCCCTTTCCACCAAGGGATGGAGTCGTAACAATAGAAAGTAATACCAATGCGATTCCAGCTATATAGCCATAGAGACCAAAAAATCCTGTAAATAACACAATAAATAATCGATACAAGCGAAGTGCTTCTCCAAATTCAAAACTTGGAATTAATAAAGTTGCAAGTAGTGTAACAGCTCCGTAAAATAAAACTTCAGTACTTACCCAATTTAGAGAAATCGCCACTTCACCAATGATAAGACCACCAACAATAGCCAATGAACCAGATAAACCATTGGATGTATGAGAGCAAGCATATTGAAATAAATCAAGACCGATTTCGATAAATAGAACAAATACAAATAATGCAATAGGATGATAAAAATCTTCTGCGATTATTTGAATATTATCAGGAAGCCATTGGGGATTACTTCCTAGTAAAAGAAAAGTCGGCATCAATAGAAGGGTAATAATAATGCAAACAAATCGAATAAAGCGAAAATAAGTACCGACTAATGGGCTTTTATAATAATCCTCTGGGCTTTGTGTGAATTGAAAGATATTACATGGAAGCACTACAGCTAAAGGGGAATTATCCACAAATAAGAGGATATATCCTTCTAATAAATAACTACAAGCAACATCCGGTCTACTTGTTAAAAAAAAATTTGGAAGAGGGTGGAGCCAGTTTTTTTTCAGTAAAAGACCTATTAAGCTTTGGATTCCCATAGTTAAAGCGCTTATGTTTAAACTTTTTAATAGATGATTTATAAACTGTACTAAATTGGGGTCGGCTAAATTTTTCATATACGCAATAGAAACGTCTGTTTTACTATCTGTACCAACTTCGCTTAAAGAGAAAATAAGATGATGGCTACGAATTCTACGTCGAATTAAGTTTGTATTTGTGAGCATGGTTTCTACAAATCCGTCTTTAGAGCCTTTCATAACCTTCTCCATTTCAGGTTCTTGTATTGAGCGAGTTGGATAACTTCTAGTATCTATTACTAATGCGCATGAAAATCCGTCAATAAACAAAATACTCGGGCCGCTTAATACTTGTTTTTTTACCTGGTCAAATGTATTGATAATAGAAACTTGGATATAATTTATATTTTGAGAAATAAATAGAGGTAATGAAGAAAAGTCTGTGTGATTAAAAAAAAGTGGATTTTGCAAATCAGAAAATAGACGTTGAAGCAATGTACTATCACAAAAGCCATTAATTCCAAGAAATACAGCTTTTTTGGATTGAATAGAGAATTCACGCGTAATATAATCAAAACTTTCTGCTATAGGAAAATTTTCTTTCAGTAAGGAAATATTTTCTTCTAAAAGAGAAGAAATCTGTAAATTGGTATTCATTCGATAAAAAACCTCCTATCTTGTTCTAGATAGAAGGTAGTATTTACAAGTTTTTTTAAACTATTCAAATTCTTTGCTTAGTAAGTCAGAAATACATAAGAGTATGGAACCTACAAAAATGGAAAAATCTGAAAAATTATAAACGATAGAAGATAACTTTTTGTTTGATACATTAAATAGAAGATAATCTACAACATAAGAGCGTTTTATACGATCATACGTATTGCTTAATCCACCTCCTAGTATTAAGGATAATGCTAGTTTTTTGATACTTTTTTTTGACGAAAAAAGTGTAAAGAAAAAATAGATACTTAAAATGCTTGTAAGTGTTACGCTTATGAGTGTAATAAGAGCAGGTGTTTTATCGCCAAAGTTTAAAAAAGCACCATAATTATGATAATTTGTAATTGTTAATTTGTTATGAAGGTATGTTCCTTTTAAAGTAGGAGTATGTTCTTGATCGATATGCGTTTTTAAAAAATTGTCGCCTAAAAATATGGAAAAGATAAGTAAAATATATTTCATAGGATGTTCCTCTTTCTTATAAAAATTCATGGAGTAGCTATTGTTATTGTATCACAATTAAGTTTAAATATATATTAAAAAATGTTTTGTTGACATTGAAATTTGATAGATTATAATAAGAGATATAAAACGTAATTTACAAAAGTATGGAGGGCATATGAATAGAAAAAAAGTGGTAGTTTCATTAGGACATGAAGCATTAGGATATACAACAAATGAACAAAAAGATGCAGTTCAAGTTACTGCAAAGGCTATGGCAGATCTAGTCGAGTCGAACTTTCAATTAACAATTACACATAGTAATGGACCACAAGTTAGTATGATTCATAAGGCGATGACAGAGTTAAGAAGAGTCTATCCTGATTATACACCAGCACCAATGTGTATTTGCAGTGCTATGAGTCAAGGATACGTAGGATATGATATTCAAAATTCATTGCGTGCTGAATTACTTGCAAGAGGAATTTCTATTCCAGTAAGCACCATTTTAACACAAGTTAGTGTTGATCCATACGATGAGGCATTTTATGAGCCAAATAAAGCGATTGGACGTGTAATGAGTAAGGAAGAAGCAGAGCTTGAAGTTGAAAAGGGCAATTATGTAGTAGAAGATGAAGAAGGATTTCGTAGATGTGTTGCAGCACCAGCACCAATGGATATTATTGAAATCGATACAATTCGCACTTTATCAGATGCGGATCAAGTAGTCATTGCTTGTGGAGGAGGAGGAATTCCAGTTATTGTTCAAAAAGGAGCATTGAAAGGTGCCTCAGCAGTGATTGAAAAAGATTCTATTGCAGCAAAACTTGCATCTGATTTACAAGCAGAACAATTATTTATTTTTACAAGTGTGAAATACGTTTATAAAAATTATAAAAAAGAAAATGAAGCTCCGATTAAAGAAATGAATATCGAAACAGCAAAAGAATATATACAAAAAGGACACTTTGAAAAAGGAACAATGTTACCTAAAATTGAAGCAGCAATTACTTATTTAGAAAAAGTACCAACAGGAACGGTTATTATTACTTCTCTAGATTGTGTTGGCGCAGCAATACATGGTAAAGCTGGAACAAAAATTGTAAAATAAAAAAAGAACGAATCACAAAAATTGAACCGACCCCCAAAAGGTAGAGTAAAAATCTAACGATTGGAAGGTCGGTTTATTGATTTGTTCTTTTTTTATAAATCTCTTGACATCTCTTTAAAAATGGGATATTATTTAATTCATAACAAACCTAGTAAGATGGTAGGAATTAGATGGAGGGTAATATGGGAAATATAAAAAATAGTGCAGTAGAATTAATAGGGAATACACCACTTTTAGAGATGAATAATTATAAAAAGAAAAAAGGAATTGAAGGTGTTAGTATTCTGGCAAAGTTAGAATATTTAAATCCAGCAGGAAGTGTGAAAGATCGAATTGCTTATAATATGATTAAAGATGCAGAAGAAAAAGGTGTTTTGAAAGAAGGAGCGACAATTATTGAACCTACAAGTGGAAACACAGGGATAGGATTGGCTTCTGTGGCAGCAGCAAGAGGATACAAAGCAATTTTAACATTACCAGATACAATGAGTGTAGAACGTAGAAATCTACTAAAAGCATATGGAGCACAACTTGTACTTACAGAAGGTGCAAAGGGGATGAAGGGTGCCATTGCAAAGGCAGAAGAATTAAAAGAAAGTATAGAAGGTGCGATTGTTTTAAGACAATTTGATAATCCAGCAAATTCTGAAATTCATTATGTAACAACTGGACCAGAAATCTGGAATGATACAGATGGCGAAGTAGACATTTTTGTTGCAGGAGTTGGAACAGGAGGTACAATAACAGGTGTTGGTAAATATCTGAAAGAAAAAAATCCAAATGTTAAAATTGTAGCGGTAGAACCTGCTGCATCTCCAGTTTTATCGAATGAAGCACCAGGACCACATAAAATTCAAGGAATTGGAGCAGGATTTATTCCAAGTGTTCTTGATACAACGATATACGATGAGATTATTAAAGTGGAAAATGAAGACGCATTTCAAATTGGGAAAGAAATTGCAGTATCAGAGGGAGTCTTAGTTGGTATTTCTTCAGGAGCAGCACTTTTTGCAGCGACACAACTTGCAAAACAACCAGAAAATAAAGGAAAGAAAATTGTTGTAATATTTCCAGATTCAGGAGATCGATACCTTTCAACACCATTATTTAACGATGAAACAAAGGTAAATAAAGAATTTGAATAGAGATGAGTTTATAAGAAAATGTAGCGATTTTATAAATTTATTGAATAAATCCTATCAATGTAGTATGATTTATAGTAAATAAAGAATTATAAAGGAGTTACCAAATATGAAAATTTCAACAAAAGGCCGATATGCAGTTCGAGTAATGCTTGATTTAGCGGCGAACAATACTGGTGAATATATAAAAGTAAAACAAATTGCAGAAAGACAAGGAATTTCAGAAAAATATTTAGAACAAATCATTGCAATTTTAAATAAGGCAGGATATGTAAAAAGTGTACGTGGTGCGCAAGGAGGATATCGAATAGCAAAAGAACCTAAGAATTATACAGTTGGTATGATTTTAAGATTAACAGAAGGTAGTTTAAGCCCAGTAGCTTGTCTTGATGATGAGATAAATGAATGTGAACGTTGTGATACTTGTGAAACATTAGACGTATGGAAGCGTTTAGCAGGCGCTATCAATATGGTTGTGGATGGTGTTACAATTCAAGATTTAGTGGATAAGCAACAAGAACGTTTAAGTGGCAATAATTATTCGATTTAATTTAAGGTATACTATGATGATGAAAATAAAAGAAAAAATAAAAAAATATTGGTACTGGTATATTCTATTCCTACTTTTTTCCATTCAAGCAATCTCTTTCCTCATTTGGAGAGAAGATTGCTTTCTTGCGGTTCACGATAATTTAGATTTATTTCTTGCACAGTATCAAATGATAAAAAATGAAGGTGCATTTTTTGCACAAAACAGTACCATGCCTATGTTAGGTGGGGTATCTCGAGATCTTTTAGGATCAGAATTTTTATTAAATAATATCTTATATATTCTATTGCCTTCTTTCTATGCTTATTTATGTGCTTATTTTTTAAAAATAGCAATTGGTTTTTTGAGCATGAGAATTTTGTTGAGAGAATATTTAAAGGAGTCTTTTGATAAGTATCAGCCGATTGTTGCACTTGTATCTTTTGCATTTGGTTTAATACCTGTATTTCCAACATATGGAATAGCATTTACATCGATTCCTCTTGTTGTATTTTTGGGAATCAAATTATACAAAGAACCAAAATGGTATTACTTTTTAGGCCTATTTACATATCCATTTTTTTCATACTTTTCCTATTTTGGATTTTTTATTTTAGCATATATGGGACTGTTTTTTTTAGGCGTATGGATCAAAGAGAAAAAGTGCAATATGTTTCTTTTAGGTGGAATTATAACACTTAGTATAGGCTATGTTGCGTTTGAATATCGTTTGTTTCGTGAAATGCTATTTTCAGATACCGTTACCATAAGAGAAACAATAGTATTTGGGAATCATACTTTTGTGCAAGCGCTTATGGCTATAAAAGAGGCACTTGTAGAAAACTTTTTTCATTCACAAGATTCACATAGCTATGTTGTTTTACCAATCGTAATATTGGCGCTTGTTTTTCTAAATGTAACATGGATTAAAGAGAAAAAAACGAAAAAAATCATAAAACATCCAATCAATATCATTGCATTATTTATTCTTATAAATGCAGTTGTATATGGATTATATACATTAGAAGTGGTTAGAACTATTTTTGAAACGCTTCTGCCACCACTTAAAGGGTTTCAATTCAATCGTACTATTTTTTTAAATCCATTTTTATGGTATCTTCTTCTTTTTCTTATATTAAAAGAGGCATATGATTCTAAAAAACAAATTTGGAGAATGGTAGGGAATGCAATAGCACTTATTGCAGTTTTCGTTGTAATGTTTGCACCACAAGTTTACAATGATTTTTATACAAATTTATATTGTCAAAGTTATCAGTTGATTAAAGGTAAGCAGGCGAGTACATTAAATTATAGAGAATTTTATGCAGAGGAATTATTTGAACTAATAAAAAAAGATATTTCATATAATGGAGAATGGGCAATTGCATATGGATTGCATCCTGGAATTTTAAATTACAATGGGATTGCAACATTAGATGGATATTTGGGATTGTATGAATTGAGCTACAAAGAGGAATTTCGAAAAATAATTGCACCAGCATTAGAAAAAAGTGAAGAATTTGCAACCTATTTTGATGATTGGGGTGCAAGGGCATATATTTATTCTGGAAATGGGGAGAATACATATGAACCTCTTCGTAATTTTTCTTTAGAAGATACTACTTTATATATTGATATAAATGCATTTCATGCATTAAATGGAACCTATATTTTTTCGAGAATTGAACTAGAGAATGCGAAGGAATTAGGGATCGAACTTATTAAAATGTATGAAAAAGAAAACTATGCATATACAATATATGTGTATAAATAATTGACACTTTTTTTGGCGAATGATACAATTATCAATTAGAAGTCTTAGAGTGTAAGGAATGGAGAAGATCATGCCAATTAAAATCAGCAGTTTTTTAGGGAAATTTGGATGGAATGCAAGAAAATATTTTCCAATGCTAGCTAGTGAAAGTTATTTAAAATTTCAATTTATTACAAGGGGAAAATCACAAAGCGCATACATAAAGTATTTTTTAGAAAATAATGAAGTACCACACCCAAATATTGTGAATTTAGAAACAATTAATCGTTGTAATAGTACTTGTGAATTTTGTACGGCAAATAAAAATGCGGAGAAACGTCCATATCAAAAAATGAGTGATGAATTATTTTATTCAATTATTGATCAATTAAGTGATTGGGGATATAAAGGTCATTTAACAATGTATGGAAATAATGAGCCTTGGCTTGACACACGAATTGTAGAATTTCATAAATATGCTAGAGAAAAATTGCCAGATAGTTATATTTTTATGTCTACAAATGGTCTCTTACTTGATATGGATAAAGTAAAAAGTATTGTTCCATATATTAACCAATTGATTATAAACAATTATTGTTTAGATATGAAATTGCATGAAAACTTGCAAAAAATTTATGATTATGTAAAAGAAAATCCACAAGAATTTAAAGACGTAGATATTTTGATTCAAATGCGATATTTAAAAGAAGTATTATCTAATAGAGCGGGTAGTGCGCCAAATAAACAAGGTAGTACAAAAATTGTAAAAGAAACGTGCTTGATGCCATATACAGATATGTGGATTATGCCAAATGGGAAATTAGGGATTTGCTGTTGTGATAATTTCGAAGTTACAAATTTAGCAGATTTAAATAAGGTATCTTTGAAAGATGGATGGAATAGCAAGGAGTATCAAGAGCTTCGTCATGCGATTAAAAGTGGACGAAGTAATTATGAGTTTTGCAAACATTGTGATTTTATTGATGCAGGCCTAAGAATGAAGATTGTGGATGGTATTTTAAAAAAATAAAAATGAAATGGAGTAGAATTTCTACTCCATTTCATTTTTTTTGTCATCAGATGTTTCATGATATTCTTTTTCTGTGTTCACATTCCAAATTTTATCGGTATTTGGATTATTTGTTAAAATAGCATCTACTGTTTCAAAGGATGTGCACATAGAATGATCAATATTATTGTATCTGTGCTGTCCATTTCTTCCTACACAGTATAAGTTTTTTATGGTTTTTATATAATCTACTACTTCATCAATATCTTTATAAGTATCGAAATATGCAGGATATGCCTTTTTCACTCGTTCCATATGAGAGTCTAAAACAATAGAAGCAGAATCGATTAAATTCATTTTTACCATTTCATCAATTGCAAATATCGTAAATTCTTCTTCGGTCATATTCCATAAAGAATCTCCTTCGTTACAAAAATATTCCAATCCAATCCATACGGTATGTTCTAAATCTTTAATCATATATGGAGACCAGTTGTTATAAATTTGAAAACGACCAAGTGTTACAGATTGATCATGTACATATACCCAGCAATCAGGAACAATATTTCCAACTGTTTTCATTTTTGTTTTATTAACTAAATTTAACTTTGGTACTAAAACACCAAGTGTCATATAATCTCTATAAGGAAGACCAGAAGCAATATCAGTAATCTGCTTAGGAACATCGTTAATACCTAAAACAAGATCTTTTAAAGGCATAGATGAAATAACAACATCCCCTTCTTCTATATATTGTTTCCCATCCTTTTCATAAGTAAGAGAAGTAATTTTATTACTTTCATTTTTATGAACATGAATTACTTTGCTTTCCATTATAATTGTGCCGCCCATTTTTTCAAAATCAGAAGCAGCAACTTCCCAAAGATGTCCTGGACCAAGTTTCGGATATTTAAATTCTTCGATTAAAGAGGTTTCTACTTTTCTATTTTTATTATTAGGTAGTAATTTAGAAAATACATTTTTAATAATTGCTACAATAGAGAGACCTTTTACACGTTGTGCACCCCATTCAGGTGAAATATCACTAGGATGACGTCCCCAAAGTGTTTCTGTATAGTTTTCAAAAAACATAGAATAGAGTTTTTTACCAAAACGATTGATATAAAAATCTTCTAGAGAATTTTCTTTGCGCTTAAATAGAGCTGATTTTACATAACTAAATCCTGCAACGATTGTTGTAAAAATCCCCATATTTTTAAATGTTTCAAATTTAAATGTTATTGGATAGTCAAAGAATTTACAATTAAAAAAGATACGTGATACACGCGTACGTGTTAACATAACGCGATCTTGTATTTCTGGATTTGGTCCTCCTTTTACTAAAGGTATCGTACGATTTAATAAAATATCATCAGAACTAGGTTCACCTTGCATTGGAAGAATTTCATTCCACCAATCGTTTACTTTTTGTATTTTACTAAAAAATCTATGGCCGCCCATATCCATACGATTGCCATTATGATTTACGGTTCGAGAAATACCTCCTATTTTGTTGCTTTCTTCATAAACAATTACTTGTATAGTTTTATCATGCTTTAATAGTTCATAAGCAGCTGTAATTCCTGCAGGCCCAGCACCAATAATGAGCACTTTTTTCATAAGTATAATCCTTTCATGTTGCAATTTCCATGGATAATAGTACCATATTTTAAGATTTGTGACAAATGGAATTGTTATCTCTATGTACACCAAGCAAATAACCAAATATGAGCCAGTCGTGAATCGAATCTAAAACGATAGATTGCGCAATGCCATTAATGGCTTCTAAAACAATTTTTTTACCAGGCAAATATCTTCTGATATACAGTTTGCTATTATGAATAAAAATTGCTACTTCTCCATAGGCAGGAGTTCTATCATTTCCAATCAGTAAAATGTCATTGTGAAAGAAGAGTGGATGATAGATGCTTCCAGTGATGCGAAGAGCACCGGATAAGGCATCTTTAAATTGTTCACGATACATTGAAACATCAAACAAATCAACACATGAAAATGGCATAGATTTTTTATCCTCTTTTGAAAGTGATTGAATGTAAAGAGGGATTAAATCTCTTGTTGGTTTTGGTGTACAATGATTTGAAGAAATATATAATTTTTCCAAGTAGGTTAAAGCATTTCTTGAATAAGAAGAAAGAAAGCTTAAATCGGAATAATTTATGGAAGAAATCCCCAAAAGATAATCGATGCTACACTCTAAAGCAATAGAAATACGATATATTGTATTCATAGAGGGATTCTCAATTTTTTTGCTCGTTATTTTTTTTAGAGTTTCGTAAGGTATATTAGACTCATCCGAAAGATATTTTAGTGTCCATTTTCTTTTTTCAAGAAGAAAATAAATACGCTCTACTAAAATGTCAATCGGCAGTATTTCGTTTTCCTTTTGGAAGTCGCTATTCATAGTGATGCCTCCCTTTCTCATAATAGGATGATATGGTGCCATAAATGGCACTTGCAATTTGAAAAAAAATAAAAAAGGTGCCATTTAAGTTATTATGTTTTTAAAAAAATATGCGACAATATAGTGAACAAATTGTAAGGACAATCAGGGGGAAAATATATGAGAACCATAACAATAGAGATAAGTGACTGGAATGAGAAAAAATTGAGTGATTTACTAATTTACTTAAAAGAATCAGGGATTCAAAATATATCCTTATCTTGTGGAAAATTAGAGGATACAGAAAATACAAAAGAAGAAATCAATATTTCAAATGTATTATCTAATGTAGGTGTTCCAGTACATCTTTTAGGTTATCAATATATTAAAACAGCTATAAAATATAGCTTGATAGATTATCGTATTTTAGAAAGTGTTACAAAACAACTTTACCCTACTATTGCGATAGAGCATAGAACATCAGCAAGTAAAGTGGAGCATGCAATTCGTCATGCAGTATTTGTGGCATATAACAGAAGAAATACGGATGTATGGGCAGAAATATTTGGGTGTGGACAATATGGTTTGAAAGGAAAACCAACAAATTCCACATTTATTGCAAGTCTTACAGATTACATATCATTACATGAATCTGCATCAATAGATAAAATACCATCTTAAATAAAAGAAAACATAATAAAAATAGTAAAAAATTAATTACATTATATCGTAATTTCTATAAAAAGAAAAGAAAAACAAATAGACAATCCATTTTTTGTGTGTTAAGATAGCTGACAAGACAGACAATGGAGGGACATGTTTTGAGTAAAGTAAAGAAAGTGTTATATTATATTTTTATTGACGGATTATCAGGAATGGCAATTGGACTTTTTGGTACGTTATTAATTGGGACAATCATACAACAAATAGGTGGGGTTGTGCCTGGAACAATGGGAGAACTCATTGTGCTCATTGGGAAAATAGGGACCATACTTACTGGAGTTGGAATTGGAATGGGTGTTGCAATTAAATTAAAAGCTTCACAACTTGTTTGTGTTTGTGCATGCGTATCTGGATTTATAGGTGCATTTGCAAGCAAAATATTGGGAGGAAGTATGGTGGTTGATGGAACGATTGCATTATCTGGACCAGGAGAACCACTTGGTGCATTTCTTGCAACTATTCTTTGTATATATGTAGGCAGTAAAATTTCTGGTAAGACAAAGATTGATATTCTACTTACGCCTTTTGCATGTATTTTTTCTGGCGCTATGGTTGGATTACTTGTTGGACCACCAATTAGTCGTTTTTTGATTGCGTTTGGAGAAGTAATCAATTGGGGTACTATGCAAGCTCCATTTTTGATGGGTGTTATTGTTTCCGTATTAATGGGAATGGCATTAACCTTACCAATTAGTTCGGCAGCACTATCTGTAATTTTAGGGTTAAGTGGACTTGCAGCAGGTGCTGCTACAGTAGGATGTTGTGCAAACATGGTTGGATTTGCAGTTGCATCGTTCAGGGAAAATAAAATAAATGGGCTATTCGCACAGGGAATAGGAACTAGTATGTTGCAAGTGAGTAATATTGTGAAAAAGCCAGTGATATGGGTACCAGCAATTCTTACAAGTGCTATTTTAGGACCACTATCTACAATGGTCTTTAAGATGACAAATAATGCAACTGGAGCAGGGATGGGAACTTGTGGACTTGTTGGACCAATTAATACAGTAACTGTTATGGTAGAAGAAGGTGGAAGTATGAGTAGTATCCTATTAAAAATAGTAGTACTGTATATCATTTTACCAGCACTACTATCTTTTGTAATAAGTGAATTTATGAGAAAAAAACAATGGATCAAAGAAGGGGATATGAAGCTTGATATTTAAAGTTTATGTTGCGTTCGTATCAAATTCAAATAGAAGTAAGTTAATGTCATATCTTTATAAGGGACAACAAGAACAAGTCCTAGTGAAAAAGATAAGATACCTATTATATATAAGGGAATAAAAGAACCATAAATATATAATAGTTTTAATTTATTATGATACATTAACTCTAAACTTTTCAGTAATACATTTTTGGGGCTCATTTCTGGAAAATCAACTAATAAAAACAAGGATTGCGAAAAGGATAGTTGAATCCATATAAATCCAATGATACCAGCAAGAAAAAATATCCAAAACAAAAAGGTATCATAGAAAAATAAGGACGGTAGTAAACAGAGTAAAGAGCTTGATGTTATGATAAAGTGTACACAAATTACTCGATCTGGTGTATTTTTAAATCCATAAAAAATCATTTTAAGAGTAGATTCAGTCTGACCTATGAAACTAAGGTAAAGGATTCGTTTTCCTAATGTAAAAATAGCAACAATAAAAGAGCATAAAAAAATAATTCCAAAGCCAAGAAAGCGGCCGCCAATAGAATTATAATTTAAAGGTGGTGACATTATAGAAGTCAAAATAAGTATAGATAGTTCTATAATTAAATAAGAATAAAGAGCCAATCGTAAGTTTAGTAATAATTTCTCTCGCGATAAGGCTTTTATTTTTGTAGAAAAATTAGTCATATTCATAAAGAAATATCCTTTCAAAGTGTTGTATCTACAGTATTACCTTGTAACATTGCGTTTTCTTGTGCTTTTAATTGTTTTTGATATGGTTGCTCTTCGTTAGAATATTTAATCTGGGTCGAAGTAACACCACCAGCAACGTAAGAATCACCGCATTCAGGACATATTGCTGTTTTTATAGTTACATTTGCATAAATAACACGGCCATTATTTTCACTCGCTTTTTTATATGCATTTGAAACATGTTCTTGTTCATGAGCTCTTACTGCTGTGCTAGCAGATTGAGGCGATAATTTTGTTGGTGACTTAAAAGAAACATTTTCGTCAGAACCATCTTGATATTTTCGATTACTACAAGTTTTACAATCTTCATTTTCTTGAGAGTTCGATGGAGTTTCATAGAAAGTAGTATTGTCCATATAAGGATTTAAAGACAAATTCATGCTAATATTCATAAAGCTCTCCTTATTTTATTATTGTGTCTTCAAAAGTTGAAGCATTTCATCGAAAGTTTGTCCATATAGTTGTTGTGAATACGTATTTAAGAGATCATGATATTCTGGAATAGCAAAAATCATATAGATTGCTACAATTAGAAAAAGGATATTTAATATAATTGCAAGAATTCCAGTATAAAAACCAGATTTTGCACGTCTTAAAAAAGTTGTATCACGACCTTTTGATAAAATTGCACATAAAATTGCTAAGCTGCCAAAGATAAAGGGAAAGATTACAGCAACAGTAACAGTGCTAGCAATTGCAAGAATTCCCAAAATATAGGAAGCTTGTGATAATTGTTTTTGTTTGAGTTCGATGGATGTCATAATTACCTCGCAAAATTTTCTTTTAGTATAACAAATACCATTCATTAATACAAATAAAGATTGTAATTCTTTTTAATTATGAGTAAAATATAGAATGATTGATTGAAAAAGAATCATAGATTAGGAAAGAAGGTTAATGTTACAATGGATATTACAAAAAAAATTACGAGTGAGCTTCTTGTACAAAATTGGCAAGTAGAAGCGGCAATTAAGCTGATTGATGAGGGAAATACAATTCCGTTTATCTCAAGATATCGAAAAGAGGTAACAGGTTCTTTAGATGATGAACAATTAAGAACCTTATCAGAGCGTCTAACATATCTTCGTAATTTAGAAGAAAAGAAGGAACAAGTTCTAAGTAGTATTGAAGAACAAGGAAAATTAACTGAGGAGTTAAAAACAAAAATTCTAGAAGCACAAACTCAAGTTGTTGTGGAAGATTTATATAGACCGTTTCGACCAAAAAGAAAAACGCGTGCTAGTGTTGCAAAAGAAAAAGGACTAGAACCTCTTGCAGAATTTATTTTGAAACAAGATGCAGTGGAAGATGTTTTAGTGGAAGCTAGCAAATATGTATCAGAAGAAAAAGAAGTAAAAACTGCAGAAGATGCGTTAGCAGGAGCAAAAGATATTATTGCAGAAATGATCTCTGATGAAGCAGATTATCGTATCTATATACGAAATGCAACATTTGAAGAGGGAAGTATTGTCTGTAGTACAAAAGACGACAAGTTACAAAGTGTTTATGAAATGTATTATAACTATGAAGAACCAATTAAGAAAGTGGCATCTCATAGAGTTCTTGCTTTAAATAGAGGAGAAAAAGAAAAGATATTACTTGTTAAAGTAACAGCTCCTCAAGATAGAATCCTTCGTTTTATTGAAAAGAAAGTGATTACGAGTGAAAATAAATTCACAACACCAATTTTGCAAGAAGTTGCATTAGATAGTTATCAACGTCTTATTGCACCAGCAATTGAAAGAGAAATAAGAAATGAGTTAACGGAAAAAGCAGAAGATGGTGCAATTTCTGTATTTGGTAAAAATTTGGAGCAATTATTACTTCAACCACCAATTTCAGGAAAAGTTGTACTAGGATGGGATCCTGCTTTTCGTACAGGGTGTAAATTAGCAGTTGTAGATGAAACAGGTAAAGTATTAGATACAAAAGTAATTTATCCTACAGCACCACAAAATAAAGTGGAAGAAGCAAAAAAAGAATTAAAAAAATTGATTACAAAATATAACATCAATCTAATTTCAGTTGGAAATGGAACGGCTTCAAGAGAGTCGGAACAAATCATAGTAGATTTAATTAAAGAATTAAATCTTCCGTTAGAGTATATCATTGTTAGTGAAGCAGGAGCTTCTGTTTATTCTGCAAGTAAACTTGCAACAGAAGAATTTCCTAATTTTGATGTAGGACAAAGAAGTGCAGCTTCCATTGCAAGAAGATTACAAGATCCATTAGCAGAGCTTGTAAAAATCGATCCAAAATCTATTGGAGTTGGTCAATATCAACATGATATGAATCAAAAGAAATTATCACAAGCATTATCTGGCGTGGTAGAAGATAGTGTAAATAAAGTTGGAGTAGATTTAAATACTGCATCGGCATCTTTAATGGAGTATATTTCTGGGATTAGTAAAGTAATTGCGAAAAATATTGTAGAGTATCGTGAAGCAAATGGAAGATTTACCAATAGAAAGCAATTATTAAAAGTAGCAAAATTAGGACCAAAGGCATATGAACAATGTGCTGGATTTATGAGAATTCAAGATGGAGACAATCCACTTGATGCAACAAGTGTACATCCTGAATCTTATGAAGCAACTATGAAGCTTCTTGATAAAATGAATCTTACAATGGAAGAAGTAAAAGAAATACAAAAGAGCGTAAAATCTGCAAAAGAAGTAAAACAGATAGAGAAAAAACCTGTGAAAAAACAAGTTGAGAAAAAAGTGGTTGTAAAAAATACGAATACAGCTATGGGCAAAGCGTTGGCTGCAGCAATGGCAGATACACCAGTTGTACAAGAAGAAAGAAAGCAAACAACAAATCAAGTGGAAACTCTTTCTAAAGTAGGGTTATTAAATAAAATCAAAGATAAAAAGAAGGTCGCAGAAGAATTAGGAATTGGTGAAATTACACTTACTGATATTTTAATGGAATTAGAAAAACCAGCAAGAGATCCTAGAGATAATATGCCAAAACCAATTTTAAGAAGTGATGTATTAGAAATGGAAGACTTAAAACCTGGTATGGTATTAAAAGGAACGGTTAGAAATGTTATTGATTTTGGGATTTTTGTAGATATCGGTGTTCATCAAGATGGATTAGTTCATATTTCACAAATTACAGATCGTTTCATCAAACATCCATTAGAAGCAGTAAGTGTTGGAGATATTGTGGATGTAGAAGTAATGAGTGTAGAAGTTGCTAAAAAAAGAATTGCGCTCACAATGAAATTAGGAAAAAGTAAGTAAGTATTGACAAACATTGCAATTATGAATATGATACATGAGTAAAATAAAATATAGTTCTTCGGGGTTGGGTGTAATTCCCTACCGGCGGTAAAGTCCGCGAGCCTAAATGGTTGATTTGGTGAGATTCCAAAACCGACAGTAAAGTCTGGATGAGAGAAGAGTAATGATAAGAAGGTGAAAGAACATTCACTTTCTGCATTTTAAGTAGAGACCCTGATTTAAACTCAGGGTCTCTTTTTTTATGCAATTACATGACGAAGAACCCAGTTGAATGGATAGTATCCAGAAAGGAAGGTTTAAAATGACCGATAATTTTTTAACAAAAGTAGTAGAAAATGCAGTATTTGTAGTGGAGTTTTTAGCAATTGTTCTTATTTTATTCTTCATTGCTTATGGGATTGAAAAGTGGGATAAGAAGAAAAAACAAGAAAAAGAGAGAATATTAACTACGAGAAAAATGGCGCTTATTGGTATGTTCTCAGCACTTGCAACCATATTTATGTTATTTGATTTTTCTGTTCCATTTGCACCAGCATTTTATCAAATTGATTTCAGTGAGGTTCCAGCATTAATTGCAGCGTTTTCTTTGGGACCTGTGGCAGGTGTTTTAGTTGAATTTTTGAAGATCTTATTAAAATTGTTATTTAAATCAACTACTACTGCATTTGTAGGTGAATTAGCAAACTTTGTTGTTGGATGTAGTTTTCTACTCCCAGCATCAATCATTTATTACAAAAGAAAAAATAAAAAGCAAGGTATGATTGGATGCATAGTGGGAACAATCTGTATGACGATTTTTGGAACAGCTTTTAATGCGGTTTATTTATTACCAACTTTTGCAACGTTATATGGAATGAATTTAGAGGATTTAATTAGTATGGGTACGGCAATCAATCCAGCGATTACGAATGTTTCGACTTTTGTATTTTTTTCTGTTGCACCATTAAACTTACTAAAAGGTATCTTAGTATCAGTGATTACAATGTTAATTTATAAGAAAATAAGTCCAATTATAAAAAGTGGAAAACACTAGTAGTAAAAATATCTATACGAAATTACGAAAAGAGTATATAATACTATAAGCTAAGAAATATTTCGTTTAAAAAGAGAGGTTTATAGTAATGGAATTAGAATTTGATGTAAAAATGGATTCGAAAATATTGTATGATTATTTATTGCATTATAATTATTCTACGTTTTCAGGTATTTTTGGTTCCATCATAGGTGCATTATTTATTGTGGGATTTTTCCTAGGGAATGGAGCTATTTTTTTGATTGTAGGCGTAGTAATATTAGGCTATATCCCTTGGACATTATTCATTCGTTCCAAACAACAGATAATAAGTAATCCAGTTTTTAAAACAGCGATTCATTATAAAGTGACGGAGCAAGGAATTGAAGTATCACAAGAAGGAATGCAAGAAGTACTAGAGTGGAGTTATATCACAAAAGTAGCAAGTACTAGAAAAAGTATTTTTCTATTTTCGGGTCTTAAAAATGCAACTATTATACCACGTAGCGCATTAAAAGATAGAGAAGTTATCTTTTTAGAAGCTATTTGTAAAAATGTAGAGCCGAATCGTGTAAAAATACGTTCATAAAAGGAGACAAATGTGATAGAACATAGTTTTAGTGCGAAAGATACTTATGAATTAGGAAAAAAAATGGGTCAGGCTGCGAAGATGGGTGAAGTATTTACGTTACTTGGAGATTTAGGTGTAGGAAAAACTGTTTTTACACAGGGATTTGCAGCAGGGTTAGGTATTTTAGAGCCGATTTGTAGCCCGACCTTTACGATTGTACAAGTATATGAAGATGGAAAAGTTCCATTTTATCATTTTGATGTTTATAGAATTAGTGATATAGATGAAATGGATGAAATAGGATATGAAGATTATTTCTATGGAGATGGAGTTTGTTTGATTGAATGGGCAAATTTAATTGAAGAATTATTACCAGATAAGTATTGTCAAATTACAATAAATAAAGAAGTAACTAAAGGATTTGAATATCGTCAAATTAAAGTGGAAGAAAAGAGCAAATAGGGAGGAGTTATAAATTGGAACATACGATAAAAATTCTTGCAATCGATAGCTCCTCATTAGTTGCTAGCGTTGCAATTATTGAAAATGATATATGTGTTGCAGAATACACAACAAATTTTAAGAGAACACATTCTCAAACATTGGTACCAATGTTAGAGGAAGTAAAAAAAATGATAGAGTTAGAATTAGATACAATCGATGCTATTGCATTAACAAAAGGACCTGGTTCTTTTACGGGATTGCGTATAGGTGCATCTACGGCGATTGGATTATCACATGTATTAAAAAAACCGATTATTGGAATTGGTACTATAGAAGCATTGGCTTATAACTTATATGGTTCAAAAGATATGATATGCCCAATTATGGATGCAAGGAGAAATCAGACATATACTGGTTTATATGAATTTGTAACAGAAAATTTTGAAGAAAAATTTGAAGTTATTCTGGAGCAAAGTGCAATGATGATAGAGGAACTTATAGAAAAAATAAATGAAATAAATAGACCAGTTGTGTTTTTAGGTGATGGAGTACCTGTTTTTAAAGAACAACTTATGCAGAAAATAACAGTGCCTGTAAAATTTGCACCAGCACATTGTAATAGACAGCGCGCTGCTAGTGTTGGAGCGTTAGCGATGGAATATTATAAAGAAGGAAAGTATGTTGAGGCTGGTGAGTTTAGACCAGAGTATCTTAGAAAGTCTCAGGCAGAAAGAGAACGTGAATGCTTGAAATAAAATCGTTAGAAGAACAATATTTAGACGAAGTCTGTATTTTAGAAGAAAAAGCTTTTTCTATGCCATGGCATAGAGAATCCTTTCAGGAAATGATTCAAAATAAAGAGGCTTGTTATTTAGTTGCGTTAATAGATGGAAAAGTAGTGGGATGTTGTGGAGTGCGCCATATTGTTGGGGAAGGTGAAATTACAAATGTTGTTGTAGATCCTTCTTTTCGTAATAACAAGATTGGGTACCAAATGATGCAAGCATTATTAATGCAAGGAAGGAATCTTGGAATAAAAGAATTTGTTCTGGAAGTGAGAAAGAGCAATGATGCAGCAATCTTTCTTTATGAAAAATTAGGATTTAAAGAAGAGGGGGTTCGTAAAAATTTTTATGAACAACCAAAAGAAGATGCTCTCATTATGTGGAAAAGATAGGGAGTATAAGGAAAAATTACCACGTCTCATAAAATGAATGTGTAGTATAATTGATAAAACATCATCAATTATAGAAAGGCAAATGATATGAGAAAAATAAAGAAAGAAGAAATAGAAGATAAAATATTAGAAGAGATTTGGTGTAATAAGTGTGGGAAGCAACTTCTTGTCCAAAATGAGGTACTAAAAGAAGGGTGTTTCCATAGTGATTTTGAATTTGGTTATTTTAGTGAAAAAGATGGAGAACAACATTCTTTTGATTTATGTGAAGCATGTTACGATGCACTAGTAAAAGAATTTTCCATACCAGTAACAATAAGAGAAATGAATGAATTATTATAAAATGCACCATAAATAGAAAGGTTTATTATGTTAGATGTTTGTTTACTTGGTACAGGTGGAATGATGCCATTGCCGAATAGGTGGTTAACTTCCCTCATGATGCGCTATAACGGGAAAAGTATTTTGATTGATTGTGGTGAGGGAACTCAAATTGCAATGAAAGAAAAAGGATGGAGCGCTAAACCAATTGATATTATTTGCTTTACTCATTATCATGCAGACCATATAAGCGGGTTACCAGGTATGCTTTTAACAATGGGAAATGCTGAGAGAAAAGAACCACTTTTACTAATTGGACCAAAAGGTCTTGCAAGAGTGGTTAATTCTTTGCGTGTTATTGCGCCAGAACTTCCTTTTGAAGTTATGTATAAAGAATTACAAGATGCTTCAGAGCAAATTCCATTTGAAGATTTTTATCTCGAAGCATTTCGAGTAAATCATAATGTTACTTGTTATGGGTATAATCTTATAATTGAAAGAAAAGGGAAGTTTCAAATTGAAAAAGCAATAGAAACAGGTATTGATAAAAAATATTGGAATAGTTTGCAAAAAGGAATGACTTGTGAGGTAGATGGGAAGATTTATACGCCAGATATGGTACTTGGTGAATCAAGAAAAGGGTTAAAAGTGACGTATTGTACAGATACAAGACCTACAGATAGCATAGCAAATCATGCAAAAGAAGCGGATTTATTTATTTGTGAGGGAATGTATGGAGAAGTAGAGAAAGCGAGTAAGGCAAAAGAAAATAAACATATGATGTTTCAAGAGGCAGCTGAACTTGCAAAGAAAGCAGGTGTAGCTTCATTATGGCTTACACATTACAGTCCGTCTTTAATAAAACCTGAACAATATATGAAAGATCTTCGAAAAATCTTTCCAAATGCAATTGCGGCAAAGGACGGGGAAAGTATAGATTTACAATTTGAATCGTGATATACTTAGACTATAATTTAGTAACGAGGGAAGGGGGAGACATGTATGGGAAGATTTAAAGGTCCACGCGGAACTTTCTTTTTTGGTCTTTTAATCATAATTATTTTAATCGCATATTATTCTCTTGCTAATGAAACAAAGGCAATAAAAGAAGAAGATACTGTTGTAACGCCAGTTGCAAATATTTTAATGCAAGATTTATCAAAAAATTATCCGCCGACTCCTAAAGAAGTAATGCGTTTATATTGTGAGATTACAAAATGTTTTTATAATGAAACATACACAGAAGAAGAATTACAAGGATTGGCATTTAAAGCAAAAGAATTATACGATAATGAGTTGGCAGAAGTAAAAGATGATAATACATATTTGAATGATTTAAAAGTAGAAATTGAAGGATTCAAAAAAAATGGATGGACAATTTCAAATTATTCTCTTTCATCAAGTACAGATGTAGAATATTTTGAAGAGGATGGCTATAAGTTTGCAAGACTATATAGTACGTATTATATTCGCTCGGGAAGTTCAATGAATACAGTTGAACAAGTTTATATATTTAGAAAAGATAACGCGGGTCATTGGAAAATATACGGATGGGATATCGTGTCGGAAGGGAAAGGAAATAATTCGTGATAAAAGAGGATATTATAATATTAGCGATAGAGAGTTCTTGTGATGAAACAGCTGCAAGTGTTGTAAAGAATGGTAGAGATATTTTATCAAATGTTATTTCGTCTCAAATAGAATTGCACACGTTATATGGAGGTGTAGTCCCTGAAATTGCATCAAGAAAGCATGTAGAAAAAATTCAACAAGTTGTGGAAGAGGCCTTAGCAAATGCTAAGGTTTGTTTTTCGGATATTACTGCCATAGCAGTAACATATGGGCCAGGACTTGTAGGGGCGCTATTAGTAGGTGTTTCTTATGCAAAAACACTTGCATTTTCACTTAATAAGCCTTTAGTTGGGGTGCATCATATAGAAGGGCATATTAATGCAAATTTTATTGAACATAAAGAATTAGAACCACCTTTTTTAGCATTGGTAGCATCAGGAGGTCATTCTCATCTTGTACTTGTAAAAGACTATGGGAAATATGAAATTGTAGGAAGAACACGCGATGATGCAGCAGGAGAAGCATTTGATAAAGTTGCAAGAGCAATAGGATTAGGGTATCCAGGCGGTCCTAAAATTGATAAAGTATCAAAAAAAGGAAATCCAGATGCAATAAAATTTCCGCGCGCAAAAGTAAATGATAGTGAATTTGATTTTAGTTTTAGTGGAATAAAATCGGCAGTACTCAATTATCTCAATTCTTGTGAAATGAAAAATGAACCTATTATTGTTGAAGATGTAGCAGCATCTTTCCAAAAGGCAGTAGTAGATGTTTTAGTAGATCATACAGTAAAAGCAGCAAAAAAATATGGAATGGATAACATTGCATTAGCAGGCGGTGTGGCTTCTAATACTACGCTAAGAGCGGAATTAGAGAAAGAATGTAAGGCACATGATTTGAATTTGTATGTTCCAAGTGCAATATATTGTACAGACAATGCAGCTATGATTGGAGTAGCTGGATATTATGAGTATATAAATGGTGTGAGACATGGTTCTGATCTGAATGCCATTCCAAACTTAAAGCTTGGAGAAAAGATTGGGATTAAAAAAATAGAAGTGTAAGTGAGGGTTCGAATGAAGTCTAGTGTGATTTGTTTGGCAGCAGGCCAAGGTAAGAGGATGAATAGTGAGGTAAAAAAACAATATTTATTATTGGATGATAAACCATTGCTTTATTATTGTCTCAAAGAATTTGAACAAAGTGATATAGAAGACATTATACTTGTTGTAGGTGAAGGTGAAATAGAATACTGCCGAAATGAAATTGTAGACTTTTTTCAATTTAAAAAAGTAGTGCATATTATAGAAGGTGGAAAAGAACGGTATCATTCTGTTATGAAAGGACTTAAAAAAGTATCTAAGGATACAGATTATGTTTTAATTCATGATGGAGCACGTCCTTTTGTTGATCAAGATATTATTCAACGTGGGATAAATTGTGCAGTAGCATTTGGAACTGCTATAGCTGGTATGCCAGTTAAGGATACAATTAAAATTGCTTCGAGAGATGGGGTTATTGAATCAACTCCACCTAGAGATTTTGTGTGGACGATTCAGACACCACAAATTTTTGAATATAATATCATAATATCAGCGTATGAAATTTTAGAAGAAAAAGAAAAAAAATGTTCTTTAGAAAAAAATTTTATTACAGATGATGCTATGGTTGTTGAAACTTTTTTAGAAAAAAAAGTACGATTATTTAGTGCATCTTATGAAAATATTAAAATCACAACCCCAGAAGATATGCGGGTTGCAGAGGTTTTTTTAAAAAAATAAAAAAAAGTTTCAAAAAGGTGTTGACACATTCTGATATATTTGATAGAATCATTCTTGCGCTTGGGAAATACAGCAAGCAAGCAAAAACACGGAGAGGTATCGAAGTGGTCATAACGAGGCGGTCTTGAAAACCGTTTGTCCGCAAGGGCGCGTGGGTTCGAATCCCACCCTCTCCGCTAGTAAAAATGAAATAAACTTTTCTTTTTTACTTAATATAGAAACAAAAGAACCTTGACAAATAAACAGTAATGCAAACTCGAAAATTCTTAATGAGAAAATGAGCAATAGCTCAACAAAAAGAAATTCGAAAAGAACAAAACCTTTATAGTAAATAAAAGGAACAAGAACAGCTAACGT
>JBOFWM010000069.1:0-12539 GCA_051653625.1 Lachnospiraceae bacterium
TATTAATGAAAACAAAAAGATTTTATGATTCTTTTTATAAAATACTTGATACTGAAAATGAATTAATAGATTTTCAAGAATTTTTGAATACAATGGGCATTAAGTGCGAATTGCTGTTGAAACCTCTACCAGATGGACAAAAGGAACTTTATTTTAAACATAAAAGATTGGTTCCTTTTTTCGAAACTGCGTCAAGTGGCACATTGTCATTAATAGAACTTTATAGACGAATATTGATTGGACGAAAATCCTCCATTCTGTATATGGACGAATTTGATGCTTTTTATCATTATGAGATGGCAGAAAATGTGATACGATTTTTCAAAATGAAATATCCGGAATGTCAAATCATTATGACAACACATAATACAAATTTGATGACTAATAGGATAATGCGACCGGATTGTTTATTTATTCTTTCACAAAAAGGTACTATTACAGCGTTATGCGATTCAACTGAAAGAGAACTTCGGGAAGGACATAACTTAGAAAAGATGTATATAAGTGGGGAATTCGAGAAATATGAATAAATATGATTGGTTTCAACCTAGAAGGAGGAATAGAAATCTCCTTATTGTAGAGGGTAATCATGAAAAGAATGAATTAATCAATATTCTCTTAAAAGTTTATCCAAGGATAGATATAGAAATGGATGATATAGTTATTTATCATACTAATATTTATCAGTTGTATGATAATATTGTAAAAGAATATGACGAAGAGTGGGATAAGGATGATGTTGATTTACCATTAATTGTTGGAAGAAAATTAAAATGTCTAGAAGATATGAGTAAAGACAATTTTAAAAATATATTATTAATATTTGATTATGAAAGACATGACACATATTTCTCAGAAGAAAAAATTAGTCGTTTGCAATCTTATTTTAATGATTCTACAGACCAAGGAAAATTGTATATTAATTATCCTATGGTTGAATCATATCAACATTTGACATCGTTACCAGATATTGGTTTTGCAGAGCGTAGCATAAGTGTTTTGGTGCAGCCAGGTTCAAAATATAAAAATACGGTTAGGAAAGAAAGCTATATAGCCTGGAAAATTGAATTTCCAAAGAAAATAGAAGATATACTTTTTCACAAATTTAAAATTAAAGATAAAAATAAATGCAATGAGCTTGTAGAAGATATTTTGAAGATTGAATCTCTTGAAGAAGATATAGCAGAGCAAGTAAAAAGAATATTGAAAAATAGTCTTGAAGGAAAAGAGTTATTAACTGCAAGTAACCAAATTAAAGATATAATTATAAAGTGTGGTTATGTAGATGAAAGAAAATCCTATTACAATTATATGTGCTCAATTTTTAGTCAAATTATAATCCATAATATTTGTAAATCAAATAGAATTCAAAATGGTGAATTTGATGTGTCGAGGGAAAATCTAAAAACTTGTTTTGAAGAAGTGAATTTTAATAAAATATTAGATTTACAGAACGAAAGAAGTAGAGATGAGCAAACAGGTATGATATGGGTTCTAAATACGTTTGTCTTGTTTGTTCCGGAATATAATTTTAGTTTCATAGAGTAGTTAATGAAGGTGTAGTTAGCAAGTGGTATATTGGATAGCTACACCTTTTATATATTTTATACGTGGATTTAACTGACCAGGATACTTTATAGTCCGCGGTTAAATGATTGATATGCCTTTTAGTACAAGCAAATTTTAGTGATGCAATTACTTATTACTAATGGATCTGACAATTTTTTTAACGATTAAGTATTTTCACTTTTGGTCAATGTTAATACCACTTTTTGGAAACTTATTTAACAAAGAATTATCCAGATATTCAGTTACAAAAATATGATTCTTATGCAAATGCAAAGAATGCTTTAGAAAATGGAAATGGTGCGGCATGGGTAAATGACAATACAGAGGTAATTGCTTTTGCAAGTCAGAACGAAGGTTATACCGTAGGAATCCCTGAACTTGGAAGTCAAGATACAATTGCACCGGCAGTAACAAAGGGAAATAGTACTCTACTTGATTGGATCAACAGTGAAATAGAATCTTTAGGTGAAGAACAGTTCTTCCATGCAGATTATGAAGCAACACTTGTGGATACATATGGTACAGATTATGTGGAAAGCCTTGTTATTGAGGGTGGAAAAACAGAGTAATAGGTAATTTGCAAAAAGATATTCCATATTGATTATTAATATGGAATGTCTTTTTGCATTTATCACATTTAGATGAGGAAATCGTGTATAATAAAAAAAATTGGGCATTATAAAAATTAGAAGAAGGAATGGGAGTAATTAAAGGAGAGAATATCGATATGAGTATTTATGATTTTATAGTAAAAGATGCAGAGAATCATGATGTGAATTTAGCCAATTATAAAGGAAAGGTTTTGTTGATTGTAAATACTGCAACAGGATGTGGTCTAACACCACAATATGAAGGATTACAAAATCTATATGAAAAGTACAAAAGTAAAGGATTTGAGATTTTAGACTTTCCTTGTAATCAATTTGGAAATCAAGCACCTGGAACAGAAAAAGAGATAGGAGAGTTTTGTCAATTGAAATATCATGTTACCTTTAAATTATTTCAAAAAATTGAGGTAAATGGAGAAAATGAAGCACCATTATATACCTTTCTAAAATCACAGCAAAAGGGAATGGTAGGAAGTAATATTAAATGGAATTTTACAAAATTTCTTGTCGATGGAAATGGAGCAGTGGTAGAGCGTTTTGGACCAATGGTAACGCCTGATAAGATTGAAAAAAAGATCCATGAAGTAATAGAATAAAAATGAGGAAGCAACTGTCAGTAGAAGTTGCTTCCTCATTTTTATTCGTTACGAGTTCTTTTATATTCTGTTACATCTACACTGCTAATTAACATGGAGTGACGATCGTTGGACCAATCAATAAGAGCAGCAGAGGTCTTTGTATAAATATCAAATTTAGCTGTATATAATTCTAAAGTGCACCTTGGATTCTCACTAGAAAGATGTTGCAATGGGCAATCCTCACAAGGATGGTCTAAACCACGATAAGATGCATAACATTTTGAGCCAATACTGCTATGTTTTGTAACGTCTGTAACATTTTGATTTTCGTAATATACCGTATATGTTTCGCGATCAATTACGTAAGCGATACTATTCATATTGTCAATTACAGCCCTTACAGCTTGATGGTGACGTTGTTCTCGTTCCTTACTAAGTTGCGATGCCATAAAAATAGAAAGAACTTGGCAAATCGTACGTAACTCTTCATATTCTGTTCCAGAAAGATGAAAATTATCATCTGTACAATTTTGGAATGCTATTACACCGATTAATTGATTTTGCGATTGAATTGAAAAGTGAGCAATTGATTTTATTCCAATGGATGTATAACCTTCTCTGGCGTATTCTGGGAAATCAAGTGGGGTTGCAAGGAACATTCCACCTGACTCTTTTAACGCAGAAACAACAAAATCAAAATTACTAACAGGCATATCAATATAGTTAGCACTTACAGATGGGATATTATTTGCGCACCATTCAAATACACCATTAAAATGTGTAGACATCTCATTAAATTCAAAGATGTTTGCACGAGAAAAACCAAAGTTTTTAGCAATAAGTTCTAAAACAGATTCAATAGCAGACTTTGTGTCTTCCGAGCTATAAAGAAGACGGAATACATATTCAACACGATTGTCACGAAAACTCTTTTGAACCATTCCACGAGTATCAATTTCTGTACGAGTAGAAACATAAGGTAATGTATCCTCTTTCGTATAAAAAGAATAGCAATTTTTTCCGCGAGCTTTCGAGGTATATAGGGCAGCATCAGCACAATTGAATAAAGATTCAAAATCAGTACCATCCTTTGGAAAGGTAGCAATTCCGATACTACTAGAAACTGTACATCCGATATTTCGTTCATTCGAATATGTACGAAGAAATGCGGTGCAGATTTCTTCGGCTTTCTGACGGATGATTTTTTCACTTAATAGACCTGTTGCAAAAACAATAAACTCATCACCACCAATACGTCCAACAATATCACTATCTCTAAAAATATTATGAAGACTTTCCGATAATTCTGATAAAACAGCGTCTCCATACAAATGGCCAAGTTGATCATTTACCATTTTAAAATTATCGATATCGATAATAAAGAGAACACCAGTGGTATTTTTCGATTTTTCAGAAACTAGAGAATTATAAATCAATGATTCTACAGTTCCCTTATTATATAGTCCAGTTAATAAATCACGTTCTGCCTTATATTGAAGTTCAAGTTGTTGGGTTTTCTCTGTGTTTATATTTCTAATCTGAGAAAACCCTTTTACGTGTTTTGTTTCAGAATCAAGAAAAAGAGAAGTATTAAGGTGCATCCATTCATATGTTTTATTGTCCATTAATCTTCGGTAATCAAAAGAGATCTCTGTTGTTCCATTTTCAAATAATTCAATTACAGATTGTGGGTTTAATAAAGGTTGAAACAATACCTTGTCTTCTGGATGAACAAAATTATCTGAAATATAGGCAAGCATTGTGTCGTAGGAATAAATCGCATCCCCTAATAAGTCTTTAAAATTTTCAAAACCTGAAATTATGTAATTCTCTGTATAATCAATTTCTTCACTTCTAAAAAGAGACTTGTCTATATTATAACGAAATTGACGTTCTTTTGTTACTGCTGTTTGTAGTTCTTCGTTTATTTCTTTATATCCAAGTAAAGAACTTGTCTTAAAAGAAAAGAATAAAACAATATAGCTTCCGGCCAAAATGACAAGTGGCGCAATAATCTGATTAACTAATACCGATGAAGGTAAATCAGGAATGCTATATATTCTAGAATTAATGATTAGATATATACAAAAGAGAATTAACCATGAAACTAAAAATATTAATTGTTCAGAATGTTGTGTGACAATGCGAATCTTTTTGTTTGAAATAAAATTCATAAGAAAAAGTATTGCAAGATTTATTACAAAAAAGGTAATGGCAGTTGTAAGGGTCAAGGAATAATTGGAATTTGCAACATTATAAATAGTAGAGTTTGTAAGAATTGCAAAAATCGATACACATATCGAGCGAATTGCCATAACATGTAAGGTGCATGATAACGTATAAAAAATGCAAATCATTATCTTTTCTTTATGGAACAGTAAAATATTTACAAACAAGATTACAGTTAAGGCGATATATGCCATAAAAGTAGTACTTCTACTATATAATGTAAATCCAAGTGAAAGCAAAATATTTATAATCCCTACCGGTATATAATAAATAAATTTTATTCGTGGCTTTTCTAATAATTCCCCTAAAAATTTTGAAACAAGATAATTATATGCTATAAACATAAATAGCAAAGTAATAATTGCAGCTATCAATGGTGACCCACCTCCCTGTGCGAAACGTTGTAATATATAAATAAGTATAGCAAAAAAAAGTGAGAGTGTAAATAAAAAGTGTTTTAGGAATTAGTATGGTATTTGGAGATGGAGGTTGGAAAATAAAAAACGAACACTATATAAATATAGCGTTCGTTTTTTATTTGTAAATTCTTATGCTTGTTCTAAAGCAAGAGTTCTAGTTACGATATCGCAAACCTCAGCTGGTCCGTAATATTGAATCGCACCTGGATATAAGAAACAAGTTTCTTCTGCCCATAATTCTCTATTTGCTTCAAAATATTTAAATGGAGCTCCATCAAGTTCTACTAAAGCTTTTTTGATAACTGGTTTATCTTCACCATGTCTTCTTTCCATGTTCATCATCTTAGTGATTGGCATACCACCAGCAATCCATTCGCTAGCAGGTTTAGAAAGGTTAGATACTTTTGATAAGTAACCTGTGTATCCGTATTGGATAAGCATAAATGCATTGTATCCTAAAGAGTAGCAGTAGTCTGAATCAAAGTTAGAAGGGAATGCACATCTACCTTCATAACCTAAGAAATGGTGTAATGCATTGAATTTGTGTGCAACATTTCTTTCAGCTAATTTATCTGCAACTAAAGCAGAGAATAATTTTTCAGATTCAATCAAGGAAACTTGTACGTTACCATGAGGATCTCTTTCTAAAAATAATTGTTGTTGAATTCCTTGTGGAAGAAGTGCAAATACACCCATTGATTCAGCAGTTAATCCTTTTTCGATAAATGCATATTTATCTGCCCATGTTGGAAGAGCATTGAAATCATCTGCTTTGCTTCCTGCAAGAAGTTCATTGATTTCATGAATTAATACAGAGAATTCTGGAACAAATTCTACGATACCTTCTGGAATAATAGCAACACCAAAGTTCATTCCTTTAGCAGCTCTTTTTTCAACAGAATCAGCGATGTAATCAGCGATTTGAGAAAGTGACATTTTTTTCTCAGCAACTTCTTCTGAAATTAAACAGATATTTGGTTGAGTTTCTAATGCTGCTTCTAAAGCTACGTGAGAAGCTGCTCTTCCCATAACTTTGATGAAGTGCCAGTATTTTTTAGCAGAGTTAGCATCTCTTTCGATGTTACCAATGATTTCGCTATATGTTTTTGTAGCTGTATCAAAACCAAATGAAATTTCGATATCTTCATTTTTAAGGTCACCGTCGATTGTTTTAGGACATCCAATTACTTGAACTCCAGTATTGTTTGCTGCAAAGTATTCAGCAAGTACAGCTGCATTTGTATTTGAATCATCTCCACCGATAATTACGATAGCAGTAATTCCGTGTTTTTTACAAACTTCTGCAGCAATTGCAAATTGTTCTTTTGATTCAAGTTTTGTTCTACCAGAACCAATAATATCAAATCCACCAGTATTTCTAAATTCGTTGATATAATCATCTTCAAATACGATAAAGTCATCATCAATTAATCCGCTTGGACCATTTTTGAAACCTAAAAGTACATTATCTTTGCTAGTTGCTTTTAAAGCATCGTATAAACCACAAACAACGTTGTGTCCACCTGGTGCTTGTCCACCAGAAAGGATAACTCCTACAACTTGTTTTTTTGCTTCAGAAGTATTTGTTCCTTTTTCAAAAGTAATTTCTTTTTTACCATATGTGTTTGGGAAAAGTGCTTTGATAGCTTCTTGATCCGCTACACTTTGTGTTTCACTACCTTCATTTACTCCAATTTCTGCAATACCGTTTCTTAGCATTGTAGGAAGTTTTGGATTGTACTCATATCGAGCTAGTTGTAATGGTGATTTTTTCATTGTTTATCTCCTTAAAATATATTTACTTATAGCAAGAATTATAAAGTATTTAATTTGAATTGTAAACATCTATTGAATGAATTCTAGTTAATTCGTCAAATTTTATAAATAAAGAAAATACAAATCATTAAAATATTTTGTTTATAATTTAAATAAAAAAATAATTTAGTAATAATTTTATGCGAAAAAGAAGAAAACAGTTGATTTATGTTACCATATTCATTATAATGGGTAAGAACAATAGATATAGTGTATAGAAAAGGGACAATAAAATAATGTCGAACGTAAAAAGAAAAGTACATATTTATTCGAGAAGAGTAGATGTGCAAGTATCAGTGCTATCAGCAACAATGGTTGTATTTTCCTGCCTTTGTTTAGCTATTTTTATTTATAATTATACATATAATTCAATGATTATTTCTTTGAAAAGTCGAACAGAATCTGTTTACAATTATTTGGAATCTATAGTAGATACCGATAGTTACTATAATATAAATACAAGAGAAGATTTTGATTCAAATCAATACAAAGAGCTTAAAGCAAGATTAAAAGAGATTCGCCATATTACAAATCTTCGCTATTTATATACTGCAAAAAAAGATAATACTGGAACATATATTTATTTAGTAGATGGGTTATCCGAAGAATCAGACGACTTTAGATATCCAGGTGATGCGATAGAAGAAGAAACAATACCTGATTTAGAAAAAGCAATGGATGGAGACACGGTTCGTCCAAATAAAATATTAAACACATCATGGGGAGAAATTTTCTTGGCATATTATCCGATTCATGATCCTAACACAGGAGAGGTAATTGGGGTGCTTGGAATGGAATTTGATGCAAGTCATGAATATCAAGCGTATCAAAATGTACTTTGGATTACAATACTTGTTATTATTGTAATATGTATTATTGCATTCTTACTTTCTTCAAAGATGTTTAAACGACTTTCAAATCCTAAAATACAAGATTTATACAATACAGATCAATTAACACAATTGAAGAGTCGTAATGCGTTTGAATTTGATGTTAAAAATATTGAAGAAAGCAATAATATGAAAGATTTAGGCATTATTATAATGGATCTAGATCATCTGAAAAAAATCAATGACTTATACGGACATGCAATGGGTGATTTATATATTCGTAATACAGCAGAAGTGATTCGCAAGCTTTCCGTTGAAAATGTATGGGCATATCGTATTGGTGGGGATGAATTCGCTGTGTTTATGAACCAAACAACGATGGAAGAAATGGAAACATGGATAAATGAATTTGAAACTCTATTTACCGAAAAGATAATGAATGAGTTGCCTGATGCTGCAGTTTCTTGTGGTATGGCACTTCATACAGGAGATTCAAATTTCACAATGCAAGATTTATATAAACAAGCAGATAAACGAATGTATGAGAATAAAATAAATAATAGAACATAGATATGATTAAAAAACCTCAACAAATCAAGAGTTTTTCTTGCTTGTTGAGGCTCTTTTGTATTAAAATATAAGAAGGGTTGGTAATAGAGTTAGAACGAGGAGAAGGCGTATGAGAATTTTAGCTAAAGACACAATGGCATTGATTATTGATTTTCAAGAACGATTAGTTCCTGTGATACATCAGCAAGAAGAACTATTACATAATACAGAATTATTGATCAAGGGATTAGATGCACTAGAGATTCCAATGGTAGTTACACAACAATATACAAAAGGAATTGGAATGACAGTACCAAGAATATCAGAATTGTTTGGTCAAGAATTTACATATGAAGATAAAATAACTTTTAGTTGCGTAGAAACGAAACCAATTTTAGAACAAATAGAAAAAAGTGAAAAAAAGAATATTATTATTTGCGGGATAGAAGCTCATATTTGTGTACTTCAAACGGTGATTGATTTGATTGACAAAGGGTATCATGTAATCTTAGTGGAAGATTGCGTGGGTTCACGTCGTGAAAGTGATCGCCAAGTTGGGATAAAAAGAGCTATATTAGAAGGTGCCATCCCGACCACATATGAATCGATTCTTTTTGAATTAACACGTGTTGCAAAGTCAGATGTATTTAAAGAAATCTCTAAGTTAATTAAATAATGGAAAAACACACATAAAAGATACATAATGTTAAGGAAGAGGGGCCTTATTATGAAACGATTGATGATGATTATAAGTGTAGTTATGATGTTGGCAGCTCTGACTGTTACAGTAAATGCTACAGAAAAGAAAGAAGAGAAAAAAATAATCAGGGTAGGTGCGTTTAATCTTAAGCATATGCAAGAGAAAAGTGAGGATGGAGAATATACAGGATATTCTTTTGAATATCTGAAAGCACTCCTTCCATATACGAATTGGGAATATGAGTTTGTAGAGGGATCTTTTGCTGAGTGTATGGAATGGATTAAAACAGGTGAGATTGATATTATTGGATGTATGATAAAAACACCTGAACGTGAAGAGATTGTTGATTTTGTGGAGTATTATTCTGGATATAATGGGACAAAACTCTTAGTAAAAAATGACAATATGAAATATGCACTGAATGATTATGAAGTATTTGATGGGATAGTTATAGGAACTCAAAAGTCCACTGCACATATATGTCAAATTGAAGAATTGGCGAAAGAAAAAGTGTTCTCATATAAAGTCGTCTATTATGATACTGAAGAACAAATTTTAGAAGCATTAGAGAATGGAGACATAGATGCAGCTTGTTTATTTGCTTTAAAAGTAGAAGATTGGACAAGAGTAATTTCTGTTTTCAATGTACAACCTTATTTTTATGCAGTTACAAAAGGCAATACAGAATTATTAAAGGAACTTAATACTGCAATTGGAAAGAAGAAGTCAGATGATCCAATGTTTGAAGAAAATTTAAGAAGAGAATTTTATGTGAACGAATCAAAGAATACAGTTGTTTTTTCTCATGATGAAAAAAGGTATCTTTCTTCAGTGGATGTAATTCGAGTGGGGTATGATTCTAATTTTATGCCAATCGAAGGAAAAGATGCAAAAACAAATCAACCAAGTGGATATACAATAGAAGTATTAAGAAGAATTTCTGAAATTACAGGGTTAGAGTTTGAGTATATTACTTCAAATGAGTATATGCAAAGTTTTGAACTTTTATCAGAGAAAAAAATAGATGTGTTATCTAGTTTTACAACAAGTGTTGCGGATGTCTCTTCAGAGAGAGTATCCAATGCTTATTTAAATTTGAATGTTGTATTAATTGGTAGAACTGATTTTTATTTTGATTCTCATGATGAGATAATAATTGCAACACCATTAAGAGCAATCGAATTTTTAGAGGGGATAAAAAAAATCTATCCGAACAGTAAATTTCAATTTCTCGAATCAGGAGAAGATGCTTATCAGGCACTTGTTAATAAAAAAGCAGATTTAGCAATAAGAAATATCTATTCCGCACAAGTAGATATTGCGACAAAATATAATGAGTTTAGAGTCATTTATGATCTAGGACAAATGACACAAGTTAAATTTTTGTTTTCAGAAGATGTACCGAAAGAGCTTCAAAGCATTTTCAATAAGTGTATTGCTAGTTTTGATGAATCTGAAAGTAATGAGATGATGATGAGAGCAACCATAGAACGAATTGATATGGAATCTCAAGCACTTCGTATTTTGATTATTTCTTTAATAGCTGTTGTGTTAGCATTTTTTACGGTATGGTTATGTTTGCATCTTTATAAAGCAAGACGTCGTCTTTTGTATGCTGCTTTTAATGATGAGTTAACTGCTTTACCTAATTTAGCAAAGTTCAAAATAGAAGCAAAAAAGATATTACAAGAAAATCCAAATCGTGCGTATGCAATTTTGCTTACGGATATAGCAGATTTTAGTTTCATCAATGAAAAATATGGTTTTGAAATTGGTGATTTAGTGATCAAATCAGTTGCAAACACACTAGTTGAGATCAAATCCCCAACTACGTTAACTGCGAGAATTTTCAGTAATATGTTTATTAATCTTTACGAATATGATGAAATGGAAGAGTATAACTTAACAGAAAATCCGAGATTGCATGTGTATGAACAGGATGAAATGCAAATATCCTTTTTCCATTATTTTGGAAAATATTTGATTCCACTTGGAGAAAGCGACGTTGATTCTATATATGAAAAAGTAAGCTATGCGCATTTGTTTGCTAAGAAGAATGGAATTAAGGAAAGAATTGTGGATTACGATGAAGAAGCTAAAAAAGTTAGTATTCGAAACAAAGAAATAGAAGCAAAAATGATGGATGCTATAAAATTAAAGGATTTTAAAGTATTTTTACAAGCAAAATATAAGTGTGATGGTAGAACATTAGTTGGTGCAGAGGCTTTAGTACGATGGTTTGATTCTACTACTAATCAAATGATTTTTCCAAATGAATTTATACCACTTTTTGAGCGAAATGGATTCGTCACTACTCTTGATATTTATATGTTTGAAGAAGTGTGTAGTTTTTTAGCAAATTGGAAACGTAAAGGGTTTGATTTAATTACTATTTCCGTTAATTTTTCTAGATTACATTTTTCTAATCCAAATATGGCAGATGAATTATTAAAAATTACTCAAAAATATGAAGTTGATACAAAATATTTAGAGATTGAAATTACAGAAAATGCATTATCAACAAAAGTAAATGAAATTACAGAAACGATTGAAAAATTAAGCAAATGTGGTTTTAAAATATCGTTAGATGATTTTTCTAGTCAACATTCTTCACTCTTGTTTTTAACAGAAGTACCTGTAAATGTTGTAAAATTAGATAAAGCTTTTGTATCTTCGATTGTAGACAGCAATGTTAGTAGATTATTAGTTGATGGAACAATACAAATTTTGAAAAAACTTAATTTTGAAATAGTAGCAGAAGGTGTTGAGGTAGAGGAACAAGTAGAATTATTAGATGAAATGAAATGTGATATTATTCAAGGGTATGTATTTGCAAAACCAGTTCCAGCGAATGATGTGATTGATCTTTTATCCAGTTATAAAGAATAAAAAAGAAAGCTCGTAGGGAGCTTTCTTTTTTTAGGATCGAACAGTAAAAACAACACGATTTGAGGTCCAATAATTGGAAAGATATTCAACTTCAACAACGGTAGCATCAATTGGTACTTCAAAGGTAACAGTACCTTTTGTCTTTCTTCCAGCTGATAGTGTTGCATTAAGTAAATCATCTCTGAAATAATAAGCAACACAACTGATTCCGTCTGCAAAACAATCAAAGTTTATATAACTTATAAATTCATCAGAGGTTCCTAAGTTTTCAAATTCAAATTCACATGTGATAAATTGATATCCATCTTTTGGTTGAGTCAGCATTGTATCGCTTTTATCTTCTTCACAGGAAA
>JBOFWM010000070.1:0-10610 GCA_051653625.1 Lachnospiraceae bacterium
ATTAGTATCTAAATCCATCGTAATTCCTCGCTTCTATCATTTACTACTGATTATATTTTACTACGCTTGTTGACTATCGTCAAGTGCTATCCATCTCCCACTTTAGAAGATGGGAGAATTTCGCACATTTAGGTTAAAAATATGATTCTCATATTTTGTATTACACTCCTTATAATTGGTCATACTATTTCTATAAAAAGGAGAATTATAAGTATGAAAAAATTGTTATATATTACTGCAAATTCTAAAGATGAACAAGAATCTTCCTCAAAAACAATTGGCCGTAGGTTGGTAAATGCTATCTTACAAAAGAATCAAGATCTAGAACTTCAAGAATTAGATTTATACAAAGAACATATTCCACGATTAAAAAGTAATTATTTTAATGGACGTAATTCACTTGTAAATTCAGACGAACAATGCAACTTAAGTATTGAAGAACAACAAGAAATTCAAAAAATAGAAGGTCTCTGTAATCAATTTATCGAAGCGGATATCTATGTACTCGCTGCTCCAATGTGGAGTTTATCTTTTCCAGCTCCTGTAAAAGAATATATTGATTGCATTGTACAAA
This sequence comes from Lachnospiraceae bacterium, assembly GCA_051653625.1. Lineage (GTDB taxonomy): Bacteria > Bacillota > Clostridia > Lachnospirales > Lachnospiraceae > SFDP01. The sequence goes on from JBOFWM010000070.1 coordinate 575, forward strand.
CTGGAAAAACAATAGAATTTGAAAGTTATAAACCATACGGATTATTAGGGGATAAACATCGTATTTTTATCTATGTACAATCTTCCGGAGGAAAAATCCCTTGGATTTTACGTTCCGCCTTTAATAAAGGATTAAATTACGTCCATGAGATTGTCCGATTTATGGGGGTTGATATTTTTGAAGAACTACTAGTTGACGGAACAGGAATTACAAAAATCGAGCAACGAGATGCAATTGAATCTGCTACAAAAAAAATAGAAAGTATCGTAAATAAATTATAAAGTATCTAGGAATAAGTCAAAGTTCAAAATGCAACGACTTATTTCTAGATACTTTTTAGTATCCCTTTCACGAACCAATGACAAACGTATTTTTTCCTAACTTCTTTGCATGATACATTGCATCATCTGCAATCTTCACAAATTGTTCTAAATGCTCACCTTTTTTTGGTATATTACTATATGCACCAAGTGAAATTGTTACAGTTGAAGTATCCCCATTTTTATGTTCCACTTTCTTCTCTGCAATAGACATACAAATATTTTGGCAAAACATTTCAATATTCTCAGGATTTTCTAAAACTATTATAAACTCTTCCCCTCCATATCTTGCAACAAACCCACTTCCTTCAGATAAAAACTCTTGCATGACTGATGTTACTAATTGCAAAACAAAATCACCTTCTTGATGACCATATTTATCATTAAATAATTTGAAGTCGTCTATATCACCAATAATAATTCCCACTGTTGTTTTTTGCTTTATCGCATCATTAAATATTTTATTCCCTTCACGGTCAAAATATCTTCTATTATACACATTCGTAAGCTGATCTTTATAAGCTAGTACATTCATTTTTTTACGATATACAAGATACAAATACAAATAAATGCAACTTGTAAATAAAGTTGGTATCATTATTAGTGTAACCAATGTAAAAAAAATAGAATTACGATATTCAAAAAAAGATTCCGAAAACATATCCACACCAAGAAGACCTATGTAATCCCCTTCTGTTGTATAAATTGGTGCCACACCTGTTATTCCTATTCCCCACTCGCTTTCAGAAAGGAAATAATTTGTTTCTCTTTTTTCAAGATTTTCTTTGAATTCTCCATTAATTGTTGTATACCTATTTTTATCTTTATAATAATCCCCTATTTCTTCTACTTTGTTCTTTTGTTCAAAATCCACTATAACATCTAGCAACCAAATATAATCAAGTTTTGTTCCTATAGGAACATTATAAAAATCAACATCATATTCATCTACTTCATATTTTTCCTGATCCTCTTTTATGTTTCGAATAATATATACATATTTTATCGATTCTTGATACTCTAAAAGATGAAATGCTTTTTCCAATTCTTGATTCAGTGGATGTTCTCTAAGCTCGTCAAATGTAATATATTCCAATTCTTTTAAATCTTCATTTGTAATATGAATCGTTTTTACAGCAAGTGCAGCAAGATTTAATGCATTTTCCCCCAATGTATTATATTGATAATTTGTAATATAACGGTACTGAAAATATATTATAGTAATTCCAAAAAACAAATATATCAAAATAATTGCTAATAAAAATCGATGTTTCCGAAATGATTTCTTTTTCATACTGTTACCTCTTATATTTTATACATTTTTAACTTTCTAATCTTTTATCTTAGTAACAATAAAACTAATTTTTATATTTATATATATATTACATGACTTCTCGATATTTGTCTATTTATTCTGTATAAAAATAAAAGTGATTGACACATTAAATGTCCATCACTTTTTAATTTACTACTATATTAAAGGATATTTTTTTGTTAAAGAATCTACGATTGCTTTTGCTCCTGCAACATCTTCTTCCTTTACAACTTTTGCAATCGCAAGGGCAATTTGATCCATATCTTCTGTATTCATCCCTCTTGAGGTAACAGCTGGTGTACCTAATCGAATTCCACTTGTTACAAATGGTGATTTTGGATCATTTGGAATGGTATTTTTATTTGCTGTAATATGAGCTTCATCCATTAATTTTTCAACCGCTTTTCCTGTCAAATCAAAAGGTGTTAAGTCCATTAACATAAGATGATTATCTGTACCACCAGAAACAATAGAAATACCTCGTTCTATTAATCCTTTTGCAAGCGCATTTGCATTGTCCACTACTGCTTGTTGATATGTTTTAAATTCATCTGTTAATGCTTCTTTAAAACATACTGCTTTTGCTGCAATTACATGCATAAGAGGTCCGCCTTGAATTCCTGGGAAAATTGCTTTATTAAAATTATATTTGTCTGCCATTTCTTGGCTTGCTAAAATAAGTCCACCTCTTGGTCCACGTAATGTTTTATGAGTTGTACTTGTCACAACATCTGCGTATGGAATAGGGCTTTGATGTAATCCTGCTGCTACTAATCCTGCAATATGCGCCATATCAACCATTAAGATTGCTCCTACTTCGTCTGCAACCTCTCTAAATTTTTTGAAATCAATTGCTCTCGCATATGCCGAAGCACCTGCAATAATCATTTTAGGTTTTGATTCTAAAGCAATTTCTCTTAATTGTTCATAATCAATAAATCCTTCATCATTTACACCATAAGGTACAATTTTGAAATATTTCCCTGACATATTTACTGGGCTTCCATGTGTTAAATGTCCACCATGTGCTAAATTCATACCCATTACAGTATCTCCTGGTTCAAGGCAAGCAAATTGTACCGCCATGTTTGCTTGTGCTCCAGAATGTGGTTGTACATTTGCATATTCACATTGAAATAATTCTTTTGCACGTTCAATCGCTAATGTTTCAACTTCGTCTACACATTCACATCCACCATAATATCTTTTCCCTGGATATCCTTCTGCATATTTATTAGTTAAAGGGCTTCCCATTGCAGACATTACTGCTTTACTTACCCAATTTTCCGATGCAATTAATTCTATATGACTATTTTGTCTCTCTTGTTCTTTTACAATTAAATCTGCTATTTCTGGATCGATTGCTTTTACTTCTTCTAATAAATACATTTCTTACACCTCAACCTTTCTTCCTTTATCACTTTACTATAGCATAATTTCTGTAAAAATCAACTATCTTAATTAAACTTGAATAAACGTCGTGTAAGTTTATAGCCTTCCACAGAGATTTTTCTACCACCTTTTCCAGGTAAATTAGTTGAACTACCTAATACTCCAAATCGCAATCTAAAATAAATTCCATGGTCTTTCTTTTTAATTTCTTCCCATAATTCTCTCTTTTTTTGTAGGTTTTCTATTGTTCCTGATCGAATCAACATAATGGAAGAAATTGTTGTTATAATATCTAAATAATTTAACATATAATGCTTTAGTTTTCGATTTCCTTTTAATAATGCTTTATTATCTACTAGATAATTTAACATAATTCGATTTACTTTTAATTGTTGATCTATTCTAGAAATCATAACTGCCTCATTTACGGACTGATCTTCTCTTCCAATATAATAACGATAAAAATTAACATCCATGTAATACATGTTTTTTACATATGGAAGTGGTTCAAATACAAAAATATTATCTACATAAAAAGTATGCTCTGGAAGCTTTAATCCGCACTCCTTTAAAAGTGCTGTTCTAAAAATAACAGAATGCATTAATATATATTGACCAACTCTAAAAAATCGAACATCATCCCATGTAAACATTGTATCTTGTGGTATTGCATGTTTATAACGCATTACCTTATTTTTTTTAGCTCCAACCTTCTCATAGACAAAGTTACTAATGAGCATATCTAAAACTTCATTTCCACCAATTATTTCTCTTAATTTATCAAGGATTTGTAAATATGCACTTTCTTGTACCCAATCATCACTATCTACAACTTTATAAAAAAGTCCTGTTGCATGTTCTAAACCACTATTTACAGCAGATCCATGTCCACCATTTTCTTTATTGATCATTTTTATAATTGTTGGATATTCGTTGGCGTATCGTTCTCCAATTTCTTTGGTGTTATCTTTTGAGCCATCGTTAACAATAATAATTTCAACATCTTCTCCCCCCACTAATAAGGATTCAATGCACTTTTCCATATAATTCTCTGAATTATAACATGGGATTGCAATCGATAATAACTTCATAATAAAAACCAAACCTTTCATATTTACTCAATAAATTTTTTGTTACCTTGTGTTATCTTAACATATTTTGCATAATTAGCAAAGGCAGTAGGAAGAGGATATTTATTTTCTACTTCTTCAATTTGCGAAAAAATAAAATTTTCCTTTATTAACTCTTCCTTCTTTTGTGATAATTCGTCTACTTTTACTAAATATCCAATCATACGCCATTCTATGTGAGAAAAAATATGCTTTTCTTCTGAAAGTTTTGAAATATGAATTGGCGAGACCCCTAACTCTTTTAGATAAATCATTACCTCTTCAATTGATTGCCATCCATCTAAATTAGGAAACTCATAAAGTCCTGATAGCAAACCTTTTTTGTCTCGTTTTCTAACAAGAATTTTATCTAAATCTTTAATTAAAAGAATGGTTCTTTTTTCAATTTTTCGATCTTTCTTTTTTGATTTTTTAGGATACTCTAATTCACACCCTTGTTCATGCGCTTCACATAAAAAAGACAATGGACATTTCTCACAATATGGTCTTCCATTTGGAACGCAAATAGTTGCACCTAATTCCATCATTGCTTGATTAAAATCACCTGGTCGATCATTTGGCATATATTGTACCAACTGTTCTTCTAACACAGTCTTTACTTTTGTTTTTAAAATATCTTCTTCACTACATTTAATCCTACTAATTACTCGCAAAACATTTCCATCAACAGCAGGTCTTTTTTCTTGAAAAGCAATGGACGAAATTGCACCCGCAGTATAACTTCCAATACCAGGTAATTCAATTATTTCTTTATAATTTCTAAACATTTGACCATTATTTTTTTCTACAAGTATTTTTGCCGCCTTTTGTAAATTTTTTGCTCGATTATAATATCCAAGCCCCTCCCATAATTTAAGAAGTTCTTCTTCATTAATGTTGGCCAATTCTACAATAGAAGGAAGTCGTTTCATAAATCTCTCATAATATCCCTTAACTGCTTCTACCCTTGTTTGTTGCAACATAATTTCTGAAATCCATATTCTATAAGGATCTTTATTTTTTCGCCAAGGTAACTCTCTATGACCTAAATCATACCAGTGCAATAAAGGTTCCACAATTTTTTCTAGCGACTCATCTACTTGTAATTGAACTTTTACTGGATTATTAATTCGTATTTCATTTTCACGAATAATAGAATCATACGCAACGATTGTAACGCCCTCTTTTTCTGCTTTTATTAAAGCTTCAGCAAATTTTGGCTGCGTCCTAGTATTAGGCGTAAAATATTTAATATTTGTCATTTGAATGACGAAAAAAAGAATGGCTTGATAACCATTTCTTTTTGCATCTATTAATTCTTCTATATGTTTTATTGCTCGCTCTGATGGTGCATCTGGAAAACGTGCTATCCCATCTTCTTCTAAAGTTACACCTTTTACTTCTATAAAATATTGTTCTTTATTCGTTTCAACAAATAAGTCAAATCTTGAAGATTTATATGTTACTTCTGACTTAACATTTAAAATATGCGAAAGAAAAGATCCATTTTCAATAAATTCTTTTACTGCCTTATTAGGTGCAATAGAATCCATATTTATAATTTGATTGCCTTTTTTTACGGCAATTAAATCATATCTTGTTTTTCTTTTTTCATTGCCTTCATCTGATAAATATACGGTTACTCCTTCTATTAATAATTCTTTACAACGTCCCGTATTTTTTACATGAACTGTTTCTTTTATTCCATTCATATTTACAATTGCAGTAAAGCGATTAATACGCTCTAAAAACTTTGCTTCTATTATTTTATTATATCTCATTCGTATTCTTTCTATCTATCGTAATCGATTACACTCAAATTTTTCTAGCGTCTTTAAACAATGTTTCAATTCTAAAAATTGCTCTTCTAATGTTCCTTCTTTTAATTCTAAATCTAAAACTGTACTACATATCTGAATAATATCTTGTGTCATGATATGTTCTAATCCCACTAAAATATTTAGTCGCTCTTCATACGTAGATGCATCTAAAAATTGTTCTACTAAAGGATGTAACTCCGCTTCCTTTTTTTCTTCCCGATTCTGTACTTGTTCTGTCTGAATCTCTGCAACATTTATTAAGCTTTCTACTAATTCAAATCGAAATTTTTGAGTTGCATCTGGATATGTTGTTTTATCAAGAACTTCTTCAAACATTTTTTTTGATCTTACAAAAATTTTATACTCTCCATAAAGTGCTTGATAAACAACCATTTCTTCTAATGTTTCCGAATCTAGTGCTGTCATTAAAACTTTATATAAATTTCCTTTAAAATGCTTATAAATTTGATTATTTATAATGCTCATCTTTATGCCTCATCTTTCTATTTTACCTATAACTTATTCTCCATAGTGTATCACATTTTATATTTCTCGACAATCTACTAGTTTTTGGTACTAAAAAAGCTAGATCAACTTGATCTAGCCTTTTCAATATGATTTACATCTTATTCTTCATCTTGAAGAGCATCATACCCTTCTTCTCCAGTTCTTACTTTAATTACATTTTCTACATTATATATAAAGATTTTTCCATCTCCTACATTTCCAGTATAAAGGGCTTTCTTTGTAACATTGACAACATCTTCAACTGGTATTTTACAGATAACCATTTCAAGTTTTACTTTTGGTCGTAGAGTTGGATCTACCTCAACCCCTCTATAATAGTTGCTACTTCCTTTTTGCATACCAAACCCTAATACTTGTGTTACTGTCAATCCTGTAATTCCAATTTCTGTTAATGCTTGTTTTAATATTTCAAATCTTGTTTGACTACATACTACTACAATTTTTGTATATGTCAAACCATCATTAGTTGTAACTTCTTTTGTTTTAGAAGATTTAATGACTGTATTTGCTTCATTTGGTACTGAGTGTACAGTAACTGCCTCGTCAATTGAAATACTTTCTGGATATGAAACTGGCATAAAGTCTGCATAACTTGATACTAAGTTATGTTCATGAATATCTAATCCTAATATTTCTTCTTCTACTGTAACTCTTAATCCAACTGTATGTTTAATAACAAGGAATACACATGTCATTACAACTGCAACCCATGCGATTACACTAATTACTCCAGTTAATTGTACGAATAGCAATGATAATCCACCACCATATAATACTCCACCATCTACTGCAAATATTCCTACTAAAATTGTTCCTAGTGCTCCACATACTCCATGCACCCCTACTGCTCCAACAGGATCATCTATTCGAAGTACTTTATCAATAAATTCTACAAAAAATAATACTGCAATACCACAAATCATTCCGATTGCTGCTGCACCTGCTATTGAAACTGCATCACATCCTGCTGTAATACCAACAAGACCTGCAAGAGCACCATTTAATGTCATAGAAACGTCTGGTTTTTTGTATAAAACCCATGTTAAAAACATCACTGTTACTGCTGCAACTGCTGCTGACATATTTGTTGTTACAAAAATACTACTCATTGCAAGCAATGCTTCATCACCTTCTGCAGCAACGGTTGAGCCTCCATTAAATCCAAACCAACAAAACCATAAGATAAATACCCCAAGTGCTGCCATTGTAAGGTTATGTCCTGGAATGGCTTTTGCTGTTCCATCCTCTTTATACTTTCCAATACGTGGTCCTAAAATTTTTGCTCCTACAAATGCTGCTACACCACCTACCATATGTACTGCTGTTGATCCTGCAAAATCATGAAATCCTAATTCTGATAACCAACCGCCGCCCCATATCCAGTGCCCACTGATTGGATATACTAACGCACTTAATATTATACTATAGATACAGTATGATGAAAACTTTGTTCTTTCTGCCATTGCGCCTGATACAATTGTTGCTGCTGTTGCACAAAATACTGTTTGAAAAATAACAAATGCCAAAAGTGGCACACCTTCTGGGGTGATTGCTGAGTAATCAGCATTTGCCATAAAGAAGTCAAATCCTCCAAATAGGGAAGATGCTGAACCAAACATGATACCAAATCCAACAAACCAAAATATCACCGTTCCTAAACTAAAATCCATAAGGTTCTTCATAATGATATTTCCTGAATTTTTTGCCCTTGTCAATCCTGACTCCAAAATCGCAAATCCTGCTTGCATAAAAAATACAAGCGCTGCTCCAAGTAAAACCCAAATCGTACTAACTGATGAAAACATAACTTTCTCCTCCTTCATAATCAAACATAATGCATTGTTCATTTCATAAAAAAAACGTATATATTAATAAGGCTTAATATACACGTCTTTGTGCAAAATTTATTTTATTTACATTATGTGAATAGCAATTCTTTTTGAAAAAAAAAGACACTATGGTTAAAAACCATAGCGCCTTTGCTACTTTTCTAAATTATAAAACGAAGAAATTTATTTGTCAATCCCCAATTTTAGTTTTTTTATTGATGCAAAAAAGAAGGTACACTTTTTGTGCACCTTCTTTTTGTTATTAAAGCTTTAATTAAGCATTAACAGTATCTTCTTTTTCTTTTTTTTCTTTTTTTGCAAAAAGACAAACTACTATTTGCACTAATGCAATACATACCATTAAAATAGTCCATTGATCCATAAATACCATTGGATTTGCCATATTTTCTGTAAGAATAAATGCTACAATAGATCCAACTGCTGGAATAAGGCTTATAAGTCTAACGATTCCTTTTTTCTTTACAGTTTCGTCCTCTTCGGCATTTTCTTCTTCTTCTTCTTTTTTCTTTTTGCCAAAATAAGCAATTAATAAGATGATGCTTGCAAGAGTTGTTCCGATTGCTAGAAGTAAATTTAACAATGCCCATGATGCATTTATTGGTGCTGTTGCTAATGGTACTTCTTCCTCTTCAATAGTAACTTCTGGAGTTAAAGATAAATCTTGGTCATCTGGTTCTGCTACTAATGGTACTTCTTCCTCTTCAATTTCAACTACTGGTGCTACAACTTGTGCTACTGGTGTTACTGGCGCTACAGCCAACGGTACTTCTTCATTTTGAATTGTAGTTGTTGTAGTTGTAGGTGTAGGTGTTGTAGGTGTTGTAGGTGCTGTAGGTGTTGTAGTTTCTGGTGTTACTGGTGTTACTGGTGTTTCTACTTGTGCAAATGTTGCTACAAAATTTTGATCATTATTAAAGTTTTGTGCTCTAATTGCTGCTAATGTTCCATAATTAACCCATGCATTTGTTGGTACATAGTATCCAGAATTTGCATTAGTTTGTACGTTTGCAATTGGATTTGTTGCTATTAAATCATTTCCATTAGCACTTAATTCTAATGTATGAATTTCTATTACTGTTCCTGTAACTGCACCATTACCAGCTGAATTATATGTAAATATTACTTGTTTCCAGTCAGCTACACCATCTGGTCCATTTGTAGTAACATTTGAATCAACTGAACCATTTTCTGTAACGTTACTGCTAATCATATCTACATCATACACGAATGTGATTACTGTATTTTCTGTTGCTTGTCCAGACACTGTTGCATTATTGCTTGATAAAACATAAGTTACATTGTTGTAATTTAGGTTTGGAGTATATGTATATTCTGCTCCATATTTAACTACATCTACGCTTGTTGTAGATGCTGCTTCATAATTTCTATCACCATTGTAAACATGGTTTACTGTAATTGTGATGTCAATTAATTCGAAGTTCGCTGTAAATGTTGTATCTTCACTTACTGTCACAGTTTCAGTTGTTACTACTTCTCCTTCAGCGTTTGTCCAGTTTACAAATCTGTATCCTGTATTAGCTGTAGTTGTTGGTAATGTCGCTGTTACTGTTCCTGCTTCTGTTTTTTCTAATAATTCTGTTGCATATGCTACTGATCCACCTTCTGTTGTTTCATAGTTAACTAAAACTTGATTGATATCAGGTTCTCCATCTGGGTTTTCTAACATATCTACATCATACAC
>JBOFWM010000071.1:0-35302 GCA_051653625.1 Lachnospiraceae bacterium
ATTCTCTTCAATATACTAGATAGATGCATTATAATCAACAAAATTATTTATTTAATGATAGTACCATTTTCTAAAATTTCATTGCACGGTAAATCATATAAGATAAAACAAGTAACAATCCAAACGAAGTTGTAAAAAGTGCAAAAGATAAACTTCTAGAAATAATAGTATTGCTCTCTGAAAATTCATCGTATATTAATGCTAATTTATGCTCCATATTTTCTTCTTTTCTACGATCCATCCAAATGGAATGATTCATAATTCGAATCCCCATGTTTAAAATCACACCAATGATATGTGTAAATTCATTTCCTTCTTCTTGTTCATGTGGAATTGGAGCATCATGATAAATCGTTTTTCTGAAGAAAACCACAAACCGATCTACAAATCGATCCATTATCCTACATACAATACCAAATGAAATAGGCAAAATTTTCAGAAGAATGGGTTTATATATATTATCTTCAATATTTAAAAATTTTGGCCATCTATTAATGTTTTTAGAATTTCGAACTACTAAAATATAAAATACAAAACCAATTAAAACAGAATATACACTTCCTAGCAATTCATCAAAATGATAATATGACATTTTTCCCATTAGTACACTCGAAATAGGAATACACAATGTAATCAAGCTAATTATTATAATTTGCAATGGTTTTAACTGTATTTTTTTAGAAGTTTCACTTTTACCTACAAATAAAATCATATATATTTTTACCATGTATGCAACTGTCATTCCACCGCATATTAAAAATAAAATTTCAATTGGTCTAGAATATGCTTTAATACTTTCATGAAGCAATGTTTTTCCAACATACCCATTAAATAACGGAATTCCACTTATTCCAAGTGCAGCTATTACAAATGTAATTTTCAAAAACACATTGTTTCTTCCACATCCTTTTAACTCATTTAAGTTTAATGTATTTGTACTTTTATAAATGATGCCTACTATAAAAAACAATAATACTTTAACGATTGAATGATTCATCATATAGGCAATTGTACCTGTTAAAACATGTTCATGTTCTTGCAAAAAAAGTCCTACAAGCGCAATTCCCATTGCAATAAATCCCATTTGTGAAACAGAAGAATACGATAATACTTTTTTAATATTATCTGTACATAATGCCATTATTCCCCCTAAGATCATGGTGAGCACTGCAATAGCTAGCAATATTTTGTTCCAATACAAATCTTCTTTCACAATATATACCCAAACTAATAAAACACTATACACCCCTGTTTTTGTTAAACAACTAGCAAAAAGTGCTGAAGCCGGTGCATAAGATGTTGTATATGCTTTTGGCAACCAACTGTGTAGAGGTACCAGCCCACCTTTCATTCCAAAACCAAATAGTAAACAACCTATGGAACTATATAGTCTGCTTTTATTTTCTACCATCGTTAATGCTTGTTCAATTCCTAAAAATTCAAGTGTTTTTGTCAAATCATATAGAAGAAATAATCCCATCAAAATAACTAATCCACCTAAAATTGAATATGCAAGATACGTATTTGCATCTTCTTTTGCTTCTTTTTCTTTTGAAGTAATTACCCAACCATAAGAAGCAATTGACATGATTTCAAAAAAGATAAATAACGTTAAGAAATCTTTTGCCCAAAAAACACCCATTGTTCCAATACCAACAATAAACGTTATGAAAAAATATATCATTTTATCTTTTTTTGTTTCTAAAATATCTTTTGCATATACTATGGAAATCAAAAAAGAAACTGCTACAAAAATCATATAAAATAGTCCTAATTTTTCCATCTCTTGCTCCTTCTAAAAATTAAAATTTATAATGGTGATAATACTTAATAATACAATCGTTATTCCAATAATACCAATTGGAAATTTCATTAATACTCCTGGATCTGTTATTTTCTCTTTTGACTCATCAAGATGTTCCAAAGGCAAAAAATATCCTCTAACAATAATAGAAAGCATATAAATAGCAGTTAAAAAAGCCGATATTAATAATGCTGCTACTCCCCAAAACGCAAGTATATTATTCGTTTCAAGTGCTGCTGTAGCAATTCTAAACTTACTGATAAATCCCACAAAACCAGGTACTCCCATAAGCGAAAAGCTTGCTAATGTAAAAAAGAAGAAAATAAATGGCATTTTCTTTGCCATACCATTTAATTCATAAATATAATGCACATGACTTTTATATATGATTGCACCTGCACAAAAGAAGCAACAAATTTTCATAAGCGAGTGAAAAATCATATGTGCTAATGATGCTTCCATTCCTGCTGTTGTCATTAATGTAATTCCAAATAAAATATAAGATAGATTACCAATTGTAGAGTATGCTAATCTTCTCTTTAAATTTGTCTCTTTTAATGCCATTGAGCTAGCATAAATCATCGTTATAATCACAAAAATCATAACCGTTGTTTGTGCCCAGGTATCTCTCAAAAAATCTGCCCCAAAACTATAATAGGTTAATCTAATCAGTGCAAATGCACCAGCCTTAACTACTGCTACTGCATGCAAAAGTGCCGTAACAGGTGTCGGTGCAACACTTGCCTTTGGAAGCCAAGCATTAAATGGAAATAATGCAGCTTTTACACCAAATCCTAAAAAAGCAATAACATAAATAAATAATAACAAATCTTTTTTGTTTCCAATAAGATCTGTATTTAATACACCACCTAATATAAATTCTGTACTATACCCGTACATAATGATAAAGATCAGACCAATAAAAGCAAAAGCCGCACCACCAAGAGAATAATATAAATAAGTTCGACTTGCCATAATAGCTTCTCTTGACAATGTATGCACGACTAAAGGAACCGTTACTAAAGTTAATAATTCATAGAAGAAATACATTGTTAAAAAATTTCCTGATAAAGAAATTCCTAATGTAATTCCATATGTAATAGAATAGAACATAAAAAATATTTTTTCATGCCCCTCTTTTTTCATATATTCAAATGCATAAAGAGTAGCAAGCGGCCAAAGAAAAGCAACGAGACTCGCAAATACAAGTGTCATACCATCAACATTTAATGTGATACTTAAATTACCTGTAAACTGTAATAATTCATAAACACCTTTAGGTGGATAATTCATAAGTACAACAACTAAGATACTAGTTAAAACAATAAAACTTTCTATATAAATACACATTACTTTTCGATTTTTAAAAGGGATAATCGGAATTAATATACCACCTATTATTGGTATTAAAATTACAAGCAACATCAAAATTTCATTCATGTTTCACTTCTCCTTACCATCTTATTATGTTAGCTACTAAACCAAATAAGATTGTAGCAATTGTTAATAGAATAATAGGAATTGTCATAGTATATGGTATTTTCTTTATCTCTAACACTTCTTTTTCCTCATTTCTCATAAACGCTTTTATTGAAAATGGTAATAAATAACCAGCTGTTAAAAATGCACTAATCAACAAAACAACTGGACCTAGTAAATCAAATATAAATAAATTTGATTCTAATGAACCAATCGCTAAATACCATTTACTAAAGAAGCCACTTAATGGTGGTATCCCAACTAAAGCCAAAGAAGAGATAATAAAACATCCCATTATTACCTTATGCTTATTCCCTACTCCTGCTAAACGATCCACATTAAATTCATCCGTCTTTTCAATCAAACATCCAACTACAAAAAATAACGTTGTTTTTATAATTGCATGAACAAAAATATGTAGGATAGATCCTTTATATGATGTATCCGTCAATAATGCTAACCCAAATAAGATATATGATATTTGACTAATTGTTGAATATGCCAATCGTTTTTTTATATTTTTTTCAAAATAAGCAATCATAGACCCCATAAAAATTGTAAGAAGTGTTAATCCAATCCATGCGCTTTGTACCCATGTGCCTCTTATGTAATTTGCACCAAAAATATAAAATACAACTCTTATTATTCCAAGCACACCTGCTTTTGCAACAATTGCAGATATAAATGCTGAAGCTGGTGCTGTAATAACAGGGTGCGCCGTTGTTACCATATTATGAAATGGGAACATTTCTGCCTTCACACTAAATCCTAAAATAATCAAAAATGCTGCTAATAATAACTTTGACTTGTTTCCTTCTTTAATAATCTCTGTTAATACGCCTCCCTCATTAAACTGTAAAGTAACATTTAATGAATATAAAATAAATATCCCAAATAAAACTAAATATGCTCCAAAAAATGAATAGATCATATATTTTAACCCTGCCATAATTGACTCTTTCGAGCGAGTATAAAATACAAGAGGTGCTGAAACAATCGTCATTATTTCATAAAACAAATAAAAAGTTATTAGATTATTTGAACTTACCAAGCATACTAGAACAAAATACGAAAGAATATAAGAGGAAAAGAATCTCATTTTTCTTTCCTCTTCTTTAAAATAACCTATGGAATAAATGGCTCCAAACAACCAAATAAATGAAATTAATACAATAAATAAAATACCTATTTTATCTAAACCAAATGATAACATATCTTTCTCCCTTAATTAATCAAACATTGTTAGTCCTGAGCGTATTAAATCTACAATAGGTTGAGACATCATTCCAATAAAAATATTAAGTATAATAAAACAAAGTATTGTAATTGTATATTCTTTTTCTTCAAACCACCCAATGCATTTACAAGGAATATCCTCTTCTCCATTATGCACACTAATATAATTTGATTCTATTTTCACAGGTGTATAAATACGAATTACTGTTTTCATAAAATAAATCGCATTCAAAATAGTACTTACTCCAAGAATAATCAATGTCGGAAGTAATTTCCCTGAATTGTAGAGTGCTGCTTGCCCAAATAACAATTTACTTACAAATCCCGCCAATCCTGGAATACCAACCATAGACATGGAAGCTATACAAAATCCAAGACCTGTAATCTTATGTCTATATGCTGCACCCGTTAAATATCGAAAATTTCTTCTTCCGTCTGATACATCTGTTAATCCAATCGCTGAAATAAATAACAGCGATTTTGTTGCACCATGAACAATAATATGAAATACACTAGCAATCATTGCAACTTGTGTTCCAAGTCCAATACCCATAAAAATATAACCGATTTGAGCAACTGATGAAAAAGCAATCATTCTTCGAATATCATTTTCTTTAATCGCACTTAAGGAACCAAAAATCATTCCACAAAGCCCACACACAAATAAAATATTAATAATTCCTGATTCAACAATCGTTTGAAAACCAATAACACGATAAAATATTTTTAATAGCAAAACAATGTATCCTTTAGACACTAAACTTGACAAGATAGCAGCTGTGGATACCGTAGAATATCCATATGCATCTGGCAGCCAAGAATGAAATGGAAAAAGTGCACTTTTAATTGCAAGACCCACACTGATTAATCCTATTGTAACAAGCAAAGGAATCGTATAGGTACTATTGGAAATAATTACATCTACAGATGCTCTTATATTAGACATTAAAAGATGGCCTGTCATGTCATACAACATACAAATACCAATTAAAAAAAGCCCGGAGCCAAGAAGGCTCATAATCATGTAACGGACAGCCGCTTCAATGGTTCTTCCGTTTTGACGAATCATAATTAATCCACATGCAGAAATCGTGTTAATTTCAACAAAAACATATGCTGTAAATAAATCATTTGTATAAATAAGTGCAAGGAGTGAACATAAAATTAAATTCGATAAAATATAATACATATTTAACTTACTATGCTCTATTTCATTTAATAACTTTTTTCTTCCACCCATCATTGATAAAAGCATGATAACGGAAAAAGATAAAGCAAGAAGCGCCTCTAACACACCTGCGCGAATTTCATTTCCCCAAGGAGCTGGGTAATGCCCCATCATAAAAGTATAGTTTGAACCCTTTCCTATTAAGTAAAAAAGCAATATGGCTGATAAAATAGCAACGATCGAAATTAAAAATGTATTTATCGCTTTTGCAATTTTTGCTGGCATAACAGAGCAAATGGTACTTCCTAATAACGTTATGATTATGCAAAAAAATGGAATATTTTCTATGTAATTGACATGCATATTATAAACCCTCTTTCTTAAGCCTTGTAGAAATTTCATCTAAATCAAGAGTATGATATCTTTGGTAGAGCCTAATTGTCAGTGCTAACATAAGCGCCGTTACAGAAACAGATACTACAATTCCTGTTAATACTAATCCGGATGGTACTGGATTAATATAAGCTTCTACGCTTTGTACTCCGTTCACAACAATTGGTGCCACTCTTCCTGAAATATATCCCTTTTCCGCAAGAAATAAATAAACTGCTGTATCCATGATATTCAGTCCTATTATTTTTTTTATTAAATTTTTTTGTAATAACAAGTTTGAGAATCCAATACCAAATAAAATCATTGCAACGGCTTCTCCATAATTTGCTAATAAATTTTCACCTATTTGAACCACATTTTTACCTATACCTTTCTTGCTAAAGCATAAAATGTATACATAGTTGATGCAACAATTAAGCCTACACAAATATTTAATGGCAAAATAAGACCTGCACTCATAATATTTCCAATTGTTCCTACTTTAATTATACTTTCTAAATGATTCGCGCCTGTAAAAAATGAATAACTCTTTGCTAAACAATAAAACGATAAACAAAAAAAGCAGACCCATTTATATGTTTTTTTCGTAAAAAATTTCTCAGTTTTTTCAAATCCATATGCATTCGAATATAAAATCAAAGCTGCCCCCATTACGGCACCGCCTGAAAATCCACCACCTGGTGATAAGTGTCCATTTAATACAATATATATCCCAAACAACAAAATAATAGGAACTAAAATAAATGCAATTTTTTGTAAAATAATATCATTATGCGGTTCATACTTTTGGTCATCTTTTTTATCTTTTTCTTTTTGCAATAAAATCAGCACAGTTATCGCTGCTACAAATAAAACATGTGACTCTCCTAACGTATCAAATGCCCGATAATCAAGAATAATTCCTGTAACAATGTTGACTGCTCCTGTTTCTTGCATCCCCTCTTCAATATATCGCTTTGAAACTTCATTATTATCTGGGTTTTTAGCATTTCCTGTTTTTGGTAAAAATGAAATGGTAATTAGTAAAAGTCCAATAAGTACAATACAAAATACAACAGAACCTACTTCATATATTTTATTAAATGCTTTAATTTCAATATTCTTATCAAAATCATATATTTTTTCGTACATTCTTTCCTTTTCGCGCATTCGCTCTTGGATTGAATCTTCTTCTATGCAATACTCTTCTTGTTCTTGCATCTCTACTTTTCCAAGATAAGGATCTTCTTTCCCTTCTAACCAATCAAGAAAATTTGATTTTAACTTACTCACTTTCCTCATCTCCTCTCATTGCCTGTATTTTTTTCAATGTTACAAAAAATAAGATACTAGTAATTCCAGCCCCAACTGCCGCCTCTGTAATTGCTAAATCTGGCGCTTCTAAAAGCAACCAAATGATAGACATTACCAAACTATAGGACATGAAAATCATAATTGCATTTAATAAACTTTTTGAGAAACTTACTGCAATAGCACAAACCACTAAAAATGTCATTAAAATATAATTAAATAATTCCATTATCACTCCTCCAAAGAATCTTTTTCAATTGTACAGTGCTTTCCAATATTATCATTTACTGTTACTTCAAAACGTCCAATCAAATGACTTGATACAGGAGAAGACAACCAAAGAAATACAATAACTAATAAAAATTTCAAGCTATTGATATTTATTCCCCAAAAAATAATAAGTCCTATTAAAGATATTCCAATTCCCAAGGTATCACCTATGGCAGATGCATGCATCCGATTCATTACGAAGTCAAAACGAAATGCTCCAAAAACTTCTACCGCAAATAAAAATAGTCCGATACATAAAAAAATACTTCCAATTATAAATTGTAGCCACTCTAACCATTCCATTTTATGTATTCTCCTTTTCTTCTTTCTCTTTGTATTTCTTTTCGTAATAAATACCTGTAAAAACTTTTGTAATAACAACAACTGCAAGAAAACTAATCATTGCATAGAGCAAACAAATATCAATTAAATATCCTTCTTTTAAAAGCAATGATAAAACACCAATTATTACAATAACCATTGTTGCCATCATATTCACAGAAACAATACGATCTGCAATTTTTGGTCCTCTTATTGCTCTTATTAAACATAATAAAAGCATAACTGCCAAAAAAATCAAAGTAAATATATACATTCCATTATATGCTTTTTCTAATATTATTGAATTTTCCACTATTTTAGATTCTCCATTTTTTCTAACATATTTACAAATTTGCTTTTATTTAAATCTTTGCTCATACTTTTATCAAGACAATGTACTACAAATTCATCTTCTTCTAAAGAAACTGTATTTGTTCCAGGAGTCAATGTTATTGAATTTGCCAAGACTACCTTAGCTGTATTGCTTTTTAATTTTGTTTTAAAATGCACAATAGTTGGCTCTATTTTTTTTGTTGAGGACATTATCATAAATACCGTGATTATATTTGCTT
Organism: Lachnospiraceae bacterium; assembly: GCA_051653625.1. Lineage (GTDB taxonomy): Bacteria > Bacillota > Clostridia > Lachnospirales > Lachnospiraceae > SFDP01. The sequence goes on from JBOFWM010000071.1 coordinate 8,534, forward strand.
TAATAATTTCTACAAGCAATGTACCAATATAGGATAGTACAAGTGGCAATAATTTTAAAAGTCGTATATCTTTTTTGATACTATAGTCCATAAACTTACAAATAAATCCATACATCAAAACAGAAAGTACTAATCCAATTAATACAATTTCTGTCGTAATTTTACCATTAAAAATAATCCATAATATAAATAATAATATAAACATTATTTTCTCCCTAATCTCTGCTAATAATATACTTGTAAATTGGGTTTCCTTTTGATGAAAATTTTTCTTCATACTCCGTCATTACATTTCCCATATTCATACTTTCATCTTTATGCAAATCATATGTTATTTCATCTATTTTCCAACCCGCTGGTTCTACTTCTTCAACTGCAAATTCAAACAATAATTTATTATCTGTTTTAAATTCCAATGTACCGCCCTTTTTTAATATAAAATCAAATCGTTCCAGAAATTGTCTAGACGGCAACCTTCTTTTAGCATGACGATCTTTTGGCCACGGGTCTGAAAAATTTAAATATATTTTATCGATTTCTCCTGCTGCAAATATTTCATGAATCTGTGTTGCATCCATTAAGAGAAACTTCAAATTATTTAATTTTCTTTCTTCCATTTTTTGAATTGCCCTTAACAATACGCTTGAATATTTTTCAATTCCTATATATTGAATTTCAGGATTGCGCTCTGCCATTTCCATTAAAAAACGACCTTTACCCATACCAATTTCAATATGTATCTCTTTATTTTCAAAGATATCTTTATAGGTACCTTTTAATTCTTCTGGTTTTTTTATTACGTACTCACTTTTTTCAATTACTTCATCCGCTATTGGAATATTTCTTAATCTCATTTTATTTATATACCTTTCTTTAATTTTCATATTAATTTTACACCTTTTATTCATAAATTCAAATAGCATCTTTCATAGTTTAATACATTTTTTTATATTTTTTTTATATATTTTGTTGAATAAAAAAATTTCACATTTATTTAGTATAGTTTTTTTTGAAAATGGTGTATTATAAGAATTAAGTAATTTTTAAGGGGCAATTTAGAATATGAAACGTTTATTTTTTATTTTATTATCTAGTATGATTTTATTACAATCCATTCCAGTTCATGCAACCATTGATTATGCAGCCGAGGCTGAAATTAGAAAATCATTACCAATTGAAACAAACAGTATTGATAATTGGCCAGCTGGACCTATCGTTAGTGCAAAAAGTGCAATTTTAATGGAAGCAAATACAGGTACCATTCTTTATGCAAAAAATATCCATGAAGAATTATTTCCAGCAAGTATTACAAAACTGCTAACTACTTATATTGCTTCTATTCATTCTAATATGAATGATTTAGTCACCTTTTCTTCAGATGCAGTTCATAGTATTAATTGGCGTGAGGATGCTAATATGGGAATTGATGTCGGTTCTTCCATAACAATGGAACAAGCGTTATATGGTGTTATGGTTGGTTCTGCTAATGAAGCTGCCTATGCAGTAGCAGAGCACATCAGTGGAAGTGTGGAAGAATTTGCAAAATTAATGAATAATACTGCAAAAGATCTTGGTTGTTTAAATAGTAATTTTGTAACGCCAAATGGAATTCATGATGTAAATCATTACACAAGTGCTTATGATATGGCTTTAATTGCAAAAGCATATTTTTCAAACGATCTTCTAGCAAAAATGTCAAATACGCTTTATTATGAAGTTCCAACTACTGAACTTCAACCAAAAGAAAATATGATTGTTTCTGCAAAAAGTAAACTACTTAGCGGAAAACAATATGCTTATGATGGACTTTTAGGGACAAAAACAGGCTACACTTCTGATGCAAAACAGACATTAGTTTCTGCTGCACAACGTAATGGTATGACTCTAATTTGCGTTGTATTAATGGAAGACACCCCATGTCAATTTACAGATACTGTTTCATTATTTGATTATGGATTTCAAAATTTTACATCCTATAAAATTTCCAAGGAAGATACGCCATACTCCATTAATAATTCATTTTTATTCTCAAGTACAACACCTTTCCTTGGAAATAGTAATTCTATACTTTCTATCAATTCTGATGATTATATTGTTTTACCAAATACAATTACTTTGGAAGATGCAACATCACAGATTAAATATGATAACTTGAAAGAAAATGAAATTGCTATTATTGAATATACTTACCAAGATATTTCTATGGGTAATATTTCAATTGAACTTGATCAATCAGAATTAAATGCCTTTGAATTTGGAAATTCGGTTGAATTAAATAATACTACACCACCTTCAGAAGATACTGAAAATACTGTTTATATCAATGTAAAACGAATTTTAATTGTTATTATCATACTATCTTGTCTTGTAATATCTGGATTTTTTCTTTTCTCATATATAAAAATCAGAAGAATAAGAAAAAGAAGACAACGTAATTTATCACGAAGAAGAACTAGGACTACTAGATTTCCATTTAATGAATTTTAATAAACAACAAAAAAGAAGTGATTAATGAACCGGCCCCTAAAAGTTAGACCATAAATCTTACGATTAGGAGGTCGGTTCATAATTTCACTTCTTTTTTTCTAAAAATTCTTCTGCTTGCTTATTGGTTATCATTTTAGAAGTTTTTACGGTATAAATCTTATCATCTTCTGATTTACGAACACGAATTTTATACTTTATATAACCATGTTTTTCACAATATGCCAAATTATAATAATGCTTATTGTTTTTTGTAAACCATTTCATTTTCTTTTTAAGATTACATCTACATAGATAACATTTTGTAGAAATAACTTCTCGATCTGACATTAAATCTTTTTTTGTTTCAAATTCTCTTGATATATATTTTGAATAATCGTCAAATACAATTTTTATCTCTTCTTTTCGACTTTTTGGAAGACAAAATGTATCAAAAGAATATCTTGTCAAATATTTTTCATCATTTAACAAATACAATATTTTTGATGTGTAATAAGCATCATAATAAGCTCGATGAAATGGAATCATTTTATCAATATTCACAAAATCAATTGCATATTCTAAACTTCTTCTCTTTTTCCCATCTTCAAAAGCGATACTAAAGAGTTTTTGCACGTCTAAAAAAGCAATTGGATTTTCAGCCAAAGGAGATAACCCATAAAATTTTATATTGCGTTGCAATTCTAGTAAATCTAATGGTCCCCATGTAGCAAAAATATAATCTTCACCACACCATTTTAAAAATTCATTTATTACAACTGGAAAATCTTCCTCTTGTTCTAATTCTTCCATTTGAATTTGTATTAGCTCACCTGTAATTTCATGCATTTTTTCATATACTTGTGGTTTTATTAATGAAGAAAATTCATCTGTAAACTCTAATGACTCATTTAATTTCACTGCACCTATTTCAATAATTTCGAAGGGAAGTTTTTTTTGATTATTATCATCTTTTTGATTTCCTTGATTCCACTCTAAATCAATTACAATATAATTCAATGTTGTCACTTCCCTTCTAGTATCTAGTAATTTTCTTTTCTTACTTCAAAATAACTTTTTGGATGATTACAAACTGGACATACATCAGGTGCATTATTTCCTTTTGTTAAATGTCCACAATTTCTACATTCCCAAACAACTTCTTCCTCTTTTACAAATACTTGTTTTGATTCCAAATTTTTTAATAAAGCTTTGTATCTTTCCTCATGTGTTTTTTCAATTTCTGCAACAGCGCTAAATTGTCTAGCAAGATCAGCAAATCCTTCTTCAGCAGCTTCTTTTGCAAATTTTGCATACATATCAGTCCATTCATAATTTTCACCTTCACTTGCGTGTAATAAATTTTCTGCTGTATTTCCTAATTCACCAAGAGCTTTAAACCAAAGTTTTGCATGCTCTTTTTCATTATTAGCTGTTGCTTCAAAAATCGCACTTATTTGTTCGTAACCTTCTTTTTTTGCAACTGACGCAAAATATGTGTACTTATTGCGCGCTTGACTTTCTCCTGCAAAAGCCTCCATTAAGTTTTTTTCTGTTTTTGTACCTTTTAATTCCATAAGTTTCACCATACCTTTCTTCTTTTCGTTTATTATTTATTCTTCATTATAAAGATCTACAAGCCTTTTTAAATGTAAATATTTTCTTCGTGCTTGTCTCTTTGCTTCATCAAATAAAACTTTTGCTTCTTCTGGTTTTGCTTTTTCTAATGACGAGTATCTTACTTCCCCATCTAAGAATTCTTTAAAGTCAAGCACTGGTTCCTTGCTATCAAGAGAAAATGGATTTTTATTTTCTAATAATAAATTTGGATTATATCTAAATAAGTGGAAGTAACCAGATTTTACTGCCTTTTCTTCTTCCATTTGTGCACAAGACATTCCTATTTTAATACCATGACTAATACATGGAGAATATGCAATAATAATAGATGGTCCATTATAACTTTCTGCCTCTGAAATCGCTTTAATACATTGATTATAATCAGCACCCATTGCAATTTGTGCAACGTATACATTTCCATAGCTCATTGCAATTCCAGCCAAATCTTTTTTCTGTACTTGTTTTCCACCAGCAGCAAATTTTGCAACGGAGCCAAGTGGTGTAGATTTTGATGATTGTCCCCCTGTGTTTGAATACATTTCTGTATCAAATACTAAAATATTAATATCTTTTCCACTAGCTATAACATGATCTAGACCACCAAATCCAATATCATATGCCCAACCGTCTCCACCAAATATCCATTGTGATTTTTTATTTAAGAAATCTTTTTCTTCCAGTATTTTTTTAGCTTCTTCTGATGCATTTTTCTCTAAAGCACAAACTAATTCATCAGTAGCAGTAGAATTTAATGCGCCATTTTTAAAAGTATCTACCCATTTATCTATTTCAACTTTTAGATCTTCATTGCTTTCTTTCAAAGAAATCAAATCATCTTTTAATCGGTCTCTAATACTTTCCTGAGCTAATAACATTCCATATCCAAACTCTGCTGCATCTTCAAATAATGAGTTACTCCATGCCGGCCCTTTTCCACATTCATCTGCTGTGTATGGTGTAGAAGGTGACGAATTACCCCAAATGGAAGAACATCCTGTTGCATTTGCAATATACATTTTATCTCCAAATAATTGAGTGACTAATTTTGCATAAGGAGTTTCTCCACATCCTGCACATGCTCCCGAAAATTCTAAAAGTGGTTTTTTAAATTGGCTACCTTTTACCGATAATTCTTTGAATTTTTCTATGCTTTCTTTTTTAACTGATATTTTTTTAGCTTCATCAAATTCTAGTTGTAATTGATCTAGTTCATTATTTTCAAATTCTGAAACAGATTTCATTTCAAGTGCTTTATTTCCAGCTTTTCCAGGACATGCTTTCGAACAAGCGGCACATCCAGTACAATCTACATTAGAGATTACTATAGAATAGGATAATTCTTCTATTCCATTCATAGGAAGTATATCCATATCTTTTGGCATAGAGTTTACTTCTTCTTCATTTAATACAACTGGACGAATTACTGCATGTGGACATACAAAAGAACATCTATTACATTGTATACAATTTTCTTTTTTCCATACTGGTACATCGACAGCTATTTTTCGTCTCTCATATGCAGAAGTTCCTGCTGGTGTATGACCATCTACATAATCCATAAATGCAGAAACTGGTAATTTATCACCTTTTTTCTGATTTATTTGCACCTGAATATTTGTTACAAATTTTTGTACTTCTTCTCTACCTTCTATAGACTTTTGCTCTATTGCTTGTATAGATTCATCTTTCCAAGAATCTTTTACCTCAATCTTAACAATATTTTTTGCACCTACCTCTATTGCCTCGTAGTTCATTTGTACAATTTTGTCACCTTTTTTCTGATAACTTTTCTTTGCAGCTTCTTTCATTTGCTTAATAGCTTCCTCAGCTGGTATTACATTCGCTAATGCAAAGAATGCTGATTGTAAAATGGTATTTACTTTTCCATTTAACCCTACTTCTTTTCCTAATTTTGTGGCATTAATTACATAGAAAGAAATCTCTTTTTCTGCCAATTCTTTTTTCATATTTGCTGGAAGATTCTCTTCCACTTCTTGCTCATTCCAAGTAGTGTTAAGTAAAAATGTACCGCCCTTTTTCAAATCGCCCACTAAATCATATTGATATACATAGGATTGATGATGGCATGCTACAAAAGATGCATCTTTAATTAAATATGTGGAACGAACTTTATGGTCACTAAATCTTAAATGCGAAACCGTTAATCCACCTGATTTTTTTGAATCATAATCAAAATAGGCTTGTACTGACTTATCTGTATGGTCTCCGATGATTTTAATAGAGTTTTTGTTAGCTCCTACTGTACCATCACTTCCAAGTCCCCAGAATTTTGCAGTTACAACATCTTCATTTTCTGTGTTGATACTTTCTTTAATTGGTAAAGATAAATTTGTTACATCATCAACAATACCAATCGTGAATTTTTCTTTTTCTGAATTATCATAAACTGCTTTAATATGATCTGGAATTGTATCTTTTGAACCTAATCCATAACGACCTGAACATACTTTAATATTAAAACGATTGCTATGTTTTAATGCAGCTACTACATCAAGATATAATGGTTCTCCAATTGATCCTGGTTCTTTTGTACGGTCTAATACAGAAATTTGTGTTGCACTTTCAGGAATTTCTTTTATAAAATGCTCTACACTAAATGGTCTATATAGACGAACTTTAATAAGTCCTACTTTTTCTCCCATTTTATTTAAATAATCAATTGTTTCCTCAATTGTCTCACATACACTTCCCATTGCTACAATAACATGAGTTGCATCTTTTGCTCCATAATAATTAAATAGTCCATAATCAGAACCTATTGCCTTATTAATTTTTTCCATTTCTTCTAATACGACTTGTGGTAAAGTATCATAAGTTGTATTACTCGCTTCTCTTGCTTGGAAGAAAATATCTGGATTTTGTGCTGATCCCATTGATCTCGCACTATTTGGATTTAATGCTTTCTTTCTGAAATTATAAACATCTTCTTCATTCATAAATCCTTTTAATGTTTCATAATCCCAAGCTTGAATTTTTTGAATTTCATGAGATGTTCGGAATCCATCAAAGAAATTGATAAATGGTACTTTTCCTCTTAACGATGCTAAATGAGAAATTGGAGTTAAATCCATAACTTCTTGTACTGATCCTGCTGCAATCATACCAACCCCACATTGACGACATGCATAAATATCAGAATGATCTCCAAAAATAGATAATGCATGACTTGCAATAGCTCTTGCTGCCACATTAAATACTCCTGGTAATTGCTCCCCAGCAATTTTATAAAGATTCGGAATCATTAAAAGCAATCCTTGAGATGCTGTAAATGTTGTTGTTAATGCTCCTGTTGCAAGCGAACCATGAACTGCTCCTGCTGCTCCTGCTTCTGATTGCATTTGTGTTACTCTTACTGTTTGATTAAAAATATTTTTTCTTCCTTCTACTGCCCATTCATCTGTTACTTCAGCCATTGTTGAAGATGGTGTGATTGGATAAATTGCTGCAACATCACTATATGCATACGATACATAAGCTGCTGCTTGGTTCCCATCCATTGTTTTTGCTATTCTTTTCATAAATGCCCCTTTCTAAAATAGTAATTGTTACTAGTATAAATATACCATATTTTACTTCATTTTGCTACTTTTAAAAAAACGAAAGCACTAATTTTTTGCTTTCGTTTTTTTATGAATCTATGATGCCTGATCAAATTGACTATTGTACAAGTCAGCATAAAAACCATTTTGTGCTAATAATTCTTCGTGATTTCCTTTTTCAATAATATCCCCATCTTTCATTACTAAAATAACATCAGCATCTTTTATTGTAGATAATCTATGGGCAATTACAAATGAAGTTCTATTTTTCATTAATTCGTCCATTGCCTTTTGAATTTGCAACTCTGTTCTTGTATCTACACTACTAGTTGCTTCATCAAGAATTAACATTGGTTTATCTGCAATCATCGCTCTTGCAATTGTAAGTTGTTGTTTTTGTCCTTGCGATAAATTAATAGTATCATTTAACATCGTATCATATCCTTTTGGAAGTGTACGAATAAAATGATCAAGACCTACTGCTTTACAAGCCTCTTTCATCTTTTCATCAGAAACATTCTCTTCACAATAAATTAGATTTTCACGTACTGTGCCTTCAAATAACCAAGTATCTTGTAACACCATACAAAATTGTGAGTGAACTTCTTCTCTTTTTACCTCTTTAATAGAAATACCATCAATAAAAATATCACCGCCTAATATTTCATGAAAACGCATTAAAAGATTTACCATTGTTGTTTTTCCTGCACCCGTAGGTCCAACAATTGCTACTTTTTGTCCTTTTTTAACATCTACAGAAAAATCATGAATAATAATTTTATCAGATCCTTTATAGCCAAATTTAACATGCTTAAAAGAAACATTTCCTTCTACATCACCTAATGTTTTTGTTTTATTTCTTTCATCTTCCATTTCGCTTGTTTCTAAAAATTCAAATACACGCTCCCCTGCTGCCGCTGCCGATTGAAGCGATTGTGTTGCTTGTGCAATCTGTGATAGAGGTTGTGTGAAATATCGAACATAAAGCATAAATGCAACAATTACACCAAAACTGATACTTCCATTCATAGCAAGTAATGCCCCAACAATACAAACTGCTACATACCCTAAGTTACCAATAAATGTCATAATTGGCATCATAAGTCCTGATAAACATTGCGCCTTAAATCCACTATCTCTTAAATTTTGATTCATGCGATTAAATTCTTCTATCGCTTTCTTTTCTCCATTATAGGCTTTTACAACAGTATGACCTGCATAAATTTCTTCTACATGGCCATTTACTTCACCCAAATGTCTTTGTTGTCTCATAAAGTACTTTTGACTTGTTCCCATAATAATCATCATAAAAACAAATCCCAACATGGTTGCTATAACTGCAGTAATTGTCATCACAATATTTGTACTAATCATCATAAATAATGATCCAAATAATAATGTAATTGCACTAACTAATGTTCCAACACTTTGGTTTAATGATTGACTAATTGTATCAACATCATTTGTTACTCTCGATAATACATCTCCTGTAGATGTTGTATGATAAAACCACATTGGAAGTCGATTGATTTTTTGAGCAATTTCCGTTCTTAATTTTTTAGTAACTCTTTGTGTTATAGTTGCCATAATAATACCTTGCGATACAGAAAGCAACATACTTACTCCATATAAAACTGCAAGTAAAATACCGATTTTCATGACTCTATCTAAATCGATACCTGTTATAAGTCCAGCAGTAATCAAATCTGTCATTTCTGATAGTTTATCAGGGCCTACCAAAGTAAATACCGTACCACAAATTGCTGCTACAACAGCAACAATCATTGCAATCCAATAATCTTTGCAGTAATGTAACATCTTTTTCCATGTACCCTTAAAATCTTTTGATTTTTCAACAACTCCACCTGGTCCTGGTCCTGGCGGTCCACCTGGTCCTCTCATAGGTTTTGCTTTAAATTCACCAATTTTATATTCTTCTTTACTCACTATTTAACCTCCTTTCTATAATTCTTCTTTTGATAATTGCGAATAAGCTATTTGTTGATATACATCACACGTATTCATCAATTCTGAGTGTGTTCCCATACCAGCAATTTTCCCATCATCAATTACTAATATTTTATCTGCATCACGTATTGTACCAATACGTTGTGCAACTATTATCTTTGTTGCATCTTTACAATCTCTTTTTAATGTTTCTCTTAGCTTACGATCCGTCTTATAATCAAGTGCTGAAAATGAATCATCAAAAATAAAGATTTCAGGCTTTCTATAAATCGCACGCGCAATAGATATCCTTTGCTTTTGTCCGCCCGAAAAATTTGTTCCACCTTGAGAAACATGCGCTTCATATTTCTTTTCCTGTTTCTCAACAAATTCAGCTGCTTGCGCTGTTTCAACTGCTTCTACAATATCAGAGTCTTTTTCTTCTTCTCTACCATTATCTCCGTACGTAATATTTGATTTAATATCTCCAGTAAATAAGATTGCCTTTTGAGAAACATAACCAATTTTATTATGCAAACTATGTTGCTCATATTCTCTAACATTTACACCATTTACTAAAATTTCACCTTCTGTTGCATCATAAAAACGTGGAATTAAATTGATAATAGTACTTTTTCCACACCCTGTAGAACCAATAAGTGCAACTGTTTCCCCTTTGTTCGCAGTAAAGCTGATATTATGAATAACTTCCTCCCCTGCATCCGGATAACGAAATGAAACATTTTTAAACTCTACCGTTCCAACTAAATTATGAATTCCATCTTTTTTCGTTCCATCTTTTATTGTTTCTTTTGTTTCAAGAACTTCTAAAATACGCTTTGCTGATACACTTGCTCTTGGAAGCATAATGAAAATAATAACAAGCATCATAAATGACATCACAACTTGAATAGCATAAGAAGAAAATACAACCATATCTGAAAAAAGTGTGATTTTATCTGTCATATTTGCATTTTGAATTAAAATAGCACCTATCCAATAAATAGATAACGTTAATCCACTCATAATAAGTTGAATACTCGGCATTAATGTTGCCATAATTCTATTTGCAAAAAGATTTGTACTTGTTAAATTATTATTAGCCACTTCAAATTTCTGTTCTTGATATTCTTCTGCATTATAGGCTCTAACAACATTTAACCCTGTTAATTGTTCTCTTGTAACACGATTCAAATCGTCTGTTAATTTTTGTATAATTCTAAATTTTGGCAAAGCAAATGATATACAAACTCCTACTACAATTAGTAAAACGCCAACTGCCATTCCAGTAGAAAATGTCCACTGCCAACTTTTGTTTGAAATTTTAAGAAGTGCCCATATTGCCATAATTGGTGCTTTAATTAATGCCTGAAGTCCCATTACAATCAACATTTGCACTTGTGTGATATCATTTGTTGATCTTGTAATTAAACTTGCTGTCGAAAAATGTCCAATTTCTTCCATGGAGAATGCTTGCACTTTATAGAATACTTTTTCTCGAACATTAGCCGAAAAATTAGTTGCAATTCTTGACGCTAAGATTGCAACTGCAATTGCACTTGCCAAACTACCAAATGCACATAACAACATTTTTCCTCCTGCACTTAATATTTCCCCCATAGTACTACCATCCGATTGAACTAAAGTTGTTATTTTCGCCATATAATCAGGTAGTGTTAAATCTAACCATACTTGAATTACAACAAAAGACAAACTTATTAGTGCAAGTATAATATCTTTTTTCTTCAAATTTTTAAATATACGTATCATCATTTTTCCTTTCATAAAAGCAATTTTAGATTATGATAATAATATCATAATCTAAACTGAAACTAAACTAGAATCAAAATTTTAATAAATAGACTATATATTTTTATTATTGTACTCATTAATTTTATCAAGTGCATTTAAAAATGCCTCCACAATGACTGGATCAAAACTTATTCCTGACTCTTCTTGTATGATTTTCACTGCTTTTTCAACAGTAAATGCTTCTTTATATACCCTTTTTGTAATTAATGCATCATACACATCACTAACTGACATAATACGGGCTGCTAGTGGAATATTCTCTTTCGACAACCCATAAGGATAACCTTTTCCATTCCATTTTTCATGATGATATAACGCGACATCTTTCGCAATTTTTAGATAACTATTTCCATCCATCTTACTTAAGACACTTTCAATAATATTTGCGCCTTCAATCGTATGTAATTTTATTTTTTCAAACTCCTCTTCCATTAATTTTCCCGGTTTATTTAAAATAAAATCGGATACTTTGATTTTTCCAATATCATGAAGCGGTGCCGCATTCATTACATCAAGACAATACTGATCTGTTAAAACACTCTCATATTTATTCATTTTTCTTAATTCATCTAAAATTAATTTTACAATAAAACTCGTTCTTTTGACATGTTGCCCTGTAGAATCATCTCTTTCTTCAATAATATTTGCTAAAGTAATTATAAATTCTTTTTCTATATATTGTATCTCTTTTGTTTTATTATATACCGCTTGCTCTAAATTTTTTTCGTAAAAATAACGTTCTGTTATATCATGTATAATAAGTCCCATTAAATTTTGAAGTTTATATTCATCAAAATTTTCTAAGTTTATTTCATATGCTTTCTCATTTAATACAATAATTTTGTTATTTTCCACCCATTTAAAAATAGCTCTTTCATCTCTTTCTTCTATTAATTTTAAAAGTTGTTCTGAGCATTTATTTCCATATATTATTTCATTATCTTTTAAAAGAACTGTACCTATTTTAATATTATCAATAATTGCCGTTTTTGCGATAGGAACTGTAGCAAATAAATCATATTTTGAGATTAAGATAAGTATAATTCCACATGAAATCGTATAAAATAATGCTGTAACATCATATCCATTTGTTACTCCTGTAAAATAAATTAACAATCCTAAAACAGGTACATTAAGTGATAATCCAAAATATAGAATCAACTTTTTTTCATGTGCTTTATCAAGTTCTCTGTATCTTTTAATTAATGTCCAGTCTGAAATAATGGCACATACTACAACATAAAACATATAGATGAAATACAATCTCCCCGGTTGTATTTCTAAATGAGGAAACACCCCATCATTTACAAAATAATATTCTTCATAATATAATCCATGTATTTCTGTTGTAAAAATAAATACTAAAAATACAAATGATACTGCATATAAGAAAAACTCTTCTTTTTTTGATACACTCACTCTACAATATTGAAATGTAAATACAACGAACAAAGAAATCATAAATACTTTTCCAAAATAAGATAATTTTGTCGTAAATAATGCCATTTCAGCTGATGTTACTATCATTTCATATGTATAAGATGTTGTATTTATTAATAATCCTACTAATGCAAACAAAAAAACTGTTTGTTCTTTAGAAGTTCTCTTAAAATATACAAACAGTATTTCTGCCGCTATTAATACAATGCAAATTATTTGTATTGCTAATAAAAATTGATACATTTCATTCTCCATTCAGATATCAACATATTCAAATTTGGTCATTCATTTTATCATGTGCTCTTAAAAATGCTTCTACAATAATAGGATCAAAACTTTTTCCTCTTTCCATCTTTATAATATAAATAGCTTCATCCAAACTATACGCTTCTTTATAAGCTTTTTTTGAAATTAAGGCATCATATACATCAGCAATTGAGATAATTCGTGCAGCAAGCGGTATTTCCTCGCCTATTAATCCATGAGGATATCCTTTGCCATTCCATTTTTCATGATGATATAATGTTACATCTTTTGCAATCTCTAAATAATTATTTCCATCTAATTTACTAAGTATATTTTCAATAATCTTTGCACCTTCCACAGTATGCGTTTTAATAATTTCAAATTCGTCTTCTGTTAGTTTATCTGGCTTATTTAAAATAATATCTGTAACAGTTATTTTCCCTATATCATATAGAAGTGCTGAATTAATTAAATCTAAACAATACTGGTCGGTTAAACTCTCTTCAAATTTACCCATATCTTTTAATTCTTCAAGAATATATTTTACTATACGATTTGTTTGTTTTACATGATATCCCGAAAAATTAGCTCTTTCCTCAATGATATTTGCCAAACTAATTATAAATTCTTTCTCAATATACTGAATTTCTTTTGTTTTATCATATACTGCCTGTTCTAAATTTTTTTCATAAAAATACCGATCGGTAATATCATGTATTGTTAATCCTTGTATATTTTGAATGTTATACTCATCAAACGTATCAAGTTCTAATTCATATGCTCTTTCATTATATACTACAATTTTATTATTACTTGCCCATTCATGAATAAAAGTTTCTTCTCTTCTATTTATTAGTTCCATTAAATTTTCAAAATATTGATTTGCATAGATTACTTCATTGTCTTTTAAAAGAACTGTTCCAGCATTAATATTATCAATTACCGCTTCCTTTGCAATTGTAACCGTTCCAAACAAATCATACTTTGAAATTAACATTAATATAATACCGCATGAAATAACATAAGATAAAGCAGTTGTATCATACCCTTCTATTATTCCAGAAAAATATATCAAAAGTCCTAAAAAAGGCATATTCATAGCAATTCCAAAATAAAAAATAACTTTTTTATCTTCCGTATCCTTTACACTCTTATATCGCCTAACAAGAATAACTACCATTGCAATTAAATAGATTAAAAGATAAAAAATATAGGCATAATACATAATTCCTATACGAACCTCAAGATGTGGAAAATACCCCTCCTCTACAAATTCTATTGTTGCATAATACAGCGTATGTTTCTCTGCTGTAAATACCAATGAAAGTATAAATATAGGTATCGTTAACAATATAATTTCTAGCCACTTACTTACTTTTACTCTACAATAATAAAGAGTGAAAATCATAAAAAATGGAACCATATAAACTTTCCCAATATAGGAAAATTTTGTCAATAATAGCGCCATTTCAAATGTTCTTGATTCTATTTCATATGTATAGCAAATAACATAAAGTAATAAGCTTAAAAGCGCCAGTAAAAATACATTTTTTTCTTTTGATATTCTTTGAAAATAAACAAATATAATTTCTATTACGATTAATATAATACAAAAAATTTGTATACCCAATAAAATTTGATACATATTGTCCTCTTTCAAATAGTATATTTTAATTTCTTATTTATCATTGTATTCTATTATTTTATCAATAGTATTTAAGAAAGCTTCTACAATAATTGGATCAAAACTAATATTTGAATCATTCTTTATAATTTCTATTGCATTTTCAATACTATACGCTTCTTTATATATTCTTTTTGAAATCAAAGCATCAAAAACATCACTAACTGACATAATACGCGCAGCAAGCGGTATTTCTTCTTCTTTTAACCCTAATGGATACCCTTCACCATTCCATTTTTCATGATGATACATTGCAATATCCTTTGCCATTTCCAAATAATTACTTCCTTCTATTTTATATGAAATGTTTTCAATTATCTTAGCTCCTTCATGAGCATGCTTTTTAACTTCCTCAAATTCTTCTTCTGTTAATTTTCTTGGCTTATTTAAAATTGTATCAGAAATTTTTATTTTTCCTATATCATGAAGTGGAGCAGCATGAATAAAATTAAGACAATATTGGTCTGTTAAAATATTTTCAAATTGATTCATCTCTTTTAATGATTCAAGTATCAACTTTACCATATGACTTGTCCTTTTTACATGAAACTCTGTAGAATCGTCTTTTTCTTCAATAACACTTGCTAAGGTAATAATAAATTCTTGTTCAATATTCTGAATTTCTTTTGTTTTTTTATAAACTGCTTCTTCTAAATTTTTTTCATAAAAATAACGTTCCGTAATATCATGAACAATTATTCCTAATAAATTTTGAATGTGATATTCATTAAAACTATCAATTTCTAATTCATATGCTTTTTTCTTATGTACTATTATTTTATTTTTTACACCCCATTCAAAAATCGATGGTTCTTTTCTGTTATTAATAATTTCTATTATGTGTTCTGAATATTTGTTTGCATAGATAATTTCATTATCTTTTATTAAAATTGCACCTATTTTTACATTATCAATAATCGCTTCTTTTGCTACTTCTATCGTACCAAATACATTATGTTTTAATATCAAAATAGATAATAATCCTGTTGATATAACAAAAGATAACGCAGTTGTATCATAACCCTTTGTTATTCCAGAAATAAATACAATAAATCCTAATATCGGAAAGTTAAATGCAATGCTAAAGTATAAGATTATTTTTTTTTGATTTCTATCTTTTATTTTTCTATATCTTCTAGTAAGTATAATTATAACCGTTAAAAAATATAAAAACAAATATAATAAAAACACATAGTATATAATTCCTTTTCCTAATACAAGGTGTGGGAAAACACCGTCCTCTGTATAGGAAATACTCGAATAATATAATACATGTTTTTCTGCTGTAAATATAAAAGATAATAATGTAATTGGTATAATTAAAAGTGCCACTTCTACAACTTTATTTATTTTTTCCCGACAATATAAAAAGCAAAAAAATAAAAAGAATGGTAGTATATACAATTTACCAACATATGCTAATTTTACCATCGATAATGCAGTTTCTTTTGAATCCGACATTATTTCAAATGTATAACACAAAATATTTATTAAAACACAGGATAACACTGCCATAAAAACCATTTGTTCTTTTGATGTCTTTTGAAAATATACATATATTAATTCGGTTACAACAAATAAAATGCAAATAAATTGTATCGCTATTATTAAATTATACATATTTACCTCTTTCGAATGATGTTAAAATTAAAACTACTATTTCTTTGTATGTTCTTGCATTGTTCCAATATATTTTACACCTTGCTGAACTTTTCCAACACCGATCTTTTTATCGCCTCCGAAAAAATTAGTCTTCTTTTTCTTTTCTTCTAGCAATTTTTTCATAAGTTCCATATCTTTTTTCGACATATTAAAACCTCTCTTTTATTATTCATTGTTAAAATCAAGTAATTTTAACATAATCATGAATAAATATCTAGTTTTCCTTAATAAATCCTTTTATAATAAAAGCCTACAAACAATATATTTGACATTGTGATTTAATATGATATAACGTTATTACAGTTCTTTATTTAACTTAAATATTTTTCTATATTACACTACTTACAATATACTTCTTTTATTGTTTCTAAAAGTTTAAAGACTCTCTCATCTTTCACTTTATAAATAATAGTTTGTGCCTTTTTATCATAATCTAAAATACCATTTGCTTTTAAAATTGCTAAATGTTGCGAAATTCCGGACTGTGTAATTTGCAATTTTTCTAATAATTCACTTACACTTTGTGGCTGTTTAGACAGTTCACAAAGAATAAGCAATCTATTTTCATTTGACAAAACTTTAAGAAGATCTGCAACCTCTTTTGCCTTTTTTTTCATCTCATCCATACTATTCTCCTCTATTCTTCAATTTACAAATCCCTTGTGTCATCGTTCCCATCGGACAATATACACAAAAACCCCTAGGTTTAAAAAGAACCATAGTAACAATCCCTATTATTGTTGATGTTAACATAACACTATAAAAACCATATGCATATTGCGCTATCCAAGGTGCAACATTTACTGTATTTGTAAACGCCCAAGGTAATTTGAATGTCCAAAGCAAAGTTACTACCTCAGATAAATTCGTAGCTCCTGAAAAAACAAAATAAGTTGTAAGAACCATATTAAAAAACATAACCATAAAAAAAACAAGAAAACCATATCTAAAGTACATTGTTCTCATAAATTTTGGTAAAGGCTTATTTCTTGATATTCGCTTGCCTAATTTTGCAAACAATTGACCTCTTCCACAATATTTATTACAGTAATTTTTATTTCCTTTCATAATAGATATGAGCAATGGTGTTATAAAAAAAATCATTCCAAACCACGCAAAGAGAATATTAAAAAATCCTAAAATAAAATACGTTATTTCGACAATCCAAAGATAATTATACCATTTTTTATTTTTCATATTTCACCTCCCGATCTACTATTGCAATTACAGATGCTGGACACACTTTACTACATTTTCCACAACCAACACAGTTATTTAAATCAATTTTAGCTTTTATACCATAATTTATGGTTATCGCATTTAATGGACATTCATTCATACAAGTTCCACAAGCAACACACAATGCAGATACCTCTGCTATTTTTTTACTTTTATACATATTATTCTCCTTCACTCTATATATTAGTATTATCTAATATACTAATATATGATACATTTGTCTATAAGCAAATTTTTCCTTTTCTCAAAATAAAGAGCAGCAGACATACGTCTACTGCTCTTAAAAAAATCATCTAGGAATATATTTTATATCAATGCACCCATTATAGCTTTTAGAGGAAACAAATTTCAACTTACGTTCTATTTCATAATTTTCAAATAAACGAATACCTTCACCCAATATCGTAGGAATTATTGTAAAATAGAATTCATCAATTAAATTTAGATATATTAATTGATGAACAATTTTAGCACCTCCACAAATCCATATATCTTTCCCCTTTTCTTGCTTTAATTTTAAAATAAGGTTTTCTAAATTATCTGTAAATCTAATGTTATCTTTATCTTCAAAATGTTTATGTGTAATAACATAACTCATTTTATTATTATATACCCAAATATCAGGAGATAGTTCTGTAATAATCTGATGATATGTATTATATCCTAAAATTACAGTATCAATTGTTTCCATAAATTCCTCATAACTACCTGGGTTTTTGCTATCGCTACCATCACCGCCCAACCAAGATACCCCACCAAATTTATCCGCAATATATCCATCTAAACTCATTGCAATATACAAAATGATTTTTCTCATATAATAACCTACTTTCAAATTTCTTTCCTATATTTATCTATCGTATAACGCTTTCTTTTTTCAGTATTTTTACCATATTGGATTGCTGTTTTCGGACATTCATGAATACAGCGTAAACATTGAAAACATGTTCCATTCCATCTAGGTTTATTTTGATTCAAAGTTATGATAGATGCTGGACAGCTTTTTGCACAAAGTCCACAACCATTGCAAGAATCTGTAGTATAAAAAGGCTTAGTACTACACGCAAATTTTAGAAACCCCTTGTGAATAAAGCTAGATTTTAGTGCAGCAAGTCTTCCTTCATGTACATGATATGTTTTTTGTTCTTTGAGTATTTCATTGCTAATAATTTGAATTTCTTTTTTTGCTAATCTAATTTTATTTAAAACCGTTTCAGAATCTTCTAAATCCGATCCAATGAGATAGTTATTTGGCATAGCTAGGCTATAACTACTATCTAAAGGGTAGTAGTTGGATAAATTTTTCAAGGCATATCCAGCATCTTCACCACAAGTACAGATAGCAAAAGTAAAAACAGATTGTTTTTTTAAATTTTTTATAAATGACTCCATGGGCACTGGCATACCCCATGCATAAATTGGAAATACAAAACCAAGTTTCTTTGCATTACTTATATCTATAGTATCATCTAGTTCAAAAATATTATAAGCAGTATCCTCAATTTTTTGAGCAAGTTGTTCTGCAACCCATTTAGAATTACCAGTACCAGAAAAATAAAATATCATTTTTATATCCTCATTCTTTCTACACTCTATTTATCAGATAGAAATGAATGTATCCTTAATTAATTTCCACTTCTATCCCATACTCCACTAATTGTGAAGTAAATGTAATTCCATCTGAATCCATTACTCAATGCCTACATTTTCTCCTTAATCATTTCAATACCCTTTTGTAAGGACTCTTTGCTTATCATCCCAATAGACCCTGTAATCAAATACCCATCCTTGTCAATAAAAAGAGTAGTAGGTAAGCTTGAGATCCCATAGGTATAACTTGCATCCATACTTGTGTCAAAATACACAGGAAAAGAAAATCCTTGCTCTTCAATAAACGCTTGAGCAAGCTCCTTTGTTTCGCGACTACCATCCGTAGCATTAAGCATAATAAAAACTACATCCTCTCCCATCTCTTGATAAGCTGTTTCAAAATCAGGCATTTCGGCTTTACAAGGTGGGCACCAACTTGCCCAGAAATTTAGTACAATGGGTTTTCCAATTAAATCAGAAAAATTTACTGTATTTCCTTCTG
Organism: Lachnospiraceae bacterium; assembly: GCA_051653625.1. Lineage (GTDB taxonomy): Bacteria > Bacillota > Clostridia > Lachnospirales > Lachnospiraceae > SFDP01. Next base: position 28,299 of record JBOFWM010000071.1, read on the forward strand.
AATCTTCCATAACAAAATCTGGTGCTAAAATAGCTTCTGGTTCAGACTCTACTTCTACATTATCTGTATTTGTTTGACTTTCTTCTACTGTTTTAACCATTAAATTGTCTGGTGTATACTGTGCACTTAAATTATTGTATAAAATTGTGCTTAATGTGATAATTGCTATAAGTACAAGCAATCCTAAAACTATTTTTATATTTGATTTCATTTTCTTACTCCTTAAAATGTTAGTAGCGCCAATAATTTCCCAATATGCCCAGTCATCATCAATATACCAATTATCACAAGAATACTACCTGAGCATGTATTGATAATTTTGTAATGAGTTTTAATAAATATTAAAGTAGATTTTAATTTATCAATTAATAAAGCACTTATTACAAATGGTATACCAAGACCTAATGAGTATGCCAAAAGCATAAATAAGCCTTGTGTTGCAGATCCTTGTTGTGAAGCGAGCATTAAAGCTGATCCAAGAAAAGCCCCTACACAAGGAGTCCATCCTACAGAAAATACTGCCCCAAATAATATGCTTGAAAAAAATCCAAGTTCTTTTATAGTACTATTTTTTTGAGACGTTTTATTTAAAAATGAAATTTTTAAAATACCAATAAAATTCAGTCCAAATACCACAACAATAAAACCTGTAACAACATTTACAATTTGTGTATGTCGTGTTAGTAAAGCACCGATTGTTCCTGCAAACGCACCAAGTATCATAAAAATAATTGTAAATCCTAAAACAAATCCTAATGCATTTTTTATCGTGTGTGACTTATCTTTACTATGAGTATCACCACCTGCAAAATAAGAGATATAAATAGGAAGCATTGGCAATAAGCATGGAGAAATAAATGTAATAATTCCTTCTAAAAATGATATAAAATATTGCATATTTGTCACCTTCTATAACTTTCTATATTGTTTATATGGTTTTTCATGAATTAAAATTGTCGCTACTTTTTGGGGACAAATATTTATACAACGATACCAAAATGTACAGTTATCTCTATTTTTGAAATGAAACATTTTGTATTTTTCCCAATATAACCGAAAATAAACCTCATCCTCTTTTTTACAATTCTATTTTGAATATTTCTTGAAGTAACCTATTAAATGTTTTTGCACCATCCCTTGAAATAACTTATCACTATTTATTTTCTTTCATCCACTGACTTAATGGTGTCAAATCCATTTGTACATAATTCTCCATAGCAGTAATTTTATCAGTTTCAGACAATACTCCTCCCTCATAGTGTAGGGTTGTATTCGTATTGTTTTCTGCACTATTAGAACCAAAATTTACAAAAAGCTGTTCTCCCGCATTGAAATATCGATCTCGTACGGTACTGCTAAAAACTTGAATACTAGCATTATCTTGGTCAAGTGTATAAAGATCTAAAATCAACTTACTATAAAAATCGTCTGTAACGGATGTTGTTGTACCAATAATAAGCTCATCTGTACCATTTCCATCAAGATCCATTATAGCGTATCCGATATTATCTAATGGTACACCATCATAAAGATCTATAGTCGTAAGGTTTAATCCTTGCTCCATAATAGCATTTCCATCCCATTTTTCATTTAGTGCTACAGAATATGCATTTAATATTTCTGTATAAGCTATTTGATTTGTATCATTAGAATTTGTCGTATCTTGTTCAGATCCTTTGCACGCTGAAAGCACACATGTAATTAATAAGACTAAGCATAAAATTTTCTTTTTCATAATTACCTCCATTATCTAATATATTTTCTCTTTATTTTATACTACTCTCGTTTTATTCTACATGCAAGATATAACGATAATCTTAAACAAAACATAAGATTTCTTGACACTTTTCTTATTTATAAATATAATTGAGATGACAGATATTTTTGGAACAAATTATATTTACATTGGAGATTAAATAATATTATGAAAAAAAACAAAATTTTAAAATCAACTTATCTTTCAATGATATTAATAAGTGGTGCCTTATTTTTACTGTTCCTTCTTGATTATAACAAAACTCAACAAGAGACCTTTCAAAATATTGCTGAAAATACTTTAAGTGAAAATATTTCACAACAACAATTCAGTATTGAAACTTTGATAAATACTGAATTTGGTTTACTTCAAACATTAGGAAATACCATCTATTTAGTAGAACGTGATGACGACCTATTAATGCTTTTACAAAACCTTACATTAACAACACATTATGATTCTTTGTTTTGGTTAAATACTGATATGATTGGTGTATCAAACGATGGTTCTGATATTTCTGTTGACCATTCTGCCACAATTGAAAGTGCACTTAAAGGACAAACCGTTATTTCAGATCCTTTCTATTCAGAAGAAAACCAAGCAATTTATATTCTTTCTGCTACACCTTCTTATAGTAGAGAAGGAGAAATTAATGGTGCAGTATGTGGAATTTATACTCCTGAAGCTCTAAAAAGTCTTCTTCTTACCTCTTTTGTTGAAGAAGGAGTTGCACATATTGTCAACTCAAAAGGTCAATATATTGCGAGTACATTTCTAGAATTACAATATAGTTCAGATACAACAACTGATATTGCATCTATGTTAGAAGGTGCTATTTTTGAAGATGGATCTTTAGAATCAATCTTTAATGATATTCAATCCTTACAAAGTGGAAAATTATCTTTTATTATTAACAATGAGCGATACGAAACTGCCTATATGCCATTAAAAATTAGTGATTGGAATATTATTATCACAGTTCCCTTTAAAGACCTTACTCCTTCATCTTATATATTGCAAGAAAGAACGTATTTTTTATATGTAGTTTTTACACTATTATTTGTTGGAGCATTGCTACTTTTTTTAAATCACGAAGTTCGCTCAAAAAAATTATTATATAACACTGCTTACTACGATTCTTTGACTGGTTTGCCAAATTTAACAAAATTTAAAATAGATGCGAAACAATTAATTAAAAAGTATCCTAGTGATCGATTTTCATGTATTGTTTTTGATATTTTAAATTTTAAATTAATCAATGATTCCTTTGGTAACAAAGTTGGAGATTTAATATTAAATGAAATTGCAAAGATATCTTCAGGTTATATGAATGCAAATAAAGAAGATGTAGTTGTTGGTAGACTTTACTCTGATGTTTTTGTTATATTTTCTAAAGAAAGAGCTACAAAAGATGCTTATCTAGTAAAAGATTCGCTAATTGGACAAAGTCGTAATAGTGCAAGTATGTTTCGAAATATTAAACTTGATTTTTATCTAGGTCGTTATATTAGTGAACCGTCTGAAGATATTGAACAAATACTAGAACGCGCTAAGATTGCTCATTCACATGCAAAGAATTCTATTACAAATGAGTTTACAGATTATGACACAACTATTGTAAAAGAGTTGCATCTTGTAAATTCCATTTTAACTGAATTTGATAATGCATTAGAAAATCATGAATTCAAGTTATATATTCAACCACAATTTAATGCAAAAACAAAAAAAATAAGTGGTGCTGAAGTTCTAGTACGTTGGATAAAAAATGATACTATAAAATATATGCCAAATGACTTTATTTCAGTTTTTGAAAAATCGAGTGATATTCTTCGTTTAGATGCATATATACGCGAACAAGCTTTTGCTCTTCTAAAAAAATGGCAAGATGCAGAAATTAACATTCCTTCTCTATCTGTTAATGTATCACGATTTGATCTCTTACGACCTGATTTTATTAATGATTTAATTACGTTAACTCAAAAATATAATGTTGATTCTAGTAAGATACATTTAGAGATTACAGAAACTACATATGTAAAAGATCATATGCATATGATTGAAGTTGTAAAACTTCTACAAAGCCATGGATTTTGTGTCGAAATGGATGATTTTGGAAGCGGTTATTCTTCTTTAAATATTTTAAAAGATTTATCTTTAGATGTAATAAAATTAGATATGAAGTTTTTAAATGATCATGCAAATAATGAAAATGGTGAAATTATTATTACCTCAATTATTGAAATGGCTCAAAAATTAAACTTAAAAGTTATTGCCGAAGGAACAGAAACAGAACAACAGGTAAACTATTTATGTAATATTGGTTGTAATGACTTACAGGGATATTATTTTGCAAAACCAATGCCTATAGAAGAATTTGAAAAAAAAATACTTAATGATGAATTATAAAATTAAAATCGCCTCATCCCTCTTCATTATTAGAAGTGGAATGAGGCGATTTTTTATATTCCTATACGCTATCCATCATTTTATGTAAAAGTTTATACAATATTTTTGCATCTTCCTCATTTAAATTTACACATTTTGCAACCTTTTGCGGTACTTTTAGTGCATTCTCTCGAAGTTTCATTCCAGACTCTGTAATTTGAATTATTAGAATACGTTCGTCTTCTTTTGCTCTAATTCTAGTAATATATCCTTTTGTTTCTAATTTTTTTAATACTGGCGTTAACGTTCCAGAATCCAAAAACAAATATTCTCCTAATGTTTTTACATTTATTTCTCTTTGTTCCCATAAAACCATCAATGCTATATATTGAGTATAGGTTAAGTCTAACTCATCCAAAAATGGTTTATATTTTTTTATAATTTCCTTAGAACAAACATATAAGGGGAAACAAAGCTGATTTTCAAGTTTTAAAACATCATACTGTATTTCTTGTTCATTATTCATTGTTTCATTTCCAACTTTCATTTAAATATATGCATTTATTATATCATATTATTTATAAAAATTGTTTTGTAAATAATTTTACTTTTTTAATCAACATCTAATATTATTGCAATCGCCTCAGAAATTTTTTCTATATCATCCATTGGTTCAAATCTTCCAATAACATTTCCTTTCTGATCTATTAAAAACTTTGTAAAATTCCATTTAATATCGGAAGTTTCTTTATAATTTGGATCAGCTTTTGATAATACTTCTTCTAGTATCTTAGTTAATGGATGTTCTTTGTCGAATCCATCAAATCCTTTTTGTTCTTTTAAATAAGTAAATAAAGGACTTGCATTTTTTCCGTTCACATCAATCTTTGAAAAAATTGGAAAAGTAATTCCAAATCTAGTATTACAAAAAGTAGCTATTTCTTCATTATTTCCTGGAGACTGATTTCCAAATTGATTGCATGGAAAATCTAATATTTCAAAATTTTCATTTCCTAGTTTTTTATACAGATCTTGTAAATCACTATATTGAGGTGTAAAACCACATTCAGTAGCAGTATTTACAATAAGTAACACCTTATTTTTATATTCTGTTAAACTTACCTCTTTGTTCTTTCCATCTTTTACTATAAAATTATAAATGTTCATTTTGTCTTCCTCCTTTTAATAGTGCATAATTTAATTGTGTACAATCTTTATAGTTAGATTGTACGCAATTAAATTTAGTTTGTCAATGATTATATTTAATAATTATGATCTATTTCTTTGCGTTCATATTTATTGCATTATTTACTAATACCGACCATTTATTGCTGTTAGTATTATACTTTGTATTTAAAATCTTTTTCTATAAAATACAAATAAATCATAAAATTAAAATTATTGAAAGTTTGAATATTTCGAGTAAGAATTAATTTCTTCATATAATGAAGGATGTCTGTCCTTCATAAAATTTAGACCCGCCAAACTATGTTTTTGCACAATATGCTTTTTTTTTAATTAAATTTGTTTTAATTTCTGATCCTACCTTATGCCTAGTTTCTTTTTATCTTTTTTCATAGAACACTTTATACTATCAATCGAGTAGGAGGCTAACCATTATTTGATTAGCCTCCTACTCGATTCTTATTGAGATGATAGAGCATCGGCAAGCAAGTCAAGTCTTTGGCTCAAGTCGGCATTACCCTGATAGCGAATGTAAATCACCTGATTGCCCCACTGAACAAACAAATGACTCATGCTGTACTCCTCGTTGACAGCCAGCACAGTGCGATCAAAGGCATCCGGTTCTGTAATCGTGTAGTTTTCTCCCTCTAACAAATGCAAATCCATCAGCTCATCGAGAAGTGCAGGTGCGAATGTGGGGAATGCCAAGCGATAGTATTCTGTGCTTGCACTTGGAGAATAATAGCCGCTTCCATCAGACCATTTGTGGGACTGCTCTGCTCCTTCTTGGTGGATTTCATAATGCTGTGGAACCAAGAGAGTCCAAGAATAGTCCACATAATTATTGTAATCAAAATCCGAATCAAATATGAAGGAAGGTTCTGCAAAGGAAAACTCCTCGCTTTGTTCAATTAAATCCAGTGATAGATATGGCAAAGGCTTCGTTACATCGACAATACTTTTTGTCCAGTCAGTTGTCAGAGTGAGAACGGAAATCACCAAGACAGCAACAGAAAGTAATAGGGATAGCACTGTTATTATATGATAACCACAGTAACGCTTGCGGTAATCCTGCGTATGAGTAAGGGCAACACCCTCGGCAAGTGTATGCTTAATCCGCAGGACAGAGCATGCTTGCCAAATTGTCTGTGCCACAACGAATAATTCTGACACGGCTAAAAGCAGCATCATTGGGCTGGTCAAAAATAGTGTGACGGGTCTGTCGGAAACAAGAAATCCGCCGAGAATCATTGCGAAAATCGCAATCACGCAAACGCCCGTGCCAATGGCAGAGCGAGTCAATTTTCTGCACAGGGAGCGATAGCTTTCGCTTTGCACGATAGGGTCAGTATGCAGCTCTGTTGCATCGGCTCTTGTGGATTTCCAAATGAAAAATAGATTACCCTGCCTTGCGACAAATTCCCAACCGGCATCGGCATAGGCGGCCAGTATTTCCTCTGATGGTTCTCGTTCTTCGTCCATTATAGGCTCTACACGATAGCAGATATTTTGCGGTTCACTCTTTAAAAAGCGGAAATACGCAAGATTGTTTCCCTCATAAAGCAGTCCGTTTTTCGCCATATCGGAAAGCCAGCATTCCATGGCTACAGTATCATAAAAATCGAAGGATGGTCGTTTATAACTGTATTTCATTTTGATTCCTCCTCCCAAGCAGCGG
>JBOFWM010000072.1:0-10896 GCA_051653625.1 Lachnospiraceae bacterium
GAATTATCAATTAAATAGTCATATATTTTTATCCCTTTCCATATAATGAATTAAGTATGGAAGGGGATTTTTTATGGACACATTTAGTACAAACAAAGAATATAATTTATACAAAGACATACAGATGCGAACTGGAGGAGAAATATATATAGGTGTTGTAGGTCCAGTTAGAACAGGAAAATCTACATTCATTAAAAGATTTATGGATTTACTTGTTATACCATTTATGAAGGAATCATCTGAAAAGTTACGTGCACAAGACGAATTGCCACAAAGTGGAAGTGGAAAAACAATTACAACAACGGAACCTAAATTTATTCCAAAAGAAGCAGCAGAAGTAACGTTGTCTGGAGATGTTTTTGTAAAAGTAAGGTTAGTAGACTGCGTTGGCTTTATGGTAGATGGTGCAACAGGACATTTAGAAGAAGAACAAGAACGAAAAGTAAAAACACCATGGTATCCAGAGGAAATCCCATTTACAAAAGCAGCAGAAATTGGGACTAAAAAAGTAATAACTGACCATGCAACAATCGGTGTTGTTATTACTACAGATGGAAGCATTGGTGAATTAAAGAGAAATGATTATATTGATGCAGAAGAAAAAACAATTAGAGAGTTAAAAGCATTAAATAAACCATTCATTGTAATTGTAAATTCAACAAAGCCATATGGAGAAGAAGCAAATAGAGTAGTAGAGGAAATATCAAATTTACATCATGTTACAGCAATATCACTTAATTGTGAGCAAATGAAACAAGAAGACATACATAAAGTTTTAGAAAATGTACTATATGAATTTCCTATTACAATGTTAGAAATATATACAAAAGCGTGGGTGGAGATGTTACCAAGGACAAATGATTTAAAGGCAGAGATTATTGAAAAAACAAGAGAGTACATGGAAAAAATACATTCTATAAAAGATGTGCTTTTGCAAGGGAAAACCAATATTTATAATAGCGAGTATTTGAAAAATAGTAGAATTGATAAAATTGATTTATCAAATGGATGTATACAATTAATATTAGATGTTGATGATTCTTTTTATTATGAAATGATTTCTAAATTAATGGATACAAAAATTAGTGGAGAATATGATTTGATTGAATCAATAAAAAAATTATCGGAGATGAAATGCGAATATCAGAAAGTATTGAATGCGATGGAAATGGTTCGATACAAAGGATATGGTGTTGTAAATCCAGAATTGGCAGAAATTAAATTAGAACCACCAGAAGTTATCAAACATGGAAATAAATATGGTGTAAAAATAAAAGCAACAAGTCCATCCTTACATATGATCCGTGCAAATGTTAGTACTGAAATAGCACCTATTGTTGGTAGTAAAGAACAAGCAGATGATTTAGTACAATATATTGAAGAAAGCAGCCAGTCAAGTGATGGTATTTGGGAAACAAATATTTTTGGTAAAACAGTAAAGCAATTAATTTATGACGGCATTGAAAATAAAATTTCTAAAATTAGTGATGAAAGCCAGATGAATTTACAAGAATCTATGCAAAAAATAGTAAATGATAGTTCGGGAGGAATGATTTTTATTATCATTTAATATTACAAATTCTATATATTTAGTAAGGAATAGAGAAATTTAATTGAAAATAATTAAATTTCTCTATTTCATTTGTTAATTTTATGATAAAATATATAAGTTGTTATAGAATAACGATAAAAGGAGAGGTGTATATGAATCATGTATATGAGAAATTAGTAAAGACTTTAACAAGTGTACAAGCTAAGGTTGATTTTAAGCCAGAGATTGCTATTGTTCTTGGCTCTGGCTTAGGAGATTATGCAAAGGATATTGAAATTGTTTGCGAACTTCCATATAGTGAGATAGATGGTTTTCCAACATCTACAGTAGTGGGACATGATGGAAAGTTTATATTTGGTTATGTCGAAAAAAAACCTGTTGTTTGTATGAAAGGAAGAGTCCATTATTATGAAGGATACGATATATCAGATGTAGTTCTTCCAATAAGATTAATGGGTCTTTTAGGGGCTAAAATTTTATTTTTGACAAACGCGTCAGGTGGGATCAATCAATCATTTAAAGCTGGGGATTTTATGTTGATTACCGATCATATTTCAATGTTTACACCTAATCCACTAATTGGAAAAAATATAGAGGAATTAGGAACAAGATTTCCAGATATGAGTAGTATTTACGATGAATCGTTGCAACAAATTATTAAACAAGTTGCTATTTCCAATGAGATTGACCTTAAAGAAGGTGTTTATGCACAATTAACAGGACCATCTTTTGAATCACCAGCTGAAATTAGATTTTTGCAAAAAATGGATGTAGATGCTGTTGGAATGTCCACTGTAATTGAAGCGATTGTTGCAAATCATATGGGGATGAAAGTTTGTGGCATTTCATGTGTATGTAATTTAGCAGCTGGTCTAAGTAATAACCCGCTAACTCATGATGAGGTACAAGAAGCAGCGAGTATTGCTGCTCCAAAGTTTAAAAAATTATTAACAGAATCAGTAAAGAAATTTTAAAAAGGAGAAAGAAAAAATATGTTAGAAAATTTTTTCAAATTAAAAGAAAACAAAACAGATATGAAAACGGAGGTTATGGCAGGTATTACAACCTTTATGACAATGGCATACATTTTAGCTGTTAATCCTAGTATTTTATCAGCAACAGGAATGGATGCAAATGCAGTTCTAATTGCGACAGCATTAGCAAGTTTTATAGGAACATTACTTATGGCAATTTTAGCAAATTACCCATTTGCACTTGCTCCAGGTATGGGATTAAATGCATATTTTGCATATACAGTTGTAATTGGTATGGGATATAGTTGGCAAGTTGCATTACTTGCTGTATTTGTAGAAGGATTAATTTTTATTGTATTATCGCTTACTAATGTAAGAGAAGCGATTTTTAATGCAATTCCACTTACCTTGAAATCGGCTGTAAGTGTTGGGATTGGTTTATTTGTTGCTTTTATCGGATTGCAAAATGCAAAGTTAATCGTGGGTGATGATGCAACCTTAATTAGTTATCAAACATTTAAAGGAGAATTATTTTCTTCAGTTGGTGTTGGAGCAATTCTTGCACTTGTAGGAACTTTAATTACTGCTATTTTTCTAATAAAAAAAATAAAAGGTGGAATTCTTTTTGGAATTCTTGCAACATGGATTTTAGGTATTATTGCAGAATTAATAGGTATTTATGTTCCAAATTTTGAAGTCGGTATGTATTCAACAATTCCAACTCAAATTTTTAGTTTTGATTTTACTTCATTAGGAAGTACAGTAGGACAAGTATTTCAAGTTGATTTTAGTTCTATTGGTTGGTTGAATTTTATTGTGGTTGTATTTGCATTTTTGTTTGTAGATTTATTTGATACATTAGGAACTTTGATTGGAGTAGCATCAAAAGCAGATATGCTTGATAAGGATGGAAAATTACCACGTATTAAAGGAGCATTAATGGCAGATTCTATTGCTACGTCAATAGGAGCAATACTTGGGACATCTACTACAACTACATATGTTGAAAGTGCAGCTGGTGTGACAGAAGGTGGAAGAACTGGTTTAACAGCAATAGTAACTGGTTTCTTATTTTTAATTTCGATTATATTTGCACCTTTATTTTTAACAATTCCTTCATTTGCAGTTGCGCCTGCATTAATTATTGTAGGATTTTATATGATGAGCTCTGTTGCAAAAATTAATTTTGATGATATGACAGAAGCAATTCCAGCATTTTTAACAATTCTATTTATGCCATTGGCATATAGTATTGCAGAAGGTATTGCAATAGGAGTAATTTCTTATACACTTATTAATACAATAACTAGAGTAAAAGGAAAAAAAGTAAGCATTTTAATGTATGTTTTAACGATATTGTTTATTGCAAAATATATTTTCCTTTAAAAGATAGGAAGGAAATAAAGTATGGAATACCTTTTATTTGTAGGCGTAATTGTACTGTTTATGATTATTTTAGCAATCAAAGGATTTTTTGATGATAAAAAGAATGCAGTGCAGTATAAAAAAAAGTGTAACGATGAATATGGAAAAGATGTAAAAAGAGAGTATACAACGTTAGAATTTGAAACGATTGCGAAATATTTTGAACATAATAAAAAAGAGGATTCCATAGATGATATTACATGGAATGATTTTGATATGGATGAAATCTATAAAAAAATAAATTTCACAAAATGTTCTATTGGAGATGAATATTTATATTATTTACTTCGAAATCCTAAAAAAAAGACGCAAGAGTTAGAAGAATTAGAAAAACTTATTTCTTATATGGAAAATAATGAAGATATACGCATTGAATTACAGCATATTTTTCATAAAATAGGAAGATTATCTAAATATTCACTTTCAGAATATTTAGATAACCTTTTGGAATTGAAAAAAGAAAAAAATATAAAACATTTTTGTATTGATGTTTCACTTTTTTTATGCATACTTTTATTATTTGTTGAATTTCAACAAGGATTTATTATGCTCTTTTTTATTCTATTATATAGCATTGCTTCATATTTTAAAGATAAAGGCAAAATTAATCCATATCTATCAAGTTTTACGCATATTATAAAAATGGTTAAGGCAATGGAAGCTTTAAATAAATATGAGCTTGAAAGAAAACAACCTAAAAAAGATGTATTATTACCATTATTAAAGAAATCTTATTTTATAGGAAATCAAACTTCATCAAGTGGAAGTCCGCTAAGTATTATTTGGGATTATATGTGTATGATTTTTCATATTGATTTGATTGTATTTAATCAAATGATGGCACTTGTTGAAAAAGAAAAAGATTATATTTGGGAAGTATTTGAATATATTGGCTTAATTGATTCATGTATTAGTATATCTTGCTTGCGATCTAGTCTAGAAGAATATTGTATTCCTACTTTCCGTGATGATTTATCAATAGAAATAACAAACGGATATCATCCATTAATAAAGAAACCAGTAAAAAATTCGATTTATACAAAAAAATCAATTTTACTGACAGGATCGAATGCCAGTGGAAAATCTACATTTTTAAAAATGGTTGGAATCAATGCATTATGCGCACAAAGTATTCATACATGTTTGGCGAAATCTTATAAAGGTTGTATTTGTGCAATTTATTCGTCTATGTCATTAAAAGATAATATAAGAAAAAAAGAGAGTTATTTCCTTGTTGAAATAAAAGCAATAAAAAGAATTATAGATAAAACATTTGATAAAACTTTACCAGTGCTATGTTTTATTGACGAAGTACTTCGTGGAACAAATACAATAGAACGAATTGCAGCAAGTAGTTATATTTTAGAGACGATGGCTTATGAAAATTTACTTTGCTTTGCGGCAACGCATGATATTGAATTAACGTCTCTTCTTGAAAACATATACTCCAATTATCACTTTGAAGAACGAATAGTAGAAGATGATATTTTGTTTTCATACGATTTATTAGAAGGAAAAGCAACAACTAGAAACGCCATTGATTTATTAAAGGCAATGGGGTATCAAACAGAAATTGTAGAAAAAGCAAAAAATAGAGCAACTAATTTTTTAGAACACGGAATATGGAAATAATTTGATTGCTTTTCTTGACGATAATTCCTATTTAGTGGTATGATATATACAATAGTTTGGTAAATTTTATTTTAGAGAGGATAAGATATGGTGAATAATTTAATTGCTTTCTTAAATATGTTTTTATCTTACGTTCTACTTTTAGCAATTATTGTTGTTATTGCTGGAATTGGAATGGTAGTAGGAACAAAGTTAAGAAAAAAGAAAGACTTAGAGTCAAAAAAAGAAGAAATGAAAGTATGATTAAATAGAAAAAATAAAAAAGTGTTCATGAAAATGAACGCTTTTTTATTTCTTGACAATATGTATGTTCTAGATTTATACTTAAAGGCACCACAACATATTGTGGTTCAAAAAAAAATATCAATATATGTAGTAAATTGTAATTGTAGGAGGAATTTTTGAATGGATCAAGAAAATAATGAAAAGTCATTGTATGAATTTAAAACAGATACCCTTGTTAATGTGATAAAAAAAGATGGAAGCGTAGAAGAATTTAATGTACAAAAGGTCATTGATGCAGTTGGGAAAAGTGCATATCGAGCATTGACGAGTTTTACAGAAGAAGAAAAAGAGACGATTTGTAAATATGTTATTGAAAAAGTAAAAGATTTACAGTCACAGGAAATTCCAATTCCTATTATGCATAATATTGTAGAAAGTGCTTTAGAAGAAGTAAAGCCAATTGTAGCAAAAAGTTATAGAGATTATAGAAATTATAAGCAAGATTTTGTTCGAATGTTAGATGATGTTTATAAAAAAAGTCAATCTATTATGTATGTTGGAGATAAAGAAAATTCAAATACAGATAGTGCACTTGTCTCAACAAAAAGAAGCCTGATTTTTAATCAGTTAAATAAAGAACTTTATCAAAAATTCTTCATGACAACAGAGGAGATACAAGCTTGTAGAGATGGATATATTTATGTGCATGATATGTCTGCAAGAAGAGATACTATGAATTGTTGTTTGTTTGATGTTGAAAATGTATTATCTGGTGGGTTTGAAATGGGAAATATTTGGTATAATGAACCTAAAACACTAGATGTAGCATTTGATGTTATTGGAGATATTGTGTTAAGTGCTGCAAGTCAACAATATGGTGGATTTACAGTTCCAAGTGTAGATTCTATTTTAGAACCTTATGCAAAGAAATCATACAAAAAATTTAAAGAAAAATATATTAAGTTAGGTATTCCGGAAGAAAAAGCAAAAGAAGTTGCTTTCCAAGATGTAGAAAAGGAAATGGAACAAGGATTTCAAGGATGGGAGTATAAATTTAATACAGTAGCATCAAGCAGGGGAGATTATCCATTTATTACTGTGAGCGCTGGAACTTGTACAGGTCGTTTTGCAAAACTTGCTACAATATCTATGTTAAAGGTTAGAAGTGAAGGACAAGGGAAAAAAGGCTGTAAAAAACCTGTTTTATTTCCAAAAATTGTATTTTTATATGATGAAAATCTTCATGGACCAGGAAAAGAGTTAGAAGATGTATTTGAAGCGGGAGTAGAATGTTCTGCTAAAACAATGTATCCAGATTGGTTAAGTTTAACTGGTAAAGGATATATTGCAAGTATGTACAAACAATATGGAAAAATTATTTCACCAATGGGGTGTAGAGCATTTTTGTCACCTTGGTATGAAAAAGGCGGAATGAATCCAGCAGACTCTTCAGATTATCCTGTATTTGTTGGGAGATTTAATATTGGAGCAGTGTCGTTACATTTACCAATGATCCTTGCAAAAGCTAGACATGAAAGTAAAGATTTTTATGAAGTATTAGATTACTATTTGACACTTATTCGTCAGCTTCATATTAGAACTTATGCATATTTAGGAGAGATGAGAGCTTCAACGAATCCGCTTGCATATTGTGAAGGTGGATTCTACAAAGGAAACCTTAAATTAACCGATAAAATAAAACCAGTTTTAAAATCAGCAACGGCATCATTTGGAATTACAGCATTAAATGAATTGCAAGTATTATACAATAATAAAACACTTGTTGAAGATGGTGCATTTGCAATTGAAGTATTAGAATTTATTAATAAAAGAATATCAGAATTTAAAGAACAAGATAATAATTTGTATGCCATTTACGGTACACCAGCTGAAAATTTATGTGGCTTACAGGTGCAACAATTTAGAAGAAAATATGGAATTGTCGAAGGAGTTTCTGACAGAGAATATGTAAGTAATAGTTTTCATTGTCATGTAACGGAAGATATTACACCAATTGAAAAACAAAATTTAGAATTTCGATTTTGGGAATTATCAAATGGTGGGAAAATACAATATGTAAAATATCCAATTAATTACAATATCGATGCAATTAAAACTTTAATACGTAGAGCTATGGCATTAGGATTTTATGAAGGTGTAAATCTTTCATTGGCATATTGTGATGATTGTGGACATCAAGAACTTGAAATGGATCAATGTCCAAATTGTGGAAGTAGTAATCTTACAAAAATAGATCGAATGAATGGATATTTATCATACTCACGTGTTCATGGTGATACAAGATTAAATGATGCAAAAATGGCCGAAATTTCAGAAAGGAAGTCTATGTAATATGAGATATCACAATATAACGAAAGATGATATGTTAAACGGAGAAGGACTTCGTGTCGTATTGTGGGTAGCTGGATGTGAACATTGTTGTGAAAAATGCCACAACCCTATTACATGGGATCCAAATGGTGGTGTATTATTTGATAAAAAAGCTAAGCAAGAAATTTTTGAACAATTAGAAGAAGAGTACATATCAGGCATTACTTTTTCAGGGGGAGATCCATTGCATTCAGCAAATAGGCTCGACGTTAGAGAGCTTATGAAAGAAATAAAAGAAATATTTCCACAAAAGACTATCTGGCTTTATACAGGCGATGTGTGGGAGGATATTTATGATTATTCTCTTTTTCGATATGTGGATGTATGTGTAGATGGAGAATTCGAATATAAGAAAAAAAATAGTAATGCACATTGGTGTGGAAGTGATAATCAAAGAGTAATTGATGTAAAGCAAACATTGCAAAGTAAAGAAATTAGCATTCCTATTTTATATACAAAGAACTAGAAGAAAGAGAGAATATAAATTGAAACAAATTGCACAATTTTTTAAAGTAAGTAAAGATAAATTTATAGATGAAATAAAAGAAATATTTCCAGAGAAAACGGATGCAGAATGTTGCGATATATATGAAACATTAGAAACACCAAAAAGAGCAACAAAAGGAAGTGCAGGATATGACTTTTATACACCATTCTCTTTTACACTTAAACCAGGTGAAACAATAAAAATACCAACAGGTATTCGTGCAAAAATGGAAGAAAATTGGGTGTTGAAATTGTATCCAAGAAGTGGTCTAGGATTCAAATATCGTTTGCAACTTAATAATACAGTAGGAATTATTGACAGTGATTATTATTATTCAGATAACGAAGGGCATATATTTGCAAAGATTACAAATGATAGTAATGAGGGAAAAGATATTTCATTAGAAGCTGGAACAGGATTTATGCAAGGCATTTTTTTAGAATATGGAATAACAATAGATGATGATGTAACACAAATTCGTAATGGTGGATTTGGAAGTACAACAAAATAAATAGTATAAAACCTCCTTTTATTGGTAATACATGTAAAAGGAGGTTTTTTTATGGAAATAGAGTCAAGTTTAGAGGAGAATAAGAAATTATTTTCCCATAGATTACAAGTGAATTTGAATTTTGATATCATCAATCGTGATATTATAATTGGTAAAACAAGAGGAAGTTTTTATTTTATTGATGGTATGTGCAAAGATGATATTATGCAACGAATTTTAGAATTTTTACTTTATGTGAATGAAAAAGATGTTATTAATGATAGTGTGGACTTTATCACAAAATATATGCCATACATTGAAGTAGATAAGGAAAGTAATGTGGACAAAATTGAGACTGCTTTATTTTCTGGACAATTTATTTTATTACTTGATAAGTGTAAAGAGGCAATATTAATAGATGCAAGAACGTATCCTGCTAGAGGGGTTAGTGAACCAGATAAAGACAAAACACTTAGAGGATCAAAAGATGGATTTGTGGAAACGATTTGTTTTAATACAGCATTGATTCGTAGAAGAATAAGAGATGCAAATTTGACAATGGAAATGATTCAAATGAATGGGGTTGCTAAGACAGATATTGTTCTTTGTTATATGAAACATAAAGTAAATCAAGGCTTATTACAAGATATTCGAAAAAAACTTGAAAAGACTTACGTTGGTAATTTATCAATTAATGAAGAATGCTTAGGAGAATTATTATATCAAAGAAAATGGTATAATCCATTTCCAAAATTTCGATATTCTGAACGACCAGATACAACAGCAGCACAAATTTTAGAAGGAAATATTGTGATATTGATTGATAATTCACCTTATGCAATGATTTTACCTGTAACATTGTTTTCAATATGTGAAGAGGCTGATGATTATTATTTCCCACCTATAACAGCAACATATCTTAGGCTTGCAAGATTTTTGATTTTTCTATGTTTATATTTATTGACGCCTACTTTTTTGTTAGGAATTAGCTATCCTAATTTTTTGCCTGAAGGACTATCTTTTATTTTGATAAAAGAAACGGTCAATGTGCCTGTTTTATTACAGTTTTTAATTTTAGAAATTGCATTAGATGGATTACGAGTTGCAGCAATTAATACTCCAAGTATGCTTTCGACACCATTAAGTGTTATGGCAGCATTAATATTAGGCGAGTTTTCTGTAAATAGTGGTTGGTTTAATTCTGAGGTTATGCTTTATATGGCGTTTGTAGCAATTGGAAGTTATACTCAAACAAATTATGAATTAAATTATGCAGTAAAATTTATGAGAATTATAACGTTATGTTTGACAGCAATATTTGGAATATTTGGTTATATTGCTGGAGTAAGTATGTTTTTATTTGCAATAACAACAAATAAAACATTTGGAAATCAACACTATTTAGAGCCACTTATACCATTTGATTATCATCGTTTAAAGAAAGTAATTTTGCGAAAAAAATCATGAAATTGAAATCTTGTAGTTTTAAAAAAGAAATGGTAAAATAAAGAAGATTATGTAAATATTGTAAAAGTGGGGTATCAAACAATGAAGGATTTTCTTATTTTAACAGATAGTACGGCCGATTTACCAAAAGATTATGCAAAAGAACATAATGTAAAAATTGCAAGTATTCCATATTCAATAGATGGACAGTCATATGGGAAAAATAAAGAGCTTAATGCAGAAAAATTTTATGAATTAATGAAGCAAGGAATAA
>JBOFWM010000073.1:0-35440 GCA_051653625.1 Lachnospiraceae bacterium
AGGAGAAATGAAGTGAAAAAAAATTATGTAGATTATGGGAATTGTTGTGGTACTTCGTGTGGTCGAGTCGGAGGTACTGATGGAATTACAGGTTGTCGTTTTTCTTTAGCGCCTATGAGCGATCAATATATTAATATTATTCTAGGATCCATTGCCAAAGTAAATACCGAAAAGGTATTTGTTTTAACAGATTCCTTGTCAACTGTATATCGTGGCAAACGTAATCATGTACTAGATGCAATGCGTGCATGCTTTACATATGCTTTTCGTCCCAATATTCACATGACCATGGAAGCTACTTTTTCAAAAGGCTGCCCAGGAGATACAGAAGGTGACAGTTTTTTAGATGTAGATGATGTATTAATGAATGAAAATAATATATTGAATATTCATTTTCCTGTTACATCAAAAATAAGCCTTTATCCTATGGGAATTGAACATTATATGCCACATATTGCTACTATTGTAAATGAAGCTGTGGATCGTGGAATTTATAAACATTCTGCTCATTATGTAACCGTTCTTGAATGTGATGTAGCTCAACTATTTGATTACTATCATTATATTTTAGAGTATTGCACAAAACATCTTGGACATTATGTATTACAAGCAACTATTAGCGTTAATAGTCCAACAAAAAACTAGGAGGAATTAAATCATGAAATTAAAAGACATTTTATTTGTATCAATTATATCTGTATTATTTGGAGCATTTTATTTAGGAATTGTTTATCTAGGAACCTTTGTTACTTCTTTATTAACTCCATTCGGACTCGGTGTTTTAGGATATGAACCTTTTTATGGAATTTGGTTTATGGCTGCTGTATTTGTTACATACATTATGAGAAAACCTGGTGTTGGCGTAATTGCTGAAATGTTAGCTGCTTTTATTGAAGTTTTAATGGGAAATATGTTTGGCCCTATTATTTTTATAAGTGGGCTTATTCAAGGATTAGGCTCTGAAGTTGCCTTTGCTGCCTTTAAATACCGCAAATTTGGATGGACTCAGACTATGCTAGCTGCTGTTGGATGTACTGTTTTTAGCTTTATCTGGACAGGTATTCGACAAGGATATCACACGTTTGATTTACGTCTTGTTATTGCAATCTTTACAATCAGACTTCTAAGCTCTATCTTATTTTGTGGAATAGGATGTAAACTTCTTGCGGATGGATTAGCAAAAGCAGGTGTACTGAAAGGATTTGCAATCGGTGATTTACAAGCAATGGAATTAGAGGAATAATATGAGTACAATTTTAGAAGTAAGAGATTTGAAATTTAAATATTTCGAGCATGCAAAAGCTTCAACCATTGAACACTTAAATCTATCATTTGAAGAAGAAAGTTGTTCCATAATTATCGGCAGCAGCGGATGTGGAAAAAGCACTCTTGCCATGCTACTTTCAGGTGTTTATCCAGAAAATGCTGGCTACATTTTACAAGGTGACATATTACTCAATGGCACTTCTTTAAGAAATTTCGATATTCCTACTCGTTCAAAATACATAGGTGTTTTATTTCAAAATCCCGATTTGCAATTTTGTATGAATACCCTTTATAAGGAAATGATTTTTTGTATGGAGAACTTAAGTATTGATCCTTTTTTAATGGATCAAAAAATCAACGAATTTGCAACTAAATATGGTGTTTTCGATATGCTCACAAGAGAATTACATACTTTATCCGGCGGTGAAAAACAACGTGCTGCATTATGTTGTCTTATGCTTATGCAACCTTCCATTCTTGTATTAGATGAACCATTTGCAAATTTAGATGCAACTAGTACTAAGCAACTTCTAGAACTACTTTTTCTCTTTAAGTACGAACACAATACTACAATTATTGCAATTGACCATAAACTAGATGCTTGGCTACCTTATGTAGATGAGATTATTGTTCTTGGTGCAAACTGCAAAATGCTACAAAAAAACATTATTCCATCTACCCTAACTATACATCGCGCTTTATTTGAACAAGAAGGGCTCTTTTTCCCTTCTAAAAGTAAAGCTTTTCTACCTAAAATTACAAATAATTTAGAAGTATTAAAACTTGAAAATGTATGTTTAGGATACAAAAAAAAAGAAATCATACACAATGCGTCACTTTCTTGTACAAAAGGTACAATCACTGCAATTTTAGGTTCCTCTGGTTCTGGAAAAAGCACTCTTTTTTCAGCAATTTTAGGACAGCATCCTTTTTCTGGAACAATTAAAATAAAAAATAAATTATTAGATCGACATTTTAAACACATTGAATTATATTCAATCATTTCTGCTGTTTTTCAAAATCCTGGAAACCAATTTATTTCTATAAATGTTTTAGATGAAGTATGCCTTAGCTTAGAACAATGGCGCGGCAAAGGAAATCATACACAATTAGCTCTAGATCTTTTATATGAATATGGGTTAAAAAAGTATCAAAAATATTCTCCCTATATGTTAAGTCAAGGTCAACAACGTCGTCTTGCTGTTTTATCCGTTCTTGCTGGTAATCAATCTCTTTTGTTATTGGACGAGCCCACCTATGGACAAGATCAGAAAAATACGGTTGCTATTTTTGAACGATTAAAAAACTTATGTGAATCAGGTTTAACTGTTTTATTTTCTACACACGATGAACAAATTGCAAAAGAATACAGTGACGCTATATATTATTTAGATAAAGGAGTATTAAAACAATGGCAAACATAAATCCTTCTGTAAAAACAATTTGTCTACTTTTATTAGGAATTGTTTTGGCATTTAACCAAAAAATAATTTTCAATTTTATTATTATTTCATTTGGTATCATCAGTTTATTTCAATGCAAAATAAAGCCACTTACATTATTAAAGTGGCTTTGTGTCGCATTATTAATGGCAACAAGTATCTTTTTTTCTTCTATGCGATTTTCAAGTGTCGTAGATTCTAGTATACAATCTCTTGATTTTGCAACCGCTTTGGTATCCGGTGGTTCTTTCTATCATAGTCTTCAATTAGCTACTAGAATTTTAGCCTACTGTATAATTGGACTTGTTTTTAATCTGACAACTGAAAAACATATGCTTGTTTCTTCCTATATTCATCAACTGCACCTCTCTCCTAAATATGCCTATGGTGTATTAGCAGCTGTTCATTTTACAACAAGTCTAATGCGTGAATATGAAAAAGTAAAACTAGCATTTCGTGTCAGAAATATTTCAGTAGGTCCATTATCCATAAAACCATTTTTTGTTATGCTAGTAAATGCACTTCATTGGTCAGGAGATATTGCGGCAGCAATGGAATCAAAAGGATTTGATGGAACCTTTCATCGAACCTATTATTTAAAACCACAAATTCATAAAATTGATATTGTATTTTCTTGTGGAATTCTTATTTTTCTTTTGCTAATAATAATCCACTCATTATGGCTGTAAATGGAGCAACTGCAACTAGTCCTAAACTCCCTACTATGGTATGCAAAATTTCAGCTGATACGTATTTATAATTCAAAATATTAATGATTGGTGTTCCTTGTGCCATAAATACCATAAGTAATGCAATGTAACCACCTGAATAAGCTAGTAATAATGTAGTTGTCATTGTTCCCATTGCAGCTCTTCCAACATTAATGCCTGCTTTTATTGCATCTTTTTTTGAAATATCAGGTTTTGCCTGAACTACTTCATGTACAGAAGATGTAATATCAACTGCTATATCCATTAATGCACCCGATGCACCTATAAAAATACTACTCATAAATATTTTTGTTAAATCTAAATACTCATATCCTGAATATAATAAACTTTCAGAATAAGACATTACCGCTCCATGAATTTGGAATAAATCAGTAAATACAATTCCAAAAATACATGTTGTAACTATCCCTAACATTACACCTGCACTTGCAGCCATAAATCTTTTATCATAACCATACACTAAAGATATAATTACAAGTGTCATTATTATGATAAGAATGAATCCTATTAGAATAGGATCATATCCATTAATACAATATGGTACTAATACTTTCCATATTGCTAAAATTGTAATGGTAAAAGAAAGTAATGAGCGTACTCCTATTCCTTTTGCAAATACAATTAAAACAAAAGCAAAAATTACAAATAATAAAATTTCTTTATCTATTCTAAAATGATCAATCATACTTGCCGCTAACACTTCATTTTCTTGATAACTAACAATAACTAATGCTATATCACCTTCTACGTAAATCTTATCTTGTTCAAGCGATCCACTTAATAAATTTGTTGCATCAATTTGTTGACCTTTAAACTTTCCACCTAATAGTTGAACGTTGCAACTTTGTACACCTGATTTTATTAACCCACTACTTATTACTCCCGAATCATCTACTGCTATTACCTGTGCTCTGCATCGGTCTGCTCCCTTATAAATTACAGCATCCTCAAAGCCCGTTGGAAGGGCAATGAGGATTAGTAAAATAGCGATACATATGATTACGGGAAGATATTTTAAAATAACCCGTTTTTCTTTCATGTTATTGAACACCTGTTAATGTAGCTAATTTATGATATATATCTGTATTATCATAGTATCCTGTAAATACATCTTCTCCTGTACCCATTGCAAATACTGGAACTGGAAGACCTGTATGCGCATATGATGTAAATGAAATACCTGATTTATTGTTTAAGATATGTGTTACTGTTACTGTTAATGGATCATAAGTTCCATAAAGTACATAATCTTCTTGTGATTCAGCACTTTCTCCAGATAATGTTCTTTTATAAGCTGTTTCAATTCTTTCTAATTCATAATCTGTTAATACTAAAGTACTATCTTCTGTAGCATCTGCATCGTCACTTGTCATTAATCCAAAGTTTGCTTTAATATCTACTAATACATCAGCAAATGGAGTATTATTTTCTTTGTAACCTGCTACATAATCTGTATTAAATTTTGCATAGGAAATCACTTGATTTTCAAAATTTGTAAAATAAGTATCATAGTTTGTTCCTGCAAATCCAATACTCAAACCACCTGTTTCATGATCTCCTGTTACAAGAATCAATGTATCTTCTGGATATTTATTATAAAACTCTATTGCAACATCTACAGCATTACTAAATGCAATGGTATCGTTCATAGTTGCACCTGCATCATTAGCATGTCCTGCCCAGTCAATTTTTCCACCCTCAACCATCATGAAAAAGCCTGTTTCATTTTCTAAAACTTCAATTCCTTTTTTCACGTAATCTTTTAAAACATATTCTCCATCTACAGCATCCATTTCATATGACATTGCATTTCCATCAGCTAATGTTTCTGAAATAGCAATTACTTTATCGCCAGCAGATATTTGGTCAAACTCATCTTGTGTTGTTGTAATTGCGTAACCTGCTGCTTTTGCAAGTTCATATAAATCTTCTTTATCTTCTTCTTTACCTTTTGGTTGAAGCAATGCTCCACCTGCAAAATAATCAAAATTACTTGCTATTAATTCTAACCCTAAATCATAATAATTGTTTCTTGATTCATTATGACCATAAAATGCTGCTGGAGTTGCATGATTTAAGTTAACTGATGAAACAATTCCAACTTTATAATCTTTTTGTTTTTTCAATTTTTCTGAAATTGTTTCAAATGCAACAGTAAAACTTGTATCCATATTAATCGTTCCACTATATGTTTTATTTCCTGTAGCAATTGATGTTGCTGTAGATGCTGAATCTGGCGCAAAACTTGTACTATCATAAGTTTGTGCAGAACCTGATACTGGAAAATCCATAAAGCCCAATTTATTTGATACAATTCCACCATTACTTTCAACAGCCCCTAAGTAATAAGATGCAGCTTGAATTTGCGTATAACTCATTCCATCCCCAATAAATAAAAATACATATTTTGGAATCGTACTTTCAACATTTTCTGTGGTTGTTGAATCTGATACCTCTTGTGTTGTAACTGTACTTTCTGTATTTTGTGTTTCATTACTACTTTTTGTAGTTCCACATCCAGCAAATACGCCTCCTATTGTTACAATACACATAAGTAATGCTAATATTCGACTTCTTAGTTTCATAATTTTTCTCCTCTTGATTTCAGTTATTTTTTATGTAATAATTCTTATTCATTTAAACAGTTGGATGTAAAATCTACAATCGGTATAGTGTAAAATATTCGTAAATTCTTTTTATTGCTTATAAATTTCATAAAAATCATCACACAAAAAAAGATGCTGTAAAAAATCTCCTGCTCTGACAAATGTCAGTACAGGAGATTCTTTGCTTTAATATCTTATATTTTTATTTGCAGAGTAAATCATTCAGAAAAAAGCTATACATCATAAAGCTATGTGTACAGCATTAAAATTTTATGCAACTCATTCTATTTATTGTCTTTTAGTATGATATTTATAAAGGTTAAAACCACAAGAAATTAGTGTAAGTTCAAGAATTACATTTTTCTCTTCGGAATAATCTTTTGTAAGACTTGTTCCATTTTAAAATACCAAATGTTCCCTCAGCTTGAATACTTCTATTCATTCTTAATAATGCTCCATTCGTCGCAGACGTAGAGCTGTTTTTCTTCCAGTGGCGACAGGTCAGAAAAAGTAACCTCGCGTAATTGTCGCTGCTTTGTGTCCCTGTGGGCGTTCATAGCTTCTCGCTTCAACGCCAGTTTGCAAAAGCTGTTAAAAGCACAACGGATTTGCCATTGGGTACGAATAGGCTCGTTCATGTTCTCACCTCCTTTCGCTGCCGCGAAAGCGGTGGAGTTTGAAATGTCCCCTTTCGTAAACCCTCAAACCGACGCACTTCAAAATGGACGTTGGTTTTTAGAAATTTCTTGAAAAAGTTTTTGCAGAAAATACAAAAGTATATATATGATTTGTAAGTTCATCTATGTAGCCGGAATATCCCGTTGGTGGGTAATGGCTTTTTTTGATAACAGCCTATTAGGGCATAGGAAAAAGGACATGGCGATACCTCCTTGATACCGCCGTATCCTTAAAAAAGGGCGACTTTAACACACCCTCCGTAATCTTATTTTGAAAAAAGGAAAACGGCGGTTTTGATAGTTATTCAAAACCGCCGTTAGGTCGCTTATATTCTGTTAGGCGCGTGAAAGCCTTGCCGCCAAACAACGGTTTTTTTTATTTTCCGTTAGGCGGTAAAAATTATAAATTCTGTCCCATTTTGGAGTTAGTCGAAATCAAACGTTTTCGTCCCTCTGTTTTAGTTACGTTTTCCAATTCTTTTATTACGTCTTTTGCAATCCAAACTTGTGTTTTGTTTCCAGTTTCTAATAATTCATATGCTAATAGAAGTGCCTTTTCATTGTATTCATAATTTATTTTTCCTATTTCTCGTAGTGCCCATGAAGCAGCCTTTTTAATATGTTCATGTTCGCTATTTGAGTTTTTATAAATTAGATTCAGATATAAATTCAATGTATCTTGAGATATTTTCTTATCATGAATAGCTGCGGAAGCAATTAGAGTGAACGCAGCACGCCTTTTATATATATGATTGGCAGTAATCCAGTTAAAAATATATTCCTCATAATTTGTAAGTTTGATAATTAGATTTTTGCATAAGTGGTCGCATAAATCCCATGAGGTAACTTCGGTCATCAGATTATCAATATCACAAAATGTTAAATCTTTAGAATTAAATAGGAACACTGAAAGTAATCTTGCTTCGTGATAATGAGTATCCCATAATTCAAAAGCTAATTGGTTTGATTTTTTAAGTTTTTTTGCAAAATTTCTCAATATAGCAGTCGATACACCAATACAATACTCCGCAGGGATACCCATTCTCACAATATTGTTTTTGTATCTCTCGGACGCTTCCGATTTTAGGTATTCAATAATTTCAAGACTATTCATTTGCTAATACCTTTTCTAAATCCTGCACATAAATTGACTGTTGCTTTTTTAAGTAAGTTTTGACAAAGGGTTTTAATAAAAACTTCTTTGCACATACATTTTCTGTAAAATCAATTTCTACATATCCGTTTTTAGGTGTAAATATTCCCACCCAATGTCCTTTCATATTTTCATTTTCCATATCAAATTCCCACCGTTCAAATGGTTTACATACAGTTACCGTAAAGGTAGTGGCAAAACCTGTCTTAGAATATTCCCTGAACTGAATATCATTTATAATTTCTATTTTAGTAATATCGCTACGCCACGAATAATTAGAAAGGGAAGTTACTATTTCCCATATATTTTCGATAGTGGTCGGAAAAGTAGCTTTAATGTTGGAAGTTACCATAATATCACTCCTTTTTTGGTTGTATTGATAACCAGTATTCATATTCCGCATTGTTTGGATTAGCTTGTATATAATGCTCTATATCTGGTGCATTTCCATATTCAAAACCCGAAAATGGAAGCCATTCTGTAATTACACGTCTTTCCAAATCTTGTAAAGATATATTTGTACCGTTTCCTGTAAAAACTGCCCATTTTGAAGCGGGAATTGTGTATTCTTCAAATTCATCTCCTGTGTCCGTTAGAGATGAAACAGCAATATAGTATTTCCACTTTTTATTATCTCCACAAATACTTACGCCTAATAGATTATCAAATTCCGTTTTATTCAAAGTCATTAACTTAGCAAGTAGACCGTTTTTTACTGCTTTATCCCAAAATTGCGGAACAACAAGAAAATTTTTTTCTATGGATTTGTCCAATGGAATTGAAATACCTTTAATTTGAATAGCTGGTTTATCTTCAATTCGATAGCTCAATTCTTCTGTTCCTGTAATTGTGAGCTTGAAACTTATTGGTGGGTATGTTTTTAATTGCATACCTTTTTTTCTTGCCTCGGAAGGTGTAACCCCATGTAAATTCTGAAATGCTCTACAAAATGCAGTAGGAGAAGCATATCCGTACTTTAGGGCAATATCTACAATTCGTTCGTCATTCTGTATATCAGATACTGCCAGTGATAATTTTCTCCTGCGGATATATTCAGACAATGGTACGCCATTCATAAAGGCGAACATTCTTTGAAAATGATATGTTGAGCAGCAAAGTAATTTGGCTAATTCCTCATATTCAATCTTATCTGTTAAATGTTCCTCAATATATTTGATAGCATTGTTTAATCTTTCAACCTAATCCATGATTAAGTCCTCCTTTATAGTAGCAAATGTATATAAAAAAATCCTCTCAATGTATGCACAAAAATGATAGATTTATTTCATTCTCTTATCTTTTGGTTTTTCTGCATCTTTTGGTATCAACCACATATAACTGAATTTAGCAATTCCCGGTATGCGATTATCTTCACATAGCTTTTGCACTCGTCTTTCTGAGATACCCCATTTTTTAGCTGCTTCGGAAACAGAAATATATTCTAACATTCTTTTTCACACCCTTTCTCACAATATATTATATACGGACTTCCGAATAATATCAACAAACAGGCTACGGATTATATGCTCTATTTCAGTCAATACTATGCTATGTGTAATCATATCTCGAAAGGAAGATGAAATATACAATGTAGTTGGGTGAAATAACTATGAAGCAGAACAAAGAAAAATTTGATTTTAAGGCTTTCGGGCAAGCCATTAAAGCAGCAAGAAAAGCAAAGGGAATATCACGCAATCAGTTAGCCGATACGCTGAATATTGCGCCCCGATATATCGCGTCCATTGAGAACAGCGGGCAGCACCCAAGTTTACAGATTTTATATGAGCTTGTAACCCTGCTTGATGTATCAGTAGACCAGTTCTTTTTCCGGAACGGGAACATGCCGCATAGTGATTTTCCCATGCGGGGCTTTGGTTAGCTGCCCTTTGCCTTTGGCAAGCAGGGCTTTCATAGCCTTTTGCAGCACTTCGGCGGTCAGCTTAGATGTTTTGATTGCTAAAGACACAACTTTTTCGTTGACTTCATCTTGCATGAAATCCCTCCTTTCGTGGTTTTGTTAGGGTGGTGTGCCGCTTCGGGGCATAAAAATAAGACGTACATTTCTCATGCCGCCTTTAGATACGCACCCGCAGCCCGTTCAAATCCGAAGCCCTCACACCGACAAGATACCAGTTGTCCCCGTACTCCATGCGGGTCGGCTTCCATTTGCCGCGTACAAACACTTCAAGGCAATCCCCACAATGCAATCCTCCGTAGTAGTCGTTAAGGTCAAAGCGAATGTCGTAACGGTCTGCCGTTTCATCAAAAATCAAAGCTCCTGTTTTCTGTGTCATATTAAAATCCTCCTGTTTTTAATAGCCGCCGTACATATCGTGGTTGACAAGGGCGGTGTAATAGCTGTCAATGGTGTTGGGTGCGTTGAAAAGTACCGCTTTCAGATATTGCTTGATGTTGCGGATTTTCGTGGTGTTCTCTTTCATGCAGTCAAAGACAAATTCAATGTGGCTGCTGTTGAGCTTCATAAACTTTGCTTTGACAAGCTCTGCCGGATAATCGTCCCCGGCGATACGGATTGTCTTTCGTTTGGTGCAGACAGTTTCAAGGATAAGGGACACAATCTCGTTCAAGCGTTCCCTGTCAATGTTGGTATGCTTGATAAAATGCTCATACTCGATATTGTCCTTGATGATTTCCTCATACACGCTGTATGCATCTGCCGCTTCCGTTCCTTTCCGTTCCGGCTCTGCCGTTTCCTCCCTCAAAGGAGAGGGGTTAGGGGAAAGGATAGGAATGGAATGGTTATTTGATAAATCCGTATTTGATTTTTCTTTTTTTGGTAAGTCAGTCTTTTGTATATCTTTATTTAATTGCATTGGATTTTCCAATGTAGGTTTTTCCTGCGTAGGATTTTCCAATGTTGGATTTCCCAATGTTGGATTTTCCAATGTAGGTAAATCCAAGTTAGGCGGCTGCTCATAGATGATGTAATCAGTTCCCCGCAAGCGTCCTTTCTCGTCGCGCTCCCTTGAACGCTGAATATATCCGGCTCTTTCAAGCTCCCGGATAGCTTCGCGGATAGCGTCGATTTTTTCCCGGTTGATATAGGACAGTCCCGCAAGGGTATAGTCCCAATCCTCCGGCAAGGACAGCATTTGCGATAACAGCCCTTTTGCCTTTAGGGAAAGTTCTTTGTTGCGTAAATGGTGGTTGCTCATAACCGTATATCCTGTGTTTCTCTCCACGCGGAAAACTGCCATAGCTTCATCAACTCCTTTGCTGCATATTTGTTACGCGGTAGAACAGCGATTTTGAGGGTTTAGGTATCAATCCCTTACCCTGTGAAAACCGTACCCGCAAAGCCTTGTGTAGCAAGACTCTTTTTGCCCCTACTGCGTAACATGAGGGTAAAAAAATAGCGGCGTTCCTTGTTTCCCGGTTGGGATAAGGTAACGCCGCCAGTGCGGTGCTATATGAAATTGTGTGATTGCCGACATGCCGCGCCGCCAGTGCGTCGCGTTTGTATTGGGTTGTTTCATGCTCGCAAGATGTTCCGGCATATCAAGGCGCAATCCGTTAAAAGTAGTAAATTGGTAGTAAAATCAATCTGAAATCCTGCGAATGTGCTTGTATTTCAAGGGTTTTTCGGGATAATCAAAATTTTTTTATTAAAAATTATTAAAACTCAAATTTATCTGAAAAATATGCATCTAATTCATCAATTTTGATTCGCACTTGCTCCATAGAATCACGGAAACGAACAGTAACTGCACCATCTTCTTCAGATTCAAAATCATAAGTGATACAAAATGGTGTTCCAATTTCATCAAGACGTCTATATCTTTTTCCAATATTTCCTCTATCATCAAATTCACAATTATATTTTTTACTAAGCATTGCAAATACTTTTTCAGCGCCTTCATTTAACTTTTTAGAAAGTGGTAATATTCCAATTTTTACTGGTGCTAATGCTGGATGAAATCTAAGTACTGTACGAACGTCACCTTCTCCAATTTCTTCTTCATCATATGCAGCACATAAAAATGCTAATACGACACGGTCTGCACCAAGTGAAGGTTCAATTACATATGGAATATATTTTTTACCTTTTTGATCATCAAAATATGTCATATCTTGACCAGAAGTATTTTGATGTTGCATAAGATCATAATCTGTACGATCCGCAATTCCCCACAATTCACCCCAACCAAATGGGAAACGAAATTCAATATCTGTTGTTGCTTTTGAATAAAAGGATAATTCATCTGCATCATGATCTCTAACACGCATTTCGTCTTCTTTTATTCCCAATGTTTGTAACCAATTAATACAAAAAGATTTCCAATATGCAAACCATTCTAAATCTGTATCTGGTTCACAGAAAAATTCAAGTTCCATTTGTTCAAACTCTCTCGTTCTAAAGGTGAAATTTCCAGGTGTAATTTCGTTTCTAAACGATTTTCCTATTTGGCCAATTCCAAAAGGAATTTTTTTTCTAGAAGTTCTTTGTACATTTTTAAAATTAACAAAAATACCTTGTGCAGTTTCTGGACGTAAATACACAGTATTTTTTGCATCTTCTGTTACCCCTTGAAATGTTTTAAACATCAAATTAAATTGACGAATATCTGTAAAATTTTTCTTACCACAAGTAGGACAAACTACCTCTTTTGAGTCAATAAACTCTTTCATTTCTTCCTTTGTCCATCCATCTAATCCACTTTCAAGTTGGATATTATGTTCCATTGCATAATCTTCAATAATTTTATCAGCACGAAAACGCTCATGACACTCTTTACAATCCATTAATGGATCTGAAAAACCTTGTAAATGTCCACTTGCTTCCCATGTTTTTGGATTCATTAAAATCGCACAATCTACTCCAACATTGTAAGGATTTTCCATTACAAATTTATTCCACCATGCTTTTTTTACATTATTTTTTAATTCAACACCTAGATTTCCATAATCCCAAGTATTTGCAAGTCCTCCATAAATTTCCGAACCCGAATACACAAATCCTCTTGATTTTGCAAGTGCAACAATTTTTTCCATTGATTTTTCCATGTTCCTTTATTCATTGTCTTTATTTTAAAATTATATAAGACAATTCCTCCTCCTTTACTTTTACTAATTTTTTATCTTTAGTAACTTCTACATTATCACTAATATACATAATATTTTTATACATTACAACATCACAATTATTTTTTAATATAACAACTTTTAAATTTTCATGTTCTAAAACATCTTCTACAGGTACAACTTCACCATTTTTTATAGAAATGAATGTACTTGAAAAATCAAACTTTGCAGTTTTTGCTTCTTTTACTGTTCCAACAAAAAACACTCGATCTTGCATTTTTCTAAAACTTTCATACGAATTATACTTCATAATAAGTTTTATCTGATTCTCTATTACTTCCGTTGATACAATTGAAACATTTTCCTCATTATTTGCTTTATTAAAACTTTCTACTTCTTCTTCATTCATTGCTTTTAGCTCTTCAAGGCTATAATAAGATTGATCAAAAGCTTCAATAATTGTATAAGTTATACTATTATCTTTATTTACCTCAATAGTGGTTTCTGTAATTTCTACATTCCTATTACAACTAGTTAATAAGAACATAGAAAAAAATAAAAGTACTACTATTTTATATTTTTTAAGACTTGTTTCCAATATTTCTCCCCCTTAAATAATTCTTATGACATCGTATCATTAAATTTATAAATTTTCAATAATCTCTAAACTTTTTATTTCACGATCAATTATCCGTTTTCTATAATAACTTGCAACCTCTTGAATTTCAATGAAAATTTCTTCTTTGAGTGAAAATGTATACAATTTTTCGATGGATGAACTTGCTATATAATTAAGAGTATAAGAAGTTGCTTCTAAGAATCTTTTTTCTCGTGGGAGTCCTGGAAATTCACCATTTATTACCATTGCTTTAATTTCAAATATGTACTGCACTAACTTTCTTGAAAGCCCTTTTGCAGTGAGTGCACGAAGCGATTGATAAAGTAATTTAAGCATTTCACTTTCCTGATTATTTTCTCTCGTATAATAATCCATTATTTCTAAAAAATACATACCATAAAATGCTCCTTCATAATCAATACGAAGTTCTTCAAAATAATTTTTAACATCTACTTCTATTAAACTATATGAATTTTTTCCAGCATATAATTTATATTCTCCAAATACAAATAAATCTGTAGAAGCAACAAATTTACTATTACTTCTTCGTGCTCCCTTTGCAAAAGCAGTAATCTTTCCTCTTTCTTTTGTAAGAAGAGTAATACGTCTATCAAATTCTGCACTAGGTACAGCTTTCAATATCATCCCTGTTACTTCCACATATTCTTGCATGGGATTTTTCCTCTACCATTTCATCTAATATATCTTTTTGTACATTTTTAAATTTCAAATAATCTTCCACTTTACCTGTTTCGCGAAAGGCATTCCATGATTCCTTATTTTCCATCTTTGCTCTCCTTATTCAGTATTTTATACTTTAATCCACTGTATATTACTTTAAATAGGATTTGCAAAATGCACTTTTTTTATTCACTATCTTTTTGAGTATAGCCAAAGTTTTTAAGAAGAAAATCACTATCTCTCCAATCTTTTTTTACTTTAACCCAAAGCTTTAAATTTACTTTTAAATCTAAAAATTTTTCAATTTCAATTCTAGCGCTTGTTCCTACTTTTTTAAGCATAGAACCATCTTTACCAATAATAATCCTTTTGTGGCTTTCTCTTTCACAACAAATAGTTGCGTCAATTCTACAACTTCCTTTTTGAAACTTCATACTATCAATTGCTACTGCAACACCATGTGGTATTTCTTCTTCAAGAGAACGAAGTAATTTTTCACGAATTAATTCTGACACAATTTGTCTCTCCGGTTGATCTGTAACTGTATCTTCATCATAAAATGGCGTTCCATAAGGCAAATATTTCATAATACATTGAATTAATACCTCTGTATTCTTTGCTTTTAATGCAGAAACCGGTACAATTTCTGCAAAATCTAATTCTTTTCGATACTTATCAATAAAACGAAGGATTTCCTCATTTTTTACTGTATCAATTTTATTAATTACTAAAATAATCGGTTGTTTACAACCTTTTAATTGTTCAATAATATGGCGTTCCCCAGCACCAATAAAAGTAGAAGGTTCTACCAACCATAATACTACATCTACATCATCCATAGTACGCTTTGCCACATTTACCATATAACTACCAAGTTTATTTTTTGCTTTATGAATACCTGGAGTATCTAAAAAAACAATTTGGCCTTCATCACAAGTATATACTGTTTGAATCTTATTTCTTGTAGTTTGTGGTTTGTCGGATGTAATTGCAATTTTTTGTCCAATTAAACAATTCATCAACGTACTTTTCCCAACATTTGGTCGTCCAATTAAGGTTACAAAACCCGATTTCTTACTTTGTATTTGATCCATTTTCATCTCCGCCATGCGTTATGCATGTTTCTATTTTTTCTTTCTTTGCAAGGTCTAACTCCATGATGTGTTTCAACTTTATTTCTTTTCGTTTTAAAACTCTTTTTTTAACTCCAAAGACACATAATAAGATACATCCAATAAAGATAGCATAAACAAGTAAAAATGGCAATGATGACACAAAAGTCACTACAAAATCTTGCAATCCTATTTTTACCTCTTCTAAACTTTCTTTTAATCCGTATGACATACGTTCCCACATTGTAAATTCAACTATCTCAGGTGTATATTTTATAACTTCTTGTATCTGTATTGTTACAGTACTATAATCTATTAAATTATCATATGTACGAATTTGTGATTCCATGCTTTCAATTTGATATCTTACATTAGAAAGTCTTTCTTCAATTGCTATAATATCCTCAATTGACGATGCATTTTCTAATAACTCAACCAATCTGTCGTATTGTATTTGTAACGCATCTCTGTGGCTTTTTATGTCTACATATTGTAATGTAATATCTTCAACTCTACTATTTTTATTTGTGATATTAGAGACTTCTCCCACTGTTTCTACAAATTCATCCAAAGATACAGAAGGTATTCTTACTACAAGAGATGCATTCTTTGTAGTATATTGATTAGTTCCATAATATGCTTGCATTTGTTCAACATACCCCTTAAATAGAGATATTTTATCTTCAATATATTTTACTGCAATATCATATTCTTGTACTTCAACATAAAGTTCTACATTTTTAATTAATTTTCTTGAAGTATCTTGTATATTTTCTAGTGTGTTACTAGATTCATTTATTCTTGCTTGCTTATCTTCTTCCCTAAAATATGCATCTACATCTACACCTTCATCATACATTGCTATTTCATAGTTTGAATTCGCAATGTTTACAGCTTCTGAACTACTAGTTGTAGTTGCACTTTTAGGTTCTATTCCTCTTTTGCATGCAACAAAAATCATACTGACTGTCATTATGATTAGAAAATAAAATTTCATCTTTTTCATTTGTATTTCCCCTTTCATTATAAGAAAGTTAGATATCTTGAATTAAATGTTCTAGTCGTAAAAACAATTCTTTATTTTCTTTTATAATCCCTTCATTTCCCACAACACAAACTGCATCTTCTGCTAAAATTTTACGAATATGATCTGCTAATTTTCTTATATCACTAACTGTAATGGACAAAATTTCATTACGTTCTTTTTGTGCGTCTTCTATTGTATATTTTGTTAAATAAGCCGTAAGTGCTCTTGACCCTTTTGCAGATGGTGTTAATGGTGTATCTAAGTCACTAATTGTTCCAATAATACTTTGTGTAACACTTCTCTCATCTGCTATATATTCTTCAATAAATTCAGGAATTGCATCATATACAACAAGTGTTTTAGCCAAATTAGGATCCCGATACGAAACAAAAAAGATATCTCCATTTGTACCAATGTGGCTCATACATCCATAAGCACCACCTTTTACTCTTACTTGATTCCATAAATAATCGTATCCCAAAATCACTTTTAGAACTTTTAAATGTCCCGTATATTCTAATCCATATTTTTTAAAATTTCCCGCCTTAGCAACATATTGAACTTGAGAAGATGTTAAAAATCCTTCTTTTTTATTTTCAACTTTAATATCAAATATAGAGGTTGACTCAGTATCTTGATAAAAAGCATTCCACACTTGTAATCGTTCTTTAAAGATAGTTAAACATTCTTTACTACCTGTAAAATCATACATAACGTTTGCTTTTTGAAAAATCAAAGAACATACTTCATGAATTTTTACTTTTAAGTCTTCTTTCTTTTCTTCAAAATTTCGTTCCAAATCTTCTAAAAATCTATAAAATGGAATACCACCAATTAATTCGCCAATAGCAGCAGACTTTGAAAAATATGAAGTTGCACGCATCGCAGCTACTCGATGTGAACTACTAAGTAATGTTGATTGCATACTTGATTTTTCAGAGGCAATAATTTCATACAATCGTTTGTCATCATCAAACTTTGTTTCTTTTATTATTTCTTCTAATAGTAGAAAAACATCTTCTAAGTTTCTTTCTAATACTTTTGCTTTCCATTCAAAATATATTGTACTCTCATCAATATTTTTAGAATTTGTATAAGTTGTAACTGAAGAAACGATACCACCTGTTTTTGTATATATCTCATTTGATAATTCTAAATATGAATGCTTTGTCGTATTCATATATCTTAATAACATTTTCAGTATTCCAATATATGGAAATAATTCTTCTGATACTTTACTTACATCAAAAAGAAATTTTGTATATGCAATTCCATTTGTATATACATTATGATATAAACATAAGTTTTGATTTACAAAATGTTCTTCAAAAATATATGGTTCTGCTTCTTTTTTAATATCTTCTCTATTCAAAACCGGAATACACGCTTTTTCTTCCTCTGTATTTTCTTCTTCTTGATATGCTTCAAGCTCTTTTGTTTCTTTCACAATTTTTTCTAATTCTACTTTTGATAAGCTTGCTTTGTACTCTTCTAATTTTTCCGCCAATTCTTTTTCTTTCACGCTAACTAGATTTACTTCTGGAGTTACAACTAAAAGAGATTTATGAGAATTATTTAAGATACATTCTTCTATTAATTGTTCAAAATAATTTGTATTAATTTTTTCTCTTAAGAACTCAAATGTTTCGTTTGCAATTACATGTAAAAAAGGTTGTGTTTCATCATAAATCCAACTATCTAACATTTGAAGCCCATACATAAGACCTGGAGGATAAGATCCAAAATCTGCTTCTCTATATTTAAATTCCAACCCATTTAAAGCAGCAATAAGAGATTTTTTATTTAATCCATTTTGGACAATTTCTGCTAATTCCTTTTCAATAATTTTTTCAAAATTTTTTGCCTCTTCTTTATTACTTTGCTTTGCTATGATGCTAAAATATGGTTGTAAAATACCATTATCAAAAAAAGAATATACTTTTTTTCCAATTTTTTCATCTAATAATGCTTGCTTAATTGGTGCCCCTGGAGCTGAACAAAGGGCATAATCTAATACTTGAAATGCAATATACTTTTCTTTCTCTAATGCATCCGAAACTACAACATTATAACTTAAATACGTATTATCTTCTTTTGTTTCTCCTTCTGAAATAGAATATTGCTTTTCAATATATTGTTTTTCCAAAAAAGGTTTTTGTTTTTCAACTGTACTATCTACAACTAATGCATCAAATTTTGATAAATATGTTTCATCTATAAATCGTAACTTTTCTTCCATATCCATATTACCATATAGATAAATGTAACTATTCGATGGATGGTAATATGTTTGATGCATTTCTAAGAAATGCTCATATGTCAAATCTGGAATACGCTCTGGATCCCCTCCAGACTCTTCACTATATGCAGTATCTGGAAATAAAGAATTGAAAATTTCACGTTCTAATACGTCATCCGCAGATGAAAAAGCACCTTTCATTTCATTATAAACGACTCCATTTACGGTTAAATCGTCTTCTAACGATTCTAATTCATAATGCCATCCTTCCTGCTTAAATGTTAAATCATTATTATATATATTTGGATAAAAAACAGCATCTAAATATACATGCATTAAATTTTGAAAATCTAAATCATTACAACTAGCTACTGGATATACGGTTTTATCTGGATATGTCATTGCATTTAAAAATGTGTTAAGAGATCCCTTTGCAAGTTCAATAAACGGATCTTTTACTGGAAATTCTTTTGAGCCACATAAAACAGAATGCTCAATAATATGAGATACTCCGGTACTTTCTTTTGGTGTTGTTCGAAATCCTATATAAAAAACTTTATTCTCATCTTCATTTTCTAATAGTACAATATTCGCTCCCGTTTTATTATGCTTACAAATATAGCTTGTAGATTTCAAATCTGCCAATACGTTTTCTTCTATAATGGTATATCCTTTTACTTCTTTCATATTACTTATTATCTCCACTTCTTTTTTATTCACAACCCTCAAAATACTCTATTTTATTACCTGTATAAGAAATCGCTTCTTCGATTTCTTCTTTTGTATAAGTTCCTTCTCTTACTAATTCATCAATTGTAATTTTTCTAGCTAAACTTTCCGCTAGTTCTTTTGCAGCATCTGATATTTCATTAATTTTATTTGCAAGTTTTTGTTCTACATCTAATATATCAATTTCTTCTTTTACAAATTCCTCCATCGAATCCATAATACTCGATGCAATGAATGCTTTTGCATCTTCTGAATTACTAGCATGCCCCAACGTTTCAACAGCTAAAGCAAGCGCAACATTTCCTTCTCCAATTAAATCTTCTAATAATACACCTTCTGCTTTATACAACTTGGCAAAATCAATAACCTGTGGTAAAAAATATTCTAACACTTTTACTTTTTCTTGTTGATTTCCTTGTATCGCTTGTAATATTATTCTGTCTAATTCATGTTCTTCTAATTTTTTAATTTGTTCTAATTCAATTAAATATTCTTCTAAATAATTTTTATCTTCACTTGTCAAGAATTCATCAAGATCTACTTTAGATTCTACTCCAATTTTCTTTTGAAATAAATATTCATAAATGTATTCTTTTTCTTTCTCTAAAAGCCCTAATTCCTTTATCACTTCATCAATTTGATTTTTCGACAAAATATTTCCTTGCATTTTTCCTAAGTTACATAATTCTTCCATTTTGATTATAAAAAGTTCTTCTTTTTTCATACTACTTCTTTCCACCCCTTTATTTTTTTACATGCTCATGGGTAAATAAATGATCTTGACAATATTCATAATTTCCATCACATTTTGAACAATAGCGAAATTCTAATTCTGGATTTGTTTCTTCTGTTCTACCACAAATAGCACATTTGTGCTTTACTGTTTTTTTTGTTGACTCCATTTGTGCTTTATAGACTTGTCTTCTCTTTACTTGCTTTGGAGATAAATGTATTGCGTTTCTTAATGTAATAAAAAAAACAAGAAAATTAAACAAAGATGATGCAATTATAATTTTTATAATTGTTGAACTTCCGATAAATTCAATAAAGAGTAATACTCCATATGCAATTCCTAAATACTTTACTTTTATTCGCAAAATGAAATACAAATATATTTCATTTTCAGGAAAAGTTGCTGCATATGCTAAAAAAATAGACATATTAATATAATACGTACTAATCAAAGAACCTATACCTAATAAAACACCTTGTCCTGAAATTCTAAAATATGCATACAGGATAAAAACTGCCAAAATTGTATATATCATTCCTGAGAAAAGATAGTGATTGTATCGATATGTTCCCCAAGTTCGTTCTAGACTAGACCCCAAAGAATAATACAAAAGCATGGTAATTAAAATTGAAAACAAACTCATACCTGATGGTGGAACTAAAATCCATGTAAAGAGACGCCATACTTGCCCTTGTAGGATAAATTGTGGTTCTAATGTTAAATATCCTAAAAACACTGGATTAATTGTAGATATTAAATAACCAAATCCATAACATATAATTAAATATAACGAAATATTAGAAATTGCATATTTTCCTAATTTTCGTTCCAATTTTTTACTAAAGCTATCTTTCATTCTAATTTCTTCCTCTCTATTTTTATATTTAATATTACCACTTATATACAACAAATAACAACTATTTCATTATAATATTTTTATAAACTTATGAAGTATCTCACTCATATTTTGTCGATTTTTACATTGATAATTTTATCTCGTAGTCGTATAATAACTCTGATTGTAAATATTTTATCTTAAAAATTTTACATTAGAAAGGCTATAAAATGAGTAAAAATATCTATTCACTTGGTATTGATATTGGTTCAACTACTGTAAAAGTTTCCATATTAGACCATGAAAAAACTATTAAGTTTTCTGACTATGAGCGTCATTTTGCAAATATTCAAGAAACACTTTCTAGTTTGCTGACAAAAGCACAATTTAAATTAGGAAATTTAAAACTTCGCACTATGATTACAGGTTCTGGCGGTCTTACACTTGCAAATCATCTAAAAATTTCTTTTATCCAAGAAGTCATTGCGGTTTCTTCTGCGCTACAAACATTTGCCCAAGAAACAGATGTTGCAATTGAACTTGGTGGTGAAGATGCTAAAATCATTTATTTTGAAGGTGGAAATGTAGAACAACGTATGAATGGAATATGCGCTGGAGGTACAGGATCTTTTATTGATCAAATGGCTACTCTTCTTCAAACAGATGCTACCGGACTAAATGAATATGCGAAAAACTATCAATCTTTATATAGTATTGCCGCACGATGCGGTGTATTTGCAAAGACTGATATTCAACCTCTTATTAATGAAGGGGCTACAAAGGAAGATTTGTCCGCATCTATCTTTCAAGCTGTTGTAAATCAAACTATAAGTGGATTGGCTTGCGGAAAACCAATTCGCGGTAATATTGCTTTTTTAGGAGGTCCTCTTCACTTTTTATCTGAATTAAAAACTTCTTTTATAAGAACATTAAATTTAACACCTGATCATGTTGTTTCACTTGAACATTCACATCTTTTTGCTGCAATGGGTTCTGCTCTTAATGCAACAAAAGAAGAACCAATTGAATTATCAAGCATTATTGAAAAATTGAATGATCGCATTAAAATGGAATTCGAAGTAGAAAGGCTAGCGCCACTCTTTGCTTCTGAAAAAGAATACAATGATTTTTGTATACGTCATAGTGGTCATAACGTAAAAACAAGTGAATTATCTACATATGTTGGAAATTGTTATTTAGGAATTGATGCAGGAAGTACTACTACTAAAGTTGCCCTAGTTGGAGAAGATGGTTCTTTACTATATTCTTTTTATAGTAGCAATAATGGAAACCCTCTTCAGACAGCAATCAATGCATTCGAAGAAATTCACAAACTACTACCTTCAACCGCGAATATTGTACGTTCATGTTCAACCGGTTATGGTGAAGCTTTAATGAAAGCAGCATTTTTACTTGATGATGGAGAAGTTGAAACAGTTGCACATTATTATGCAGCTGCCTTTTTTGACCCTAAAGTTGACTGTATTTTAGACATCGGTGGTCAAGATATGAAATGTATAAAAATCAAAAACCAAACAGTTGAAAGCGTTCAATTGAATGAAGCATGTTCTTCTGGATGTGGTTCTTTTATAGAAACTTTTGCACAATCACTTAATTTTTCTATTCAAGATTTTTCAACAGAAGCATTATTTGCAAAAAATCCTATTGATTTAGGAACACGCTGTACAGTATTTATGAATTCTCGTGTAAAACAAGCACAAAAAGAAGGAGCTGCTGTTTCTGATATCTCCTCTGGACTTGCTTATTCTGTAATTAAAAATGCCATTTATAAGGTAATAAAAATTGCAGATGCAAAAGAATTAGGAGAACATATCGTTGTACAAGGCGGAACTTTTTACAACGATGCTGTACTTCGTAGTTTTGAAACAATTGCAAATTGTCATGCAATACGTCCTGACATTGCTGGTATTATGGGAGCTTTCGGTGCTGCATTAATTGCAAGAGAAAAATATAGCGTAGATACAAATTCAACAATGCTTACACTTCCTCAAATTATGAATCTTGAATTTGATACTACTATGGCTAAATGCAGAGGATGTACCAATACTTGTCGTCTTACAATTAATAAATTTACGGGTGGTAGACAATATATCTCTGGAAATCGTTGCGAGTTAGGATTAGGTCATGAAAAAAAGAATTCTGATGTTCCAAATTTATACGAGTATAAATTAAGTAGACTCTTCTCATATAAACCACTTACAACGGATAAAGCAACACGTGGAAAAGTTGGTATTCCAAGAGTTTTAAATATGTTTGAAAATTATCCATTTTGGTATACATTTTTTACAAAACTATCGTATCAAGTTGTAATTTCTCCAAACTCTACCAAAAAAATATATGAACTCGGAATTGATTCTATTCCAAGTGAGTCGGAATGTTATCCTGCAAAATTAGCACATGGTCATGTAGCATGGCTTATTAAGCAAGGAATTGATTTCATCTTCTATCCTGCTATTTTTTATGAAAGAAAAGAATTTGAAGAAGCAAATGATAGTTATAATTGTCCTATTGTAACATCTTATTCGGAAAATATTAAAAATAATATGGAAGAATTGAAAGAATATAATATTACTTTTAAAAATCCTTTTTTATCTTTTGCTAATCAAAAAGCAATGATTGATGGTTTAATACGTGAATTTCCATCTATTCCAGCTTCTGAAATTGAAGAAGCTGCACTTGCTGGTTTTAAAGAACTTGATATTGTAAAAGCCGATATTCAAACAAAAGGTGAAGAAGTTATTGAATATTTAAAGAAAAACAAAAAAAGAGGAATTGTTTTAGCTGGGCGTCCTTATCATTTAGATCCTGAAATAAATCATGGAATTCCAGAATTAATTACCTCCTATGATGTTGCTGTTTTAACGGAAGATTCTATCTCACACTTAAAAGAACCAGAGCGACCATTGCTTGTTTCTGACCAATGGATGTATCATTCTAGACTTTATGCAGCTGCTAGTTTTGTAAAACAAAGTAATGAACTAGATTTAATTCAACTAAACTCTTTTGGTTGTGGATTAGATGCCGTTACAGCAGAACAAGTTCATGATATTTTAGAACGTTCCTCTAAAATTTATACTTGCTTAAAGATTGATGAAGTTAATAATTTAGGTGCTGCAAGAATTCGTATTCGTTCTTTATTGTCCGCACTTGATGTACGTCAAAAGAAAAAGTATAAATGCACTCCCGTTTCTTCTGCAATAAAAAAAGAACTTTTTACAGAAGATATGAAAAAAACACATACAATTTTATGTCCACAGATGTCACCAATTCATTTTGATATGATAGAAAGTGCATTTCGTTCTGCAGGGTACAATTTTGAAGTATTGTCAAATGATAATAAGCACTCTGTAGATGTTGGATTAAAATATGTAAATAACGATGCCTGCTACCCGTCTCTTCTAGTAGTTGGACAAATTATGGAGGCGTTATTATCTGGAAAATATGATTTAGATACTGTTGCTGTCATCATATCTCAAACTGGTGGTGGATGTCGTGCTACAAACTACATTGGATTTATTAGACGTGCTCTTGAAAAAGCAGATATGGGACATATTCCTGTTATTTCATTAAATATGAGTGGAATTGAAACAAATCCAGGATTTAAAGTAACAACAAATCTATTTTTCAAAATATGTTACGGTGCTATATTTGGTGATATTTTTATGCGTTGCCTCTATCGCATGCGTCCATATGAAATTACTCCAGGGTCAGCAGATGAACTTCATGAAAAATGGAAACATTTATGCAGTGATTTATTACTTCAACCAAATGTTTCATTTGCTAAGTTTAATTCTACATGTAAACAAATCATTAAAGAATTTGATGCTTTGCCAATTCACGAAGATTTAATAAAGCCAAAAGTTGGAATTGTAGGAGAAATTCTTGTGAAGTTCTCTCCTGCTGGAAATAATAATTTAGTGAAATTAATTGAATCAGAAGGTGCTGAAGCAGTTGTTCCAGACTTACTTGATTTTATGTTATATTGTTTTTATAACCAAATCTATAAAGCAAAAGAAATTGGAACAAGTAAAAAAACTGCTTTTATTTGTAGTTTAGGGATCAAAGGACTAGAGTTTTTAAGAGGTACTGCAAAAAAAGAATTTAAGAAAAGTAAACACTTTATCGCGCCTACACCTATTGATGAAATTGCACATTACGCTTCTCCTATTGTTTCCATTGGAAATCAAACTGGAGAAGGTTGGTTCTTAACAGGAGAAATGATTGAATTAATTAAAACAGGAACACCTAATATTGTTTGTACACAACCATTCGGATGTTTGCCTAACCACGTAGTAGGAAAAGGTGTTATTAAAGAATTACGAAAACATTACCCAAGTTCAAATATTGTTGCAATCGACTATGACCCAGGTGCTAGCGAAGTAAATCAATTAAATCGTATTAAGCTTATGCTTTCTACTGCCTATAAAAATCTTGAACTTAATTAAAAAAGAGTACTTCATTCTTTTCTAAGAATGAAGTACTCTTTTTCTAGCTACACTATTCCATAATTCTATTTGAGTTTCATATTGAAGATTCAACCAATCTACAGCTTCCTCTTTTCCTAATTGTGAAAATTCAAATTTTTTTGTTTGTATTAACTCCTTATTTGTTTTCACGAAATTATTAGGTTCTGGCCAAATTGCGACTTCTATCACATCATCTATTTTTTTCAAATGATAACGCATACCAGAAAAACTACCATTAAACTCCTCTTTTTTTATATAATCTAACGTAATCAGTGATTGTTGAATCATAATAACACCACATCATCTACTGCTATATAATAATAGGTGTAACCATCTTCTTCATAACTTCCAAAAACACCAACTAATTCAATTCCCATATCATCCACTAAATAGCCATCCTCATATTCTTTTTGTCCACTCCAAATAAATTCAATTCCTTGCGCACAACAAGATGCAGCATCTGATATAATCGCATAATTATAAAATTTTGTAGTATCTTCAGAAGTTGCTTTATAATAAATTCCATTTAATTTTACTGTTTTTCCAATATAATCAGTAGGATTTTGCATCATATTATATACTTCTGCATAAACAAGTGTACTACTCATAGTGGTTAAATCCACATCTATATCCGACTTTATATTGGTTTTATTTTCTGTCTGTACATCACTTTCTATTTTCTCTAACTCTGAAGTTGTTGTTTCATTTGCAGCTGAAACATTATTTGCACAACCTACTGTATACAATCCAATTATTACAATAATCGCTAATATTTGCATCATTTTTTTCATATAAATTCTCCTCTACTTTTTACTTATTATACCAATGAAACTAAAAATTGCAAAGCCTAAAATATCAACTGCAACTATGGTTGACCCAACTGGTGTTCCTACTAAAATCGCAATAATAATTCCACTACTTGCACATATCATGGATATAATTACAGAACAAATAATTACAGCTTTAAAACTTTTAAACACTCGCATTGCTGACATTGCCGGAAATATAACAAGTGCAGAAATAAGTAAGGAGCCTACTAAATTCATTGCTAATACAACTACAACAG
The DNA here is from genome assembly GCA_051653625.1 of Lachnospiraceae bacterium. GTDB lineage: Bacteria > Bacillota > Clostridia > Lachnospirales > Lachnospiraceae > SFDP01. The sequence continues at coordinate 26,447 of JBOFWM010000073.1, forward strand.
CAATAATAATTGCTAAAATCAAATTATATGTTTTTGCTTTTGTTCCAGTAGCTGTTGCAAAATCTTCATCAAATGTAACAGCAAATATTTTATGATAAAATAAAAAAAAGGAAAATACCACAAGAATGGATAATATGATACATACCCATACATCCCAAATAGATAATGTTAAAATTGATGTAGAACCAAACAACGTTGCGCATACATCTCCTGCTAAATTAGAGGATTTTGAAAATAAATTCATAATCAGATAGCCAATTGCAAGTGTTCCAACAGAAATCATAGCAATTGCTGCATCACCTTTTATCTTTGTATTTTGTCCCATTCTTAACAATAAAATAGCACAAAGAATAGTAATTGGCATAACAATAAGAACACTATTTGTCAAATCTAAAGCAGTTGCAATTGCCATAGCACCAAATGCCACATGGGATAATCCATCTCCTATAAAAGAAAATCGTTTTAATACAAGGCTAGCACCAAATAATGATGAACATAAAGCAATTAATATACCAACAATCATTGCATAACGCACAAAAGGATATTCTAAATATAAAAATAATTTATCCAGTAATTCCATCACACTTCCCTCCTCCGTTATTCTTAGATAAGTACTCTTCCTTTCTTCCGTAAAATAAAATACTTTTATTTCCAATGTGCAAAACATGGGAGCATTGTTGAATGGATGCATTTACGTCATGAGAAATCATAATGATAGATATTCCTTTTTTATTAAGTAATTCTATCATTTGATACATTTCAATTGTGGCATTTGGATCTAATCCTGCAACTGGCTCATCAAGCAACAATAGTTTACTCGTTGCACAAATTGCGCGTGCTAAAAGAACACGTTGTTGTTGTCCACCAGACAATTCCCTATAACAACGCTTTTTCATATCTAGAATTCCTAATTGCTTCATTGCTTCATTTGCTCTATTTTTTTCTTCCTTTGTATAAAATGGACGAAGCCCACATTGATTCAAACAACCAGATCGTACAATTTCTTCAATAGATGCAGGAAAATCCTTTTGAATATCTGTTTGCTGTGGTAAATAGCCTATTTGAGTAGATGATACCCCATCTCCCATTTTAATGATTCCTTCCATTGGTGATTTTAGATTTAAAAGTACTTTCATAAGTGTACTTTTTCCTGATCCATTTTCTCCAATGATACATAGATAATCACCTTCATTTACCTCAAAAGAAAGATTTTCCAATATACTTTTTCCGTCATATCCTAGTTTTAAATCTTCACATAATATTTGTGACATACCTTTTTCCCCTCTACACTAGTTAAGTGCTTTTTCAAGAACATGTAGATTATCTTTCATTATAGAAAGATAGGTTGTTCCATTTTCAATCATTAATTTTGTTACAGATTGCATAGAATTTAATACTAAAATTTCTTGATCTTTTGAATTCGTATTGTTATTTATTGTTTTTGCAATTGATTGATCTGCACTTTCTGTTACCATTATATAGTGTAAATTTAATCCCTCAACTTTATCCGTTAAAAATAAAACAGTCTCAAAACTTGCCTCTGTTTCCGCCGAACACCCCGGAAATGCGGCATAATATTCAATTCCATAATCATCTACTAAATAACGAAATGGAAAACGATCCGCAAATAAAACTACGTTATTTTTTGCTAAGTCCACTATATCTTGATATGCACGATCCATTTCCTCTAATTTTACGATATAGTTTTCTACATTTTGCATTAATATTTCGCGATGCTTTGGTGCCAATGTTGCTATTTCTTCTGCGATAACTTGACTAAGTATTTTTGCATTTTTTAAAGATAACCACACATGTTCATCTAATACTTCTTCATGGTTATCCTCTTCGTGACTTTCCTCTTCGTGATCATGGTCTTCTTCCATTCCATCTATTATATCTTCTGTCTTAATTAAATCACCCATTAATCCTACAAGATTTAAAACTTTCATATTAGAATTCATTGCATCTTTTAAAACATTTTCCACCCATTGATCCGATTCTCCACCAATGTAAATAAATAAATCACATGATGAAAGCATAACAATATCCTCAACAGATGGTTGATAATTATGCAGATCAACACCATTATCTAAAAGTAATGTTACTTCAATATTAGTTTCTATATCCCCAATGATATTTTTAATCCAATCATATTGCGGAAATGTTGTACATACAATTTTAATTGTCTCTTCTTGTGTTTCCTGTAAAGATGTTTCCTCACTTTTTTTATCAACTGTGTTTACAGTACCACATCCAATCATCCCCATTGCTATTAAAAAAATTGCAATCATTTTTGTAGTCATTCGTTTCATTTTCTAATCCTCCCTTGTTGTCAATAAATTACCAAATATGTATTAATGTTCATATGTTCATAATTAGTTATGACTAACTACTTTTACTTTGCTATAATATCATTTCATTTTTTTAATGTCAAATACTATTTTAAGATTCAGATGCTATTGTAACATTTTGTCAAAATCTAGAATATAGTAAGATATATTCTAATTAACAAGGAAGGAATTTTCATGTCAAATATTAGCTACAAAACAATTGATATTTCTCACCACAATACCATTACCAATTGGTCAGAATTAGCAAAAGAAATCAATACAATTATTATTCGCTTAGGATATATTAGTTACACAAATGGCAAATTTGTGACAGATAAAAAATTTGAATCTTACATAACTACAGCTCTAGCCAATAATATGAACATTGGAATCTATGTTTGGGATCAATCCATAAATGAAAAAGAAGCAAGTGATTTTGCGGACTACTGCGCTGCTAAACTTAAGCCATATCCTATTAAACTTCCAGTATATTTAGATAGTGAATATTATAATGCGAAAAGAGAAGGTCGTGCCGATTATCTTTCAGCAGCAAATCGAACTAAAAATATCATTGCATTTTGTGAACGTATCAAGCAACATGGTTACACACCTGGTGTTTATGCAAGCAATTCCTGGTTTCAGACACAAGTAAACTTTAATGCCTTAAAAAATTATGAAATTTGGTGTGCTAGATATTCAACAGATAAACCTACTATTGGAAAATATGAAGCTTGGCAATATGGAAGTGAAATATTTTCATGGGCAAAAGGACCCATTGATGTAAATTTATTTTATAAAAAATATGATAAAACAATTGCAATACAACCTGCCCTAAAAAAAACTAATGTAAAAATTACAGCAACTTTATTAAATATAAGATCTACGCCAACTTCTGTAAAATCTTCAAACATTGTAGGTACTTATAAAAAAGGAACTATTGTTACAATCACTGGTGAAACAAACACAGGGTGGTACTCGACTAAAGATGGTTATATTTACAAAAAATACACCACATTAATTTAACAAAAAAGGGGGCCAAACCAGCCCCTTTAATTCAAAAAAATATATGCTCTAATAGAATTTTTCCACCTATTAACATTAAAATACATCCACCAAATAATTCTGCTTTTGCCTTATATTTTATTCCAAATACATTTCCTATTTTAATACCTAATATACCAAAAAAGAATGTTGTACATCCAATTATAACAGATGAACTTACAATATCAACGGACAAAAATGCAAATGTTATACCTACTGCAAGCGCATCTATACTTGTTGCTATTGCTAAAATAGTCATTGATTTTATATCAAAGTCACCACAAACTTCATTCTCTTCGTCTCTCGATTCCTTAATCATCTTTAATCCAATGAACATAAGTAAAATAAATGCAATCCAATGATCAATATTTTGTATTAGTCCACTAAATTGTACACCTACTATATATCCAATGATAGGCATCAACGCTTGGAAACCACCAAAAAATAATCCAGCTTTAATCCCATTTTTCCAATTCAATGTTTTCATACTAAGTCCTTTGCAAATAGAAACAGCAAAAGCATCCATTGACAAACCTACTCCAATTATAAATACCTCTAAAAAACTCATAGCATAACCTACCTTTTATAGAATAATAGTCTAACTAATTTATGATATCATTTTTTCTATATTTGTCAATGAATATAATATTTATTTATTTATGAATATTATATTTATTATCCCTTATTTTTAATGCAATATCTGGAACATTCGTAATTATTGCGTCAATTTCATTTTTTAAAAAATACGAAATATATTCTTTATCATCAATCGTCCATAAATGTAAATATAAATTTTCTTTATGACATTCTTTTATTAGTTTTTTATCAATCATATTATAAAATATAGGATGCAATCCATCTACAAGATACTTCTTTGCATATTCAACAACCTCTAACCATCCGTCTGCATATAAAAATGCTACCTTTGCGGAAGGTTTTATTTTTTTTATGTGTGTTACACTTTTATGATTGAACGAAGAATACCAAACTTTATTATCCATATTCATTTTTTCAGTCAACTCAACAACAGCTTCCTCTATACCAGTATATGAAAAAATATTTGTTTTTAATTCTATATTAATTTCCAAATTACTTTCCTTTAATAATTCATATACTTCTTCTAATGTTGGAATTTGTTCACCAAAAAAATCATCTTGTCCATTATGAAAAGAAAAAGTTTTTAATTCATTCAATGTATAATCTTTTACCCATCCAACGCCATTACTAGTACGATCAATTTTCTCATCATGAATTACAACTAATTGATTATCCTTACTGAATTGTATATCTAATTCTATTCCATCAGCCCCCATATCTAATGCTAATTGAAATGCTGCTAAAGTGTTTTCAGGAGCATATCCCAACTCGCCTCCTCCAGAAGCACCTCTATGAGCCCATATTTTTGTCATATATTTATATTCCTTTCTTTTTATTGTATTAATTAGCTTAAAATAATGATACACCTCTTACAAACTTGTAAGGGTGTATCATTATTTTAAGCTTAATTTAATAAATTGTAATCTTCAATTGCACGATTAATACTTGATGCCATTTTTTCAACTGCTTCATCTACTGTTTCTAATTGATTAAGCATATTTTCAATTTCACCTTCAACAATTTGTCTTGCTTCTGGAAAAACACTGATTAGTGCTCCTGCATACTCCGGTGCTGAATTATGCAATTGTTCAATAGCTGTCATAAACTGTGGATATTCTTCTATATTATCTAAAAACACTTGCTCTGTATGTGCCTGCGTTGTGATTGGAAAATATCCTGTTTTAACATTCCAATATGCTTGATTTTCTGCTGATACTAAAAATTTAATAAATTCCCATACAGCAGCTTCTTTTTGAGGATTTTCATTATTTAATGCCCATAAAGAACCACCTCCCATCGACACACCACCTACATCTTCACTTTTAATTTTAGGAAAATATGCTGTTCCAACTTCAAACTTTCCATTCACATCTGACAATATTGTAGTAAGAGATGCTGTAGATCCAAATGTTATCGCTGATGAACCTGCACTAAATTCTGTAATTGCTGTATCACTTCCTCTTCCAGAATTTGGTGCATATCCAGCTTCATATAATTCTAACCATTTTGATAAAATATTTTTTGCAGCACCATTTTCATCGAATACAACTTTTGTAGCAATTCCTTCACGTCCATTTCCATTATCCACGTAATGCAATCCTTGTTTTCCAATTAATTGTTCAAAAAACCAACCGTCTATCCCTAATGACATAACTTGTTTTGCAGCACTTTTTTCTAATAGCGTATCAGCAATTGCTTGAATACCTTCAAAGCTATCAGGAATTTCTGTAATTCCTGCCGCTTTAAACATATCTATATTATAATACATAATTGGAGTTGATGAATTAAATGGCATAGAAAAAAGTCTATCATTTACTGTATAATAGGCAGCAATATTTTCTTCTATCACACTGCTATCCCAATTATCAAGATCAATTAATTCTTGCATTGGAATTACCCACCCTGAATCAATCATTAACCTTGTTCCAATATCATAAATTTGAACAAGATCTGCTCCCATATTTCCTATTTGTGCTGATGTTAATTTTTTAATTGTATCGTCATAAGACCCTTGATATTGTGCATCTACTGTAATACCAAATTCATTTTCACTATTAAATTTTCCAACTAAATAATCAATAGCCTCTCCATTAATTCCACCCATTGAATGCCAAAATGTAATTGTTACATCATCTGTAATTTGTGCAATTTCTGTTACAACCACTTTTTGTGTTTCTGTATCTTCGTTTATTTCTGCACTAGAAGTAGCAGCACTTCCACACCCAATTACATTTACTATCACCATAGTAATACCTAACACCATTGCTAAAACTCTTTTTTTCATAATTTCCTCCATTTGATTTTAATTGTATATGTAAACTGGTTATTTGCTTAAATTTATCCTTTTACAGCACCAGAAAACATTCCTTTTATTAATTGTTTTTGTCCAATTATAAAAATTAAAAGTGATGGAATGATGATTAAGATAACACCAGCTACCATCATAGTAACAGATTGTGAATCAACGCCATCTAACATACTAATACCAATTTGAACAGTTCTTTTTTCATTTGATCCTGTTACTAATAATGGCCACATATACATATTCCATGCATTAATAAATGTATATACTCCCATAGCTCCCATTGCTGATTTTGTTAAAGGTAGAAGAATTTGAATTAGAAATCTCAAATTTCCACAGCCATCAATTTTAGCTGATTCATATAAGGACATAGGAAATGTCATAAAAAATTGTCGAAATAAAAATATACCCATAGCACTTGTTAAATAAGGAATAATTAATACATGGTAAGAATCTAACCATCCCCAACTACTTACTGTTAAATAATTTGATATAATCGTAGCTTCTCCTGGAATCATCATAGTCGCCATTACAATTAAGAATAAAATATTTTTTCCTTTAAATTCCAAAAATGAAAATGAAAATGCTGCCAATGAGCATGAAATAATTTGACCGATTGTTATTATTATGGCAACAATAAAAGAATTACCAACGAATTGAAGCATGGGTACTTTTTCTAGTGCTTCTTTAAAGTTCTCTAATGTTGGTTCACTTGGTATAATATTTAAATCTAGTGAAATCAATTCACTTGAACGCATTAATGCAATACTTACTGCATATAAAAGTGGAATCAAAATTATAAATGAAACAATGCAATTGAAAAAAATTAGTCCTACTTTTTTTAATTGTTTTTTCAAATAAGCCTTTTGACCTGCTTTATGCTGGATTTTTTTAAAATCTACTTGTTTTTCTATTATTTCCATCAATACTTAACTCCTTTTTTTTCAATTTTAAACATACACAGAGTTAGTAGCATGATTAAGAAAAATAAAATAACTGATTGTGCTGCTGCACTTCCAAATCGAAAATTAAAAAATGCATCTCGATATATTGAATATACAATTAAATTTGTACTCTCTCCTGGTCCACCTTCTGTTAATATCTTTACTTGCCCAAATGATTGAAACGCTTGAATTACATTTACAACGAGTGTATAAAAAATAATTGGACTTAATCCTGGAACCGTCAGATACCAAAATTTTTTCATTCCATTTGCACCATCTATAGATGCTCTTTGATAAATAGAATCATCAATATTACTCAGACCTGCTGAAAAATACAAAAAATTTATTCCACTGTTTAGCCAAGCTGTTAAAATTGCAACACATATTAATGCATATTTAGGATCTGCAACCCAATTAATATTAAAATCAAAAAGTTTATTTACAATCCCTATTGTTGGATGCAACATAACTTTAAAAACCATCGCTGCTGAACTTGATGCAATTGCCATGGGCAAAGCATATGTTGTACTAAAATAACGAATTCCTGGAAATGTTTTTTGACATAAAATTGCACCTATTAAACCAATACTCATACTAACGCTGACAACAATCACTACATATAGAATTGTCACCATAAGACTATTATGAAATGAAGTTGATTTTAATATTTCAATATAATTATCAAGTCCTACAAAAATTTTTGCTTCTCCCATTTTATTTGTTTTATATAAACTCAAATATATCGTTTTTAAAAATGGATAAAATAAAAATATACTAAATATAATTAACGATGGAATAATATAAAAATATCCATCTACCTTATTAAATTTTTTCAATTAAAATCCTCCTATGATATTTTCTTCTGTTTCTATATCAAAAAATCTTATATTTTTATGTAATATACGCACATGAATTATATCATTAGCATTAATTTTCGTCTGTTTTTTTTCTTTTATAATTAATGATGTTTCATCAAGTAATCCATGAAGTAACACTTCATGTCCAAGCATTTCCTTTACTTCTATTTTAATACTTAATGAATTATTCTCTTCTTTTGTAACTTCTATATCCTCTGGTCGTACCCCCAAAATCATTTGTTTATTGATATAGCCGCAAAACTCTAATGCATTTCCAATTTGATCTGAAAGTGCGATTTTTTGTTTCCAAAACTCAAGAAAATATCCATATGTATTCTTTCTTAATTTACATTCTATAAAATTCATACTAGGTGATCCTATAAAACCTGCCACAAATTTATTGATTGGATTTCTATATAGATTTTTGGGTGTATCAACTTGTTGAATTATTCCATCTTTAAGAACTACAATTTTTGTTCCCAGCGTCATTGCTTCTGTTTGATCATGTGTAACATAAATAACTGTTGTCTTCATTTCTTTATGTAATCTTGCTAATTCTACTCGCATTTGCATACGCAATTTAGCATCTAAATTGGATAAAGGTTCATCCATTAAGTATAAATTGGGAGATAATGCTAATACACTTGCAATTGCAACTCTTTGTTTTTGTCCACCAGATAATGCATTTGGTTTTCGATCTAATAAATGATCAATTGATAACATTTTTGCAACTTCTTTTACTTTTAAATCAATTGAATTTTTATCTACTTTTTTCATTTTTTGTCCAAATGCAATATTTTCATATACATTCATATAAGGATATAACGCATAATTTTGAAATACCATTGAAAGATTACGATCTTTAGATTCCACATAATTACATAATTTTCCATCAATCCATAATTCTCCTGATGAAATATCTT
>JBOFWM010000074.1:0-16509 GCA_051653625.1 Lachnospiraceae bacterium
ATTGGTTTTCCAATGTGAATCATTTTGTTTTCTGTATCTTGTAATCCTTCTTCTTCAAGAAGTAATTCTTCAAATAATTTTTCACCAGGTCTTAATCCTGTAAATTCAATTTTTATATCTTCCTCTAGTTTATATCCCGATAAACGTATTAAGTTCTTTGCAAGATCATAAATACGTACTGGTTCTCCCATATCTAAAACAAAGATTTCTCCACCTTTGGCATATGCACCAGCTTGTAAAACAAGAGAAACTGCTTCTGGTATTGTCATAAAATAACGGATAATATCAGGATGTGTAACAGTAACTGGTCCGCCCGCTGCTATTTGTTTTTTAAATAAGGGAATTACACTACCATTGCTTCCAAGCACATTTCCAAATCGCACTGCTACAAATTCTGTCTCGTAATGTTTATTAAAAGTTTGTATAATCATTTCGCAAATACGTTTGCTTGCCCCCATAATATTTGTTGGATTTACCGCTTTATCGGTTGAAATCATAACAAATTTTTTCGTGCCATTTTGCGCTGCTGCAGATGCTGTTTTCCACGTCCCAAACACATTGTTTTTAATGGCTTCATTCGGGCTTGTCTCCATTAAAGGTACGTGTTTATGAGCTGCTGCATGGTATACAATCTCTGGTTTGTATTCTTCAAAAATTCGATTCATTCGATTTGTATTTCGAACGGAAGCAATTAATACCGTCAAATATAACTCCGGGTATTTTGCAACTAATTCTTGTTGTATATCATAGGCATTGTTTTCATAAATGTCTACTATAATGAGTTGCTTCGGTTTATGGCTTGCAATTTGTCTACAAAGTTCACTTCCTATAGAACCACCACCACCTGTAACCATAACAATTTTTCCACTTACGTATTCTAAAATGGAATCTAAATCTACTTTAATGGAATCTCTACCAAGCAAATCCTCTACTTCTACATCACGTAATTTACTAACATTTACTTCCCCATTCACTAATTGATAGATTCCTGGCAACGAACGAAGCTTACATTCTGTTTCTTTGCAGACTTCTAATAATTCTCGAATTTGAAATCTTGATGCGGATGGAATTGCAATGATAATTTCATCAATTCCATATAAATCAACGCTCTCTAAAATTTTATTCCGCCCACCAATTACTTTAATTCCTTGTATAAAACTTCCCCATTTTGAGGAATCGTCATCAATGATGCATCCAATGGACATAGTGCTGTAATTACTAGCAACAATTTCTTTAATAATTGCATTTCCAGCCTCCCCTGCACCTATTATCATAACCGTTGTCGTATTTTTCTTATTTTGCATTTTATGTTTCCTGCTTCGTAAAAAACGATACGAAAAACGACTTACAAAGATAAGAGAAATTAGAGAAAAGGCATACATAAAGTAATAACTATCTGGAACTGCTTTGCCTCCTACACGTACTACATTCAGACCAACTCCATTGATTGCAGACGATAAGAAACATGCAATAATTAAATTTTGCAATTCACTTTCTCCTGCAAATGCCCACAAACTATGGTATAACTTGAAACCATAGAAAACAAAAAGTGTCAGTATGATATTAAATGGTAAAAATCGTATGATTGTTTGCAAGAAATAATCAGGAATCATATCGTATTCAAATTCATAACGCATTGCAATTGCAAAAAAACTAGCAAGTAAAATACTTGCAATGTCATATACAATAAGACATGTTCTTCGATATAATAATTTATAATTCAAGATTTTCTTCATATTTTTCGCTTTCCTTAAATAAAAGTGGTGTGATTACAGTAAGTAATGTAAATCCCATTGGATTTGCAATATGGAAGGTCCACTCTGTCATACCTGATACTGTAAATCCAACAATTATAGCTATCGTTAGTAAATAGTAACATTTCTTGTATTTTTTATATCGGATACACGATACTACCAATGCAATTATCCCAAAAAGGATAAACACTACACCTGTAATCAATCCATGATCATGAATCACTTGTAAAAAAGCATTATGTGCATGTACAAGTGTTTCTCCCCAAGAACTTTCTACACCCATTTTATCGTGTCCAAACATATTCCAGTTTGCAATATATTCTTTAAAAATGTCGATTCTTCCATTGGTAAAATCATTTTCATTTCCTAAATCAGGTACGGTGTTTAATTCTCCAACACTTACTAAAAATAATTCTTTTGCATCTAATAATTTGAGTTCTTCTGTTGCATCCGCAAACAATTTTTCTTTACTTGCATAAATAAAGCGATTAAAGTCCATATAATTTGGATGATCTGTCGCGTCATATTTCTTAATTTCATATCCGGTCAATTCTACTTCTGAATAAATTGGATCGTTTACAATTGCTGGAATGATTCTTGTTGCTGTAAACGTTGTAAAAAAGAATAGAATAAAAGAGGATACAACAAGTACTATTCTTTTTGTAATTCCTAATAGTTTCTTTTGCTTTTCACACATAGCGATAAATAGAATCAAAAATATCACCATTCCAATTACTGCAAAGTATCCCGTTCTAGACATTGTCATAAACAAAAAAGATAATGCAAGTCCAAGCAATGAAAACTCTTTCCATAATTCTTGCCACTTTGTGCATGTTTTATATCTTAAAAATAATTTCACTACAATTGCCGCAATAACGAGTGTTAAATAAACCCCAGTCATTGTAACTGTATGATACATCATTTGATAACGATAGTAGATATATTTTAAGTATGGTCTATGCATCCAACTATAACAAACAGCGAAAAGAAAATTGAATAGAATTCCATTGCATATTACTGGTAGAATCATTCCTCTTTTTTCATAAATCCACATTCTAAAGTAAAAGAGAACAAACAGAATTACCATTATCACAGGCCAGTCTCTTGTATTTCTAAATAGTACAAATAGCAGAAAGATTCCACCTGTTGCAATCGCAAATGGTGCATAAAACGTTCCATACACTACTCTTTTCTTTCTCACTACTTCTACAATATGGATCATTGTATTTAAAATTACAAATCCTGCAAAGAAGATGACATAGCCTTGCAATTGCGATAATTTTTCTAATTCTACCTCTCCAATAAAAGGTTTTTTATAAAAATATACAAAAATAGGTACCACAATTATATAAATCAAATTCCATATACGAAGCAACTCTTTTTTGGAATACGTACAAATAACAAAAACCGCTGACCAACTTATTATTTTACAAATTCCATAAGAATGATGAATCTCATACAATCCATTCATATATTCAAAACAAGACCATACTATCCCCGCAAATGCCACACTTTGCAAAAAATGCGGAATTGAAATCTTAACCTCTTGTACTCTTTTGTAATTTAATCCAATCCATAGTGTTGTAAATCCCAAAAGTATTCCCACATAATATACAAGATAATTTACAACGCCCGTTCCAAATGCTCTACCTGGAAACACAAGATACAACAATCGAATACAACTTATTACAAGTATTGGATTCCCAATCCATTGAATCATTGTCTGTACTTTTATTTTTTTCTCCGTAAAAAAGATAGGATACCATTTATCCATCCACTTATGCACGCCATATCCTAGTGCAACAACCAGAAGAAACATACTTACAATGGCCCATATTGGAAAAGAGGATTCATAGCGATATCTTGCAATAATATTTATGCCTTCCATCTCATTTCCACCATAACTCATATTTCCATTTGCAAAGGAAGTGGAAGTATTGTTGTCTTCTAAGTTCAAATATAAATCTGCACTTAGGCCTTCTACTGTGTAATAATACGCCCAACCCTCTTCGACCTCAAGATCAATTTCCACTCTTACAAATCCTGGTAAGTTATACTCTTTTTCTTGCAAGACAATAAAACGCTCCCATAATTGGTTATATCCACTATCATATACACGAAATGTCATAATTTCATTATATGGTGTATTTGCAACGTATAAATCGATTGCCTCAAGTTTCTTCCCTTGTGCAAGAAACATCTGTGTACCATTTGTTTCTACATTAATAGGACCAGACTCTTCTAATACTACTTCATCACTTTTTGATTCTAAAACAGGATGAATCAAACCGATTGGCCAAATCATGAGAAAAACACATAGTAAGATTCCCCATATAACGTATTTTATCGCTTTGCTTTTATCTATCCATTGGTTCACTTTATTTCTCCTTCTATAAACTTATCTATTGTACCATAATTTACATATTTTTCATATAGCATTTGATTGTTCAAACTAAAAGCGATATTTATTGGAACAAGTATCCACAATCCCCATACATAACGGACCAAATAAGTAGGACCTAGTAGAAATGTTGCCCCTATGAGAAGAATCATTATTTCACTCAGTAGCAACGTTCTATTTTTCTTACAATAGATTTGAAAACAGATCAAATATACTAGTAACCAAAGCATAAATCCAGGTGAAAATAACATAGAAATACCTGGCACTTGTTGTTGAAATAATTCCAAAGAAATTTTACGATACAATTCTTCTACTATTGGTATTTTACTTTCTCGTACTCCTGGCAATTCTGTTTCAAATCCAAAATAAGAGCTGTCTTTATATTGAAAGGTAAATACTTGATTTCCTTTATATACATTCATCTGCGCATCTGGATACCAATACCCATAAGAAGTCATCAACCATGCATTGATATATGTTACAGGATTTTCGATCCCTTTTTTTATCCACAGTAGATAAAAGTCTTTTGAATTTTCATTAAATGTTTCATTATCAAATGTGCTTTTTAAAGAATCAGAAATACGCGGTGTATATTTTTCAAGCCCCTCTTTTGGTAAGTAACGATAAAGAACTTCTTTTTCTTCTTCCGTAAATGCATTTTCATCGTTTACATATACTCTTGCCAATTGTTGTATTGGTACCGTCAGAATTTCTTGTTTTCCCCCTGTTTTTGCGTTGACTACAAGCAATAATCCTGAATTTATGACAGTATATAACAATACTGTTACAAAAGCAAAAAGAAAAAAGTAACTTACATATTTTTTTGTAATTCTCGTTATTTCCTTCTTTTTTTTCATTTTTAAAACAATCCACACGAAAACCATCATAACATTCCAAACGATATATGCATAGAATCCATTGTTTCGCAATAACATCATCATTGTTCCTGCAAGAATTAATGCAATACTGTTTCTTTTTTTCGCCAAAAACATTGCTGTATTTTCAAAATATGAAACAATCTGTAAAATAGTAACAAGATACGCCATTGTAAAGAGCGTATCTTTTGCAGAGCAAATTGCATATAGTGAAATCACTGGAAATATTCCATAAAATACAATTGTTGCAAGTAGCACTTTTCGACAGACATATCTTTTTTGCAAAAACTGTATGATATATGATAAAACTGCGGCCACAATCCCCATTTGAAAAAGAGTATACATGGCAATTCCATAATTGACGCTTCCTAAAAATTTATTTCCAAACTGCACAATCCCCCCAAGCAATAACACATGTGTGATTGGATGATGCGAGGTAAAATTTCTTGTTACAACTTGCATATATTCATCTTGTGCATCATATACGAATGCCCCTGGATAAAATGCCAGAAATACAATAAAAAAACATGCGAAAAAGAAAATAAAAGTTTTGAAAAAACTAATATTTTCTTTTTGCATAATTTGACTATGTTGTTTAATTGTGATATCTAAAAATTTCCAACTTGCATGAATTATAACAGAACTTATCGTAGCAATCACTACAATGCAAAGCCACAGTTGCACAGAAGAGAGAGGAATGGATTCTATTGTTTCTAAATATTTTCCAAGCACAAGTGCAATGGATATCATAATAGAAAAGCAAACGGATAGCATTCTTTCTTTTCTTGATGCATCCATGGTGTAACGCATACTTTGATAAAGAACAATTCCAAGCAAAATTGTAACAACTGCTGAAAAGAAACTATTACTATACTTTACACTTTCATAGATTGAATCAAATGCCATGGTCTGACTTAGCGTAATTGTTCCAGCAATTGCACCAACAAATGAAAGTAACATATGTTTTGCATTTTGTTGTGTGTCTACTCTCCCCATTTTTCCTCTCCCACTTTTTCTCGAATTACAAATTGTGGTGCATTGTTCATACAAATATACATTCGTCCCACATACTCTCCAATTAGCCCCAACATTAACATTAGCATTCCACCTATAAACATCAGTGCTGCCATGAGCGAACTAAACCCAATTGGTACAAGAGGATTGTAGAATTTTTTTAAAATCGTATAGATGCCATAAATAAATCCAATTCCCGCACAACTAATACCAATTAATGTCGCAATACGAAGAGGTTTTGTGCTAAATGCGGTAAATCCGTTAAACCAAAGTCCCAATAATTTTATTAAGGTATAACCAGAGGTGCCTATTTCACGATCTCTATGTTTTACCGATACATTTGATATTCGTTTTGTTGTTCGTAGAACAAGTCCAATAACATATGGAAATGCATTGCTATATTTTATCATTTCTTCTACCACAAATCTCTTTGCTGCAAAGTAACTAGAAACGTATAATTCTTTTGGCTTTCCTAATAAAAATTCTGCCATTTTTTCATTGACATAACTTCCAAGATTACGAAATGAAGAATGCTTTTTTACATCATATTTTGCATATACAACGTCATCACCCGCTTCAATTTTTTCCAACAATTTATAAACTTCATTTGCTGGTGTTTGTCCATCATCATCAAGACAAACGATAATCTCTCCTACTGCATGATGAAATCCTGCCATTAATGCACCATGTTGACCAAAGTTTTTCGCTAAATTAATTCCTAAAATATTTGGATGTGTTTCTGATAACTTTGTAATTACCTCAAACGTATCATCTGGTGATGCATCATTCACTAATATAATATTAAATTCATATTGTTCTAGCTTTTCCATGCTTTCTTGCACTTCATTTACAACACTTTCAATGGTTTGTGCTGATTTGTAACACGGAATAACAAAACTTACTTTCTTTTTCATACTTTTATCCTTTTAACTTGTATTCTGGGTTGATTTTTCCATAAAGAACAATATTTCTATATTCATTATTGACACAAACATCATCTATCAAACACGCCTCTTTTTCAAATCCATTTTTCACAAAGACTCCTCTTGAGGACAAATTGTCTTCGTATACGCGCGCAAATATTTTGTGAAGCTTCAATTCTTGAAATCCAAATTCTACTGTTAATTCCATGGCTTCGCTTCCATACCCTTTTTGTCTCTCACATTGTGGGTTTAAAAAAATCCCTGCCTCTGCCTTGTGATGCGCTTTGGAATAATCTCTTAAGTACGTACATCCAATTAATCGATCGCTTTCTTTTTCACAAACAATAAATTGAAATGCATTCTTTGTCTCTAAGTGTTCTTCAAACCATTTCAATTGATTTTCTCTTGTAAAATCTTCTTGGAAAATAAAGAATTTTCTCACAGATTCATGATTTCGCCAAGCAATAATCAAATCTATATCTTCTTTTGTAATAGGTCGTAAATATAATCTCAATTTAATTCTCCCTTTTTATTTTATATATCATGAGTGGATTTTTGCTTCCAACTTGCTCTATTTCTTCCAATGTAATCTCAATTCCTTTTGATGCATAATATAATTTTAAAAAATCGAGGTTACGCTCTTTCGATGTTACAAAGTAAACAAAATCACTACTTATCAACTCCTCATCGATGTTATTTTCTTCTATATTGTACTGCATCAAATGTTGTTTTGAAAGCGGACTTTTTGCTCCCCATCCACCCAAAATATCAAAGTTACGGCTACTATTGTCTACCTCCGTGAATATTTTCTCCGTAAAATAAACACTTGTGTAAACATCCATGAAAAAGTATGCATTTTCCTGATTCTTTGCATAAGAGATAAACTCTTTATACGATTCATTGATGGTTTCCCTTTGATTTTGTTCTATTTTTACACTTTTTACACTATACGGCAAAACAACACAAAGAATCATTCCCCAAAGAAATACTGTTACCTTATTTCCTTTTTTATTGCTATCCTTGTCCACCATATACGTATAAATAAGCGCAATCAGTACCAACATTTCAATCATATACAAAGAATGGCTAATTCGTATTGGCACACGATTATGATATATCACATAAATCCATGGAACACTTCTAAAAATCCCCATCATAGGAATCTTCCAAAACAACGATTTATCTTTCTGTAAGAATCCGACTATGAGAAGTGTTGCATAGAACATAAATACAAGAATCGTATACGGTTTATCTGTAAAATGCGTTAGATGATATTGATATTCTTTTGTTGCACGTATCAATTTACTTAAAGTACTTTCATTCTCTGCATGTTTTTCCATATAGTCTGCAATTTGAAATAACATCTTGCTATCTATCGTCTCATCTAAGGAAAAATTGTAGCTCTTAATTAATTCATATTGACTTTCGCTGATTTTTAAATCTTTTGTGTATTCTTCTGGATACCAAGTAAAATCATAAACTTTTGTTCTTGCATCAAAAAACGCTAAAAATTCTTTCCATTCCGTGCTATTATACGCCACTGTATGAATAAGAACACTAGCACTACAAGATAGAACGAGAATGGAAATCATTCCTAGATATTTGATGATTGTCTCCTTTTTTAAAATGTCTTTTTCTTTTGACCAGGAAAACAAACCTGCAAGTGCAATAAATGGTGTCATAAGAAGCAACATTTCCGTTCGAATCATAAACGATAAAAGCACAAAGAGCATTGTAATAATATTTCTTTTGAAAAATTTCTTAATCGGTAAGTTGCGTTCTTGTGTAAGAAGTAAAAAGCAACTTGTGGCAGCTAGCATGGCACTAATGACCGTATATTGAATCATTATAATTTCCCATAAAAATACTGCTCCAAAAAATAAAACAACGAAAAACAATAGGATATATTTTTCTGCAATGTTTTTTGTATTCTTAATTAAACGTTTTCCAATCATAAACATACAAGAAAATATTGTTCCACATAAAAAAATGCCATACCATGGTATGAAACGAATCAAACGATACATCCCTGCGATTAACGCCCCGATCGGATAAAGCATTTGCACATTTTTCCCATCTGGCGTTCCTGTATATCGTCCTGACAAAATATCTTTGATTAAGGTGTCATCATTTAAATCGTAATAAAAATCAAAAAAGAAAAAGAGCACAAAAAAGAAAAGAAGCAGCATAATCATGGTATGTCTTATATTGGCTATTCTTTCTTTCTTTTCCATTTACTCTTTTTCTCCCTTAAACATTTTTAAAAAACTCTATGATTTGCTCACAAATATATTGAATTTCTTCTTCTTTTAAGTTGTAATACATTGGCAAACGAAGTAATCGCTCACTCTCTTTTGTTGTATATACATCTTTTCCGTGAAAACGTCCAAATTTCATTCCTGCTGGTGCATTATGAAGGGGAATGTAATGAAAAACAGACAGGATGTTCTTTTCTTTTAAATAAGAAATAAGTGCACTTCTTACTTCTAAGTCTTTTACTTTTATATAAAACATATGCGCATTATGAACGCAACCTTCTGGAACAGTAGGAAGCTCAATGCATCCTCTTTCTTTTAAAGGTAATAATTTTTCTTGATACGCATGGTATGATTTTAATCGATTCTCATTGATTTCTACTGCTTTTTCTAATTGCGCATATAAATATGCTGCATTCATATCACTTGGCAAGTAACTAGACCCAAAATTTTCCCATGTATATTTATCAATTTGTCCGCGAAAGAATTTACTTCTATTTGTTCCTTTTTCACGAATAATTTCAGCGGCTTCAATATTGCATTCATCACGAATCAGAATTGCACCACCTTCTCCCATGGTATAATTTTTCGTTTCATGGAAGCTAAAACATCCAAACTCTCCAAACGTTCCTAATGCTTTCCCTTTATATGTTGCCATAACCCCTTGTGCTGCATCTTCTACCACCCAAAGATTATGTTTTTTTGCTATCGCCATTATTGTATCCATTTCACATGCAATTCCTGCATAATGAACTGGAACAATGCCCACTGTCTTATCTGTAATAGCATCTTCAATTTTTGTTTCATCAAGATTCATTGTATCTGGTCTAATATCAACAAATACAGGTGTTGCTCCTCTAAGTACAAATGCATCGGCAGTTGAAACAAACGTATAAGACGGCATGATGACTTCATCGCCTTCTTTTACCTCAAGAAGTAACGCCGCCATCTCTAATGCATGCGTACAAGAAGTTGTAAGGAGGGCCTTTTTTGTACTTGTATGCTCTTCTATCCATTGATTGCAATTTTTTGTAAATTTACCATCTCCGCAAATTTTTTGTGCTTCAATTGCTTCTTTTATATACTCTACTTCTTTTCCTAAAAAGGAAGGTACATTAAAATTAATTTGATTCATAAATTATGCCCCACTTTCCCTTGGTAAATATATTATATAATCTTGTGTTTCAAGATAGATTTGATAAGCATTGGTATCCATATACTCCTGTAGTATTTGTAATTTTTCCATCCCTAATTCACTTAAATTGCTTGTTGTTTGAATAAAGATGATTGGATTTTCTTCTAATTCCAAAAGATTATTTTTAAAATTCTCTACTGCATATGAGTTTAAATCCGGCCAAGCATTTTCAAGTGCTGGTGGTATTTTTAATACATATGACCATCCTGGACAATTCCCAAAAAAGATGCCTTCTTTATTTGTAGTATCCTTTTTTTTCATCTCATCTATGATCTTTTCTACTTGAATTCCATGATCATGTGTAGTATAGATGCCTGATATGGTTTCTTCCGATAATAAATATTCTCTTTTTGTTCCATCCATTCCATCTCTAAAGACAAATTTTACATGAAATCCTATGCTTTGTACAGTAATAAGAAGAAAAACTGCGACAATCATGCATTTCCAAGGAAATACAAAATGCAAATTCCTTCTTTTTCTTCGAATTAATTTTACAAATTGATAAATTGTGATAGGCGCAAGTAAAAATAAATTATTCAAATTTTGCATCGTATAATTATTGCTACCTAATGGTGTTATTAGAATGATACATAAACCAATTGCCCCTAATACTTTTTCTTCATTGGAATTTTTTTCATCCATTATTAAAATTATGATGGCAATAAATGATAAATATAACCCAACCATTCCCCATTCAAACATACTTGAATAATCTTCATAATAACGAAATGAAAACATTCCTCTTCCCCAAAAGAAGCGAAAAAGAATGAGAATCCCACAAATATATATACTTTTTTTAAGTGTAATATACTTTGTCTTAGCAATTGAAAACATTGCCATTCCTATTGCAATCCCTGCTAATAAAAAGCTAACCCAGAAAAAAGTTCTTGTATATGCATTCACAACAGATTGAATCATAGAAAATAATGTATAAGTATCGTCTGCTTCTTGAAGCGACATCAACCCTGTTACCATTTCAAAAATTCCACTTATTCCATATTGTGCCACTACCATGCTCATTATGAAAAAAACACCTAGTAAAAAACCACCAATACAAATCCCTATTTTTTTTACTATATTTTCCATCTTTTCTTTTTCTAACACCATATAATATATAGAAGGTAGAATTAAAAGAACTTGTATAACATTTGGAATCCTTACAAATAAATTAATCCCCAAAGA
Organism: Lachnospiraceae bacterium; assembly: GCA_051653625.1. GTDB lineage: Bacteria > Bacillota > Clostridia > Lachnospirales > Lachnospiraceae > SFDP01. The sequence continues at coordinate 11,600 of JBOFWM010000074.1, forward strand.
AACTCCTGCCAAAAAAAGAAAGCGATTCTTTTTTTCCACTAATCCTTTGTATAAAAAAAGAATTCCTATTGCAAAAAAAATATAAGTCAAATAATTGTATAATATAGTGGTTGGAATCCAACAAAATCCTATCGCTATCCACTCTCCAAGAAATACAATCCAATTTGGCATATATTTTTTTAATATTATATAGCAACTCAAAACAAAAACACTTACTAAAAGTCCCGTATAACAATTAAACCCTAACAATGTATTTCCAAATGGCAATTTAGAAATTGCATATCCTATAATGTTTGATACGTATGTGGAAATAATCCATGTTCCACTCATTTGTGGAAAATAAGTATATTGAACTAAGCTATATGTAGTATCTGTCAAATCTAATCCTTGGTTCACCTTTATCAATGGATAAAAAAACAAAACAAGCGGAAAGATAACACTCGTTATCATTTTATTGTAACGTTGATAAATCTTTTGCATCGTCCCATTCATACTAAACATAAGAATCCCTCTCTTACTTTATTCGTCTCATTATTTTTATTCTGATGTATTCTACACTACAACCTATGACAAAGATGATTGATACAACTAATATCATATGCGGAATGAAGTAAAAACTGTTTTTATACAGATAAACACCAAACCAATCTTGCCACAATGAGCGAATTGCAATATTTTCATGAAGTAAATATACTCCAAAAGTCAATGGCGAAATTTTAAGAATAATTCTAGAAATTAAATTATGATTTATTTTTCTGTACAAGAAATATAAAAACAATCCAAGCGATGCTGATAATACAAGGATATAATTGTAACTATATGCCATATTTGAATAATAAGAAAATGCATCAATCTCAGTTCCTATTCTTGCACTTACAAAACCGATTGCAAATACAAAAAACACACTAAGTAAATAAAGGATTGCCGCTTTTTCTTTTGTATTTATAACTGGCATACCATACATTCTAATATATCCAGCAATTAGAAAGAGACAAATAAACCATCCGAAATCATATCCATATTTATCAGTTGACAACAACATAGGGATCAAAGACTTTAATTCTGAAAAAACAAATATCATAACACATAATATAACTTCAAGCCTTTTCTTTGACATCGTTTTTATACCTGCTGCTAAGAAAGGACTTATCAAATATAGAATCAGATAAGAAGTAGCAAACCAGTAATGTTCCATTTGCATCGGAAGTACTACGATTAACCACTGATATATTCCCCACTCTCTAATTCCCCCAATATTAAAAATATAACACACTATAGGAATTGTTATAGAATAAAATAATACTTGAAAAACAATACCTAGCCATTTTTTAATGCGAAACTCTTTTTTTACTAAATAATATCCACTGATTAAAACATAAACATTTACTGCAACTACACAAAAGGCTTGGATGATCCATGCTACAATATTTACTGAAGTTGTATTTGTTTCAAAATCTTTCAATACATTTCCTTTTGACAAATAATGAAGTATTACAATCATAAACATCGCAATAATTCGAAGTAATTCAAAATTTGCATTACGTTTTTGTTTTTTCACACAAATCCCTCCTTTTATTAAATCGTAATTTTATTTTTTAAAGATAAACAATTTACTAAAGATATAATTTGATAAAATAACAATAAATTGACAGATTCCTTTTGCAATCAAATCATTCATATCAATCATATCCACAAAAAGAAACATCAATATAAGTTCTAACACACCTGTCGCAATTCTTGCTGTTACAAATGTTGTAACTTCTTTTATAATTCCAGCTCTATCTTTTACTTTACTCTTAAAAACAAAAGTACGATTTGTAAAATATGCAAAGCTTACAGCTACCACCCACGATATCACTGTAGATGTCATATAATCTAGCGAAAGTACTCTTGTACATGCTGCATATGCAACGTAATTTACAACAAATGCCAGAAATCCGAAGATTAAATAATTAATGCCTTCTTCGTATTTTCTATAAATTGTCATACCTAAATCCCATAATTTTTTCATCTTACTAACCATCCTATTTTTCGTTACTATTTCTTTCTATTTTTGCTTTTCCATCTTCTATACGATATACCATATTGCATTTTTCAATGGTTTGTAAGCGATGCGCTATAATAATTAGCGTTTTTCTACCATGTAATCGATTAATAGAATCCATAATTGCAGCTTCTGTCTCATTATCAAGCGCAGAGGTTGCTTCATCTAAAACAAGTACTTCTGGATCTTCAAATAACGCTCTTGCAATTCCAATTCTTTGGCGTTGACCACCAGACAATCGAATTCCTCTTTCGCCAATTCCTGTATCTAAGCCTTCTGGTAATCCTTTTACAAATTCATCTAATTGCGCTTCTTTTAATGCTTTCCAAACACGTTTGTCATCAATATCTGCTTTCGAATAACCGAATGCAACATTTTCTCGTATGGTAGCATCTATCATAAAAATACTTTGTGGAATATAACCAATATTTTTAAGCCATCCTTCATAATTCTCAAATACATCTACACCATCTGCTAAGATTGTTCCACTTTCAAGTTTTAATAGTCCTAATAGAACATCTACAACAGTTGTTTTACCTGCCCCTGATGTTCCTACAATACCAACGGATTTCCCAATCGGTATTTCCATTGTTGCATGATCAAAAATTTTCTTTGTTGTATTTGGATATGCATACGTAATATCTTTTAATAAGATATTTTTCTTAACCGGAAGTTTTGTTGCTTCTTTTTTATTTAAATATGCATTTGGATCATATTCTACATTTTTATCATTAATTTCTAATTGTAATTCATCACTTACTCCCATGAAAAATGGTTCAAAGTAAGAAATAGAAGTTAAATAGTTATTTATTCTATTCGCACTTGGTATTAGTCGCATTGCTGCCATAGCGAATGTTGTTAATTGTGGAAGCAGATCAACAACATCCATTCCACTCAAAATCGAAATCAACATATACAACACTAATCCACAAATACAAACCGTTTCAATTAATAGCCTTGGAGTGGAATTAAAAATATTATATTTTTGTACCGCTTCTACATATCCCGAACCACATTTTGCATATTCATGAATAAAGTGTCGTTCTTTATTTGCAATCTTAATTTCTTTGATTCCCATTACAGATTGTTCAATCCATTTAAATAATCCACTATAGTATTTTTGATTATCTTGTCCAGCTTTTATCATAATTGGTTTTAAAATAACTTTAATGATAAACAATACAAAAACAAGAAGTGCGGTAATCACTATAATCATCATGGCATCCATAGCAAATAATACACCTACAATACAAACAAACACAACACATTCGCTTGCTAATTGTAATGCACTTAAAATAAGTCCATACATATTATTTACATCGGATGTTATGTTTCTTTGTATTACAGCTGTATCTGCATTTAAATAGTATTCGTAAGGACGTTGCATGAAGTTAATCATCATACGTCTTGATGTTTGAAATTGGTTGGTATAAACAAATCGAAGTTGTACCACATTTTGAAAAAATAAAAATAAATTCTTTAAAATAAAGACTAAAATAAGTGCCACCATCATTAAAACAGTGAATTGCATCACACTATTTAACCCAAACACATTATATATTGCTGCAAAAAACCTGTTTGTAGTAACAGAGTCTGGATTTAATAATGCAGTAATAACTGGGATGATTACAGAAATACTTAAACTCTCTAATACACCTCCTATTAGCATTAAAAACACAATAAATATCATGGTGCGCTTTTGCTTCTTATCTAGTAGTACAGACATTTTGTCTAGAATCTTTTTCATAGTTTTTGATTCGCCTTTCTTGTAAACCTTTTACTGACGAATAATTTTACCACATTTTTCTTACTTTTGCACTAGATAAAAATCCTTCGAGCCCATCGCATACATCTTGGTAGGTTTCTGAGAAATTTCCAGTATACCATGGATCTGCAATACTTCCTTTTCGATTGGTGTAATCGAGTAGCTTTGAAATCTTTTCTTCTTTGTCTCCACCATAAAATCGGAGCATGTTTTCCACATTTCTTTGATCCATTCCAATAAGAAAATCAAAATTATCGTAATCTTCCTTCGTAATTTGTCTTGCCCCTCTTTTTTCTATTTGAATCCCGTATTTTTGTAATTCATTTTTCGTTCCATAATGAACCGGGTTTCCTATTTCTTCTCTGCTTGTTCCTGCAGACTCTACATATATGTTGTTTAAATTTCTTTCTTTTATCCAATGTTTTAACACAAATTCTGCCATTGTTGAACGACAAATATTGCCGTGGCAGACGAATAAAACTTTTATCATCTATTGATTCTCCTTGTAAACGCTTGATTTTACTGACTTTCTCTCTATTTTACGCCATTTTATTGACAGTGTCATTCTTACCGTTTTTCGGTATAAATTTGCTTATTTTCGCTTATCCCATCCATCAAGTGTCGTAAAACCTGTCGTAAATTAAAAGCTTTTACGACAGCGAAAATTCCTTTGGCAGACTAACATTCCATTGCCAGCATCTCCGCTGATGCATCTTCAAATCCCATATGAGTATAGGTGTTCAAGGTCACTCCAATTTCACTATGCCCCATAATATATTGTAGGGTTTTAGGATTCATCCCTGCCCTTGCCATGTTGCCACAAAAGGTATGCCTGCATACATGAGGCGTTATCTTTGGCAACTGGACTTTATAAAGACTATTGTACTTCTCCAAGATATGTTTAAAATACTTTTCCCAATGAAGCGCCACCATCGGCATATGATTCTTATCCAAAAATAGAAAACCACATTTGCCATCAATCATTGGTTCCACTTTTGGCTTCTTTCGCTTTGAAATAATATGTCTAAAACACTCGCTTACTTCTCGAGACATTGGAATATAACGAATACCTGATGAAGTCTTAGGTTCTTCCATGATATA